>JBFISJ010000056.1:0-13970 GCA_041608595.1 Nitrospiraceae bacterium
ATTTCCTGAGGGCCTCCGACCGTGGGGGTTTGCCATCGGCGCGAGAACGGGCAGTTACTGGGTGGATCCCATGCCCTTCCCGGAGGCGGAGCGGTTGGTGGTCAGGATGGCTGAGAGTCTTGGCGAAGACACTGTGATGGTCCTTCCGTAAAATTATCTGGCGCGCCTCGGATGGGCGCTCCAATCAGTGTGATCCCCCCTCCCTTTCCTTCTGAACAGCATAGCCAGACGTCACGTCTCTCTACACCATGTCCCGCGGAACGGACCGGTCCCAGCGCTTGGAGAAGATGCGGGTGCCCTGCTCGTAGGCGTCCAGCGAGGCGTGAAGCCGAAAGGCTTCGGACGAGCAGGTGAGGCGGCTGTGCGTTTCGATCCGGGTCCCCCAGTCGCCGCGACGCAGGACGGTGATGTACTCCACCTCGGCCTGGGCAGAAAGTGGGTCGTCGTCCCGGATGACGTAGCGCTTGAGACTTCGCTGAGCAATGTCCAACTCAATGGGCTCGACGCGCACGCGGGTCAAATTGTCGCCCTCATCACTGGCGATGGTGTAGGTCGTCTCAAGGCGCGCGTCATCGCGTTCGATGGAGCGGCGGGCGGTTCGGACGCCCAATGCCGACTCCACATCCGAAGGCGCTGCCTCGGCTCGGGCGAACGGGGGGAGCGCGTCATCCTCGGGACGAGGCGGCCGCACCGGGAGCTCCAGCGCGCTCACGCCTGCGTAAAGAGTCAACGTGACCGGCTGCGGCGACGGCCAGGCGACCGGCCAATAGCAGGTCGAGATCGCCAATCGGAGACGGTGACCGGCGGGAAAGGCGTGGGCGATATCGTTGAGCTGGATTCGCACCGCATAGCGTTTTCCTGGCTCGAGTGGCGTCGGGTACTCGTGGCTCTCGCGGTGCGTCAAATTGAACAATCCATATGTGACGCGCGTCGACGCGCCGTCCGGCCCCACGTCGTTCACACGCACCGCAAGGAGAGCGCTCGGCTTGTCGACCGTCAGCTCCAGCACGGCCACGGGCGCGCCGAGGATTTCCAAACGATCCCGGAGCGGCCGGGAATCGAACGCGAGTGACCGCGCATCCTCGTCCCGTTGATCCGTCGCCATTTCGCCTTCTTCCCCGAACCCGCACCAGTCACCCCCCGCCATTCCGATGGTTTGGGGCGAGCAAAGACTCAAGCCGCATTCGGGCTGCGCGCGGTCGTCCAACCACCCTTCATTCAGAAACAGACGCCGCCACTCGACCCGCGCTGAGGGCCAGGATGCTTCCGCCACCCAGCGCCCGGGCCGCGTCGCGTAATAGGCCCGCGGCGGCACGCTCTCCTGCATCCACACGCGGTACATGGGCTCGTCCATGATGCCGGTCTCCGCACCTTTGAGCCACTGGTCCCACCACCGTAGGGCCTCCTGCAGGAACCCGATCGCCGGTCCAGGAATCCCGTTGTGCGGGTAGACGTGCGCCCAGGGACCAACCAGCCCCTTCCGCGGAACCTGTAGCCCGGCCAGCAGCCTGGGGATCGCGTTGGTGTAGGCATCAGCCCAGCCTCCGATCGCGTAGACCGCACAGCGGATCCGATCGAAGGCCTCGCAAACCGATCCGTGCTTCCAGTACCCGTCCCGGCGTTGGTGCCGGAGCCAGGCTTCCGGAAACAGGACGGCGTGCTCCAAACGCTCCAGCCACATCCGCCGCCAACGAGGGCCGACGACCTCCGGATCCGGTGGGTAGGCGTTGAAGGTCAGCAGCACGGATCCCCATGTCAGGTTCTCATCGAGGAGACAACCGCCCATGTAATGCGCATCATCGGCATAGCGATCATCTGTCGAGCAGACGGTGATAATGGCCTTCAGCGCAGGCGGTTGGAGCGCGGCCACTTGAAGGCTGTTGAACCCGCCCCACGACTTGCCCATCATGCCAACCGCCCCGCCGCACCAGGGCTGGGCGGCAATCCAGCGGATCACCTCCACCGCGTCGTCCTGTTCTTGCTGGACATACTCATCGACGAGGATCCCGTCCGAGTCGCCGGAGCCGCGCACGTCCACGCGCACGGCCGCATAGCCGTGCCCGGCGAAGTACCGATGCATGGGCTCGTCGCGCCCACGCGTGAAATCGCGCTTCCGATAGGGAATGTATTCGAGGATGGCCGGCACGGGAGCGCGCGCCGCGTCCTCCGGCATCCAGATGCGCGCGGCCAGCCGGCAGCCGTCCGGCATGGGAATCCAGCAGTTCTCGATTTCCTTGATCGGGTGGGGAAGGGCGCTGACGACTTGCATTTGGGCTCCGCCGTTCCGCGGGACGAGCACGCCCGCGTATCATAGCAGAGCGACCACGCCGGCGACGAGCCATTGGCGCCCTGTGCGAGCGCCGGACTCCTATTACGCCGCGCGCTCCGTCGCCGGCGACTGAAGCGGGGTCGGGGTCACGATTCCCTGATGATCCGTTCCCATGAACGCCTGCCGGAGCCGCTCACGGACGAGCACGCCCGCTTCGAGATCCCAGCAGTTCACGATCGCCAGACGGAAGCCGCCCGGAGGCATGGCGTGGAGCTCCGGCGCCTTGTCCTGGTGGAAGGGGATTTGGATGCTCGAGACCCCCGTCTGCGCCAGGCAGGCCGCCACGACGTCCGCGCTGACTTTCGGATAGCGCAGGCCGTGCTCGCCGAACAGCACCACGCTGTAGCCGGTACGTCTATCGGCATCCCGGTAGGTCCACTGCCGATTGGCATAGAGCGTCACCATGTGGTCGACCCAGCCGAGCCCATAGAGATCCACCCACTGATCACTCATGCGCAGGTGGCACTCGATGATCGTGCCGCCGATCGTCTCGAAGTTGACGATGCCCGCATAGCCTCTAAGATATTTCCGGAGCCATGCGCCGAGGTAGCTTTCGAGGTGCGGCCGAGGCTCGGCCAGGACCGTCCAATAATCGAACATCCCGTTGCCGAGGGCCTTGCCGATCGCGTGACGCCACCAGAGGGGCTCGCCCTCGCGGATTGCCACATCGGTGCTGACATGCTCGCCGAACAGCAGCGGCATCCACATGTGCCCGGGTTGCTGCCTGCGCTCATAGTCCTCGGGAGTCTCGAACACTGCGCTGCCCGTGCCCATGCCCTTCATGTTGTAAATGGGCTTGCTAAAGACAGGAAATCTCGGCGGAAGGAGACCGTGCGGCGCGTGGGCGAGCCCCTGAGTCTCGCAGATCAGCATTTTGTTGTAGACCCACCGGTGAGCTGGGAAAAGCTCGTAGGCGTCGCCGTCATCGGTGGGGATCGTGACGTCGTCGGGACAGGGCACACCCTCAAAGTACTGGGTGCGCCAGGGGTCTCGCTCGATGATTGGCATGGTTGCGTCGGCTCCCTTCTGGCTCGTCCCGCAAGATCAGGCCGGTTCACAAGGGTCGAAAGGGGCCGCCCGGCGCTGTGCCTGCTGGAGTCGAAGGGCCGGATAGAGCAACCGCCATACCATGGCGAAGCCGCGCAAAATCATGCGCCACCGCCATTGTTATCTCATTGATTTGTTTGATCGTTCCGAGGCAGTGAAGTGGCCTGTTCCAGCGGCCCGTCATCACGCCGGTGGGAGCCGTGGGGAAAGTTCGTCGCCCTGTTCCTATTCAGACAACAGCAAAATCAAACGGTTAGGCTAATCTGACAAGTTGTCCGCGATGAGACAGAACGTCTCGATCCCACAGGCTCTCCCATTGGGAGAATCCGGCCTTCGGGTGGCCTGCGTCCTGTGACAGGCGGGGCGGACCTTCTGGCAGGTGTTATGTGGGTACGGTCACGGCCGCGTGATTACAGAGATGACTTCCTGGTGGAGGGCGCGGTCCGCCGCGCTGAGAAGGCTGCCCGCAAAGACGACGTTTTCATCACCCCCTGTGAGACTGCTGACCACCCCCGCGGCTTCGCGCACGCAGGGCACGAGCGCGGCGCTGTCCCACGGCGACATCACGGGATCGATCGCCACGTGGAGCCGTTGTCGGCACACGAGGACGTGCTGGATGCAATCGCTCACGATACGGAACTTCCTGGCTCCTGCCACGACCAGATCCAGCGGATAGGCAGGACGTCCCTGAATCGGCTGCAGACGGGATGCCTGAATCCCGCCAGCCGACACGAAGGCCTTGCCCAGCGACCCGACGGGTTCGCACTGGAGGCGCGCGGGGGTCTCGCCTTCGAGCTCGAACCAGCAGCCCGCTCCCTTGGCAGCGTAGACCGTCTCCCCCAGCGCCGGCATGTGCACCACGCCGACAACGGGATCGCCTTCGCGCAACAATCCGATGAGCGTGCCGAAGGTCGGTAGCCCGAGCACGAAGGAGGCCGTGCCGTCCAGCGGGTCGACGATCCATTGGTCACCGGACACCGGCTGGTGATCTCCTCCGAACTCTTCGCCCAGCACGGCGGCATTCGGATGCGCCCGCATGATCTCCCCCCGGATACGTTCCTCCGCGCGACGGTCCGCCTCGGTGACCTCGGTCCCGTCGCTCTTGTGCTCCACGGCGACGGACTTGAAGAACGGCATGATGACGCCAGCCGCCTCCCGCGCGAGGCGTCGTGCAAACTCCAGGTGCTCACGGTACTCATGTGTCTCTGTCGGCATCGCCCTTCCTATTCGATGGGTTGCGGGCGGGGTCAGCCTACTGGCGCGTCCCTTCAAAAGCAAGCGCGAGTGCGACACGGGGAGGAGAACCGGCTGCGGCTCGTGTACAATGCGACGCCGCAGCCTGGAGGTCCTGTCGATATCGAGAGCACTTTCCCGCCATGACGAGCCCCTTACCGCACACCTGTGAGCGCGCCCTTCTGGAGCGCTTCGTCAAGGCCGAAGCGATGGCCATGTGGGCCGTCAAGGCCGCCAAGGCGACGGATGTCCCGCCGCACGTGCGGCGTTTTCTAGACCGTCACGAGCAGGACGAGGCGCGGCACCTCCGGGAATTCGAGGCATCCCTGGGCACACGCGCCCGTGAGAAACCGGCGCTGCCCCGCGTGCCGCACCAATGGGCGGCCCTCGCGGTGCACCTGTTCGGCTATGAGGCACTGGGGCTGGAGTTTGCAAAGCTACTGATAGGATTGCGGCCGGACCTGGGGCCGATTCTCGAGGATGAAGAAGTGCATGTCGACTTTTTCGAGCGGGAGATCCGCCAGCTCCTCGACACACGCGAGGGCGCCGCCCGATTGGCCCGCGGTTTCGCCGAGGCGTGGTGGAGGCGCCTCCCCAGGACGGTCGATCGCTACCTGCGCGACGATACGCTCAGCCCCTATCGCCACGACCTGCGCCGGACCATCCTCGACGCCATCCACCGGCGCTTCTGCACGCTCCGCTTGCTCAATGAGCCTCCTCCAACAACGCCGCGCCCCGCACCACACTCATAAACGCGCCGCGCCAGACACTTGCCGGCCACCTGCCGAAGCGGGCTCCGTGATCTGCTACAATTTTTGTTTGGGAAGCGGGCCAAGCCGAGCGCGGGGCCCCGAGATGCAGGCGTCCATTGCCCATGCCACACCACGTGATCAACCGGCTGCTCGTGCCCTTCTGCTGCCTCTTGCTGGGCGGCTGCCAGGTCGAGTTTTCGAGCGATTTCAGCACCGGGAAGAACACGATGACGGCGGCGGCGCTGGCCTCCCGCATCGAAGCCGACTTTACGCCACAGGCAGGAGGGGCCACGCTTCGCGTGATGTGTCCCGCGGGCTTGACGGGTGAGGCAGACCGTACTTTCCTGTGCACAGGCTTGACCTCGGATGGCTATGCGCTGGACATCGAAATTCTCGAACGGGGCAGCGGCACCTTTCGCTGGTTGGTGGTGAAGAGCACCCGAGCCCCGGGCGTGCAGCCGCTCACACAGGCCCAGACGGATAGGGGGCCGGCTGAGGCACCCGTCGAGTCAGCCGACGGGGAGCCCGCCAGGAACGGGACCATCGACGACAGGAGCCGGCGCTGCGTCACCATCGACACCGGGTACGTATGTCTCGAGTAAGAGAACGTTGCCAAACCGACCCGGAGCGGCTCACCAGCTCTCCTGCTCATCGATGAACCGCCTGGACCTCACGAGGTCCTCGTGGGAACAGATTCCCTTCTCCACCAGCAGGTGCTCGGCCGCCGCCACGCGCGCGATCAGCTCGGGCAACATCATGTCGAGCCGTTCCGTGAGCGCCTCCAGATCGGTCTTGACGCTGCGGCCCGGGGAGGAGATCCCCCCCCGGCCCCGGCTCTTGGATCGCTGACGGCCTTGTGGTCGCCCGCGTCGAGCCTTCTTTTTCGTCGCCATGCATCACCTCCCACGATGTTGATCGCTGTTCGTCTCGTTCCGCACCCCAACCCGTTGTGCTTCCCGCGGAAGCCAGGAAAAGCGGTGGTCACGGGTCCGGCTTCTGCACGTCCAGGATGAGGACCTCCACGATGAGATCCTGCCCCGCCAGCGGATGGTTCCAGTCCACGGTCACCGACTCTTGATCAAGCTCGATCACGCGCAGCATGCGCCCGATTTGATCCTCGTACTCCGCACCGACGGCCACGTCGGGCGGGAACCGCGTGCGGGGAAGCGTCACGACCTTCGCGGCATTGTGGAGACCGAAGGCCTCGCCCGCAGCGACCCGGACGCGCGCCGTCTCGCCGCGGCGCATGCCGGTCAACCCCCGCTCCAGGGAGGGCCGGAGCTCGCCTCGGCCGTGCACGTAGGAGAACGGAGCGTCGTCCGCGGTCGTTCTGAGGACCGTCTCGTCCGCGCCTCTGATCGTATACTCCATCGTCACCCGCATCCCGGCATCGATGGCGGGCCCGCCAGGCTCCTGCTTGTGCTGGTGCGCGCAGGACTGGAGGCCCGGCGCGAGGGCCAGGGCGCATAACGCCAGGATCGTGCTCGTGGGTCTCTTGGGTCGGGATGTCATGCTCGCCGGCGTCTCACTTTCCCGCCGGTCCATCTACGTGCGGCCAAGATTAACCAAGCGCTCCGTCGATGTCCAGATGCGGCCGTCCCAGCCATGGCGATCAAAGACATCCGCTTGAATCTGCATGAGCTTTGACGGAATTCTTGGCCTAAGGTAGGCTTCCTAAGGCTTATCGCGAGGGGAGGTTGGACTTGGTGACCACAGCCGTTCGACCGCGAACTGCCGGAGAGATTCTACGCTCGAGCGTCAGCGTCGGAGGTGCCGGACTCCTTAAAGTGATCCCCCACCTCCTGCTGGGGATCGGCCTCACCTTCGGCTGGGTCTACACGCTGTTTCTGGTCCACACCGGATCCGGCCAGATGAGTCTGGACGCCCTTCGGGGCCTCGATGTGCAGGCGCTGATGTCCATGGGCAAAACGGCCCTGCTCATTAGCATTCCGTTCATCATCGTAGGGCTGATTATCACCTGCGGGATCTGGGGGCGGGTGGGGAGCGTCCTGACGGGGCGGGAAATGTCGGTCGGAGAGTCTCTGGGCCTTGGTGTCGGCCGGTGGTGGTCCTATTTCTGGGCCAACGTGATTGCCTTCCTCGCCATGTTCCTGGGCTCGCTGTGCCTGGGGTTCGTTGGTGGCGTCCTCAGTGTGGTCATGACGCTTGGCACGATGTTCTTGATGTTGGTCTTCGGTTCGATCTACCACGCGACCGTGGTCCTCGAAGGACGGGGACCCTTCAGCGGCCTGCGCCGCTGCTTCGACCTCGTGCTCCCCCACATGGGACACGCCACAATCAGCTTTCTCCTGGTGTTTCTGATCGGGCTGGCATTCTCGCTCGGCGCCGAAATGACGACGTCGATCCTAACCCTGCAGGGTGGAGGGGGTATCGTCACAGGCGCGATTCAACTCGCGACCCAGGTTGCCGTCACCATGCTCTTTCTTGCTGCCGCCATCGTCGTCCATTCGGACCTGAAGGCCCGCACCGACCCGCCCGAGGTGGACGAGGAGCTCGAGCTCAGCCCCGTCTAACGGCGTGCTCAAGCATGAGTGACCGAAACAGGGCCCACTCGACCCTCTGCTAGAACTTGATCGTTAGAGAACCAGCTTTCCGGTCTTCTCGCTCGCGAGCTGCAGGCGTTCCAGTTCCGCCAGGTCGGAGAGCACATCGTCCACGTAGATGATCTGCAGGATCACATCCGCATTCCCCCCGCACGTCACCCCCACGCCACGCTTCTGATCCGCTTGCAGGATGATCTCGTAGTCCTTCTCGTAGACAGGCCCCGCCGGCGGCTCAAAGTTGAAGGACGTGCCGTAGCGCTCTCTGAGATCGGGCATCAAGTCGGCGCGGCGCTGCAGACAGGTTGGCAGATCCGGGCCCGGCCCGATGGCGATAACCGTATGCACGAGGTGGGTGATCGGAGTGATCTGGGCGAGGTACAACGTGAAGAACGGGGAGGGTGACTCCGGCGCAAAGTAATAGGCGCGGATGCCGTTCAAGATGGTGTAGGCCTCAGGGCCCTCTGCCGGGACGAATTCCGCCCCAATCCTCAGTCCGAAAGCTTCCTCGATCGGCTCGACCGCGCTGGCACCGTGGAGGCCGGCAGAAAACGCCAGGAAGGCGATAATGGCAACCCGCATAATGTACATCTAGAATCTCCTGTCAAAACAGGAACATAAAATAATATGCTCGTGTTTTATCTTAGGTTCCTGTTGTGTGACACGAGCAGACTTTCCTCTTAACGGAGACCGCTGACAGGTTACAACCACTACAATCGAGGGGGGTCGCCGGCGAACGCAGGGCCTGGCCCGGACGCAACAGGCGCGTTGCGGGCTTCCCAATCTTCCTGTTTCGCCAGCGCCTGAAACCCGCTAGAATGCGTCTCCGTCGCCCCCGAGCCTGCGCACATGGGTATCCGTATCTCGCAGCGCGATGACGTATTCCACGTGCCCTACGGCATTCCCAACAATGACGGCACGCCCGAATCGAATTTCGTTGACCTGAAGACCCATCCCGAATGGGTGCCCGTCCTGCCCCCCTGCCTCGGATGGCCCGAGACATGTGCCCTACTGCGCGCGATCAACGCAGCGGACTGCTCGCTGATGTCGCTGGCCGCCGATCAGGTCTTTGTTCGCGTCGGCCAGCCGGACGACCAAACCGCCCTGACCTCCTTCCTCACCTTCTGCTATGCGCGGCTGTTACAAAACGAGAGAAAGGCCCTCATGGACCTGGCTGAATTTCTCAAGGGTCGCACGTCGGAGTTGCTGCAACTGGCGTGCGACACCCTGCAGCGACGCCTCTCGTTGGACATCGTGCTCGAGGTTCACCCCACGATCTTTCATGTGAAGGGTATCAGTGGCTGGAGCTTGACGGCCCTGATTGTGGCTTACGGCCAAGACGAGGGAGCGGCGCGCAGCACCTGGGGCGTTGGCATGCAGGCGCTACAAGAGGCGTTGATCGAGAGCGATGCTCGGCGGGAATGAAAAGAGGTAGCGTTCCGGGTTCTGAGTCCCAGGTTCCACGGGAATGTGCCCTTGTGGAACGTGGGACCTGGAACGTTTTATTGACCTAGGATTTGGAAACTGTCGCGAAGGCCTCGGCGATTTTGGCGGCCGTGTACTCGGCCCATGCCAGGCCCGTCTGTTCCTTCTTGTGGGACTCGGTCGCCTGGGCAAGGCCAACGCTGAGCTGTCGGGGCGTCACCGTCGCTCCGACGATGTCCCGCACCCCATGGGTGACCAGGAAATCAGCGTACCAGTCCGCCCAGGCGGCGTCGGTCTTACCCCTGAGTTGCGTCTGCTCGTACTCATGATGCGCCGTGCCCGCCTGGGTAAGCAGCTTGGCAATTCGTGCAACGTCCAGTGTCATCGTATCTCCTTTCCGTCCGCCTCGACCGGCCGGGCTGTCCCGCATTTCCAGCAGCGGTCGAAGGGCCCTTCGATCCGCTCCCCACAGCGACCACAGGTCGTGGACGGCTGTTCATGGAGGGGCTCATGTTCCGGGTGAGCCAGAATAGTTCGGGCTTCCTCGACCCGCCGATCGTCCAGCACCCAGAGCTCGGTCCAGCATTCCGTCGGCGGGACCTCACCCATGGCGCTGCTTCGATACTCACCCTGAACTTCACAGGGGATTCCATAGCTGTCGAGCACGCTCTTGAAGGTCTGTACCATTATCCAGTCGGGCGAGCTGTACACTCTGGTCATGGCCACACCCCATCACCCTATAGTTTATCAGGCTCCCCCCACGTAATTCTTCTCTCGATCAGCCAGTATGTGAGCCCCAGCGCCAGGATCACGGCCGCCGTAGCCAGAATGTAGGGTGGGGTCAGTTGCTTGAAATCGAACACGATGACCTTCCGCGCGATTGCCATCAGCGCCGTCGCAACCACCAGCTTTACATGTATCACGTCACTCCGAAGATACAAAGTAATGTTGATGAAGATTTCGATCGCAATGAGAACCGCCAGAAACGCGCCGAAGGTGGTGATGATGTCGCGGATGGCCAGCTCTGTGAACGATGGCCGCACCAGCCTGTCGTATATCACATAGATCACGTCCACGATGCCCCAGATGATCGTCAGCACCATCAGGATCGCGAGCACCCTGACAGCTGCGCGAATGGTGCGATGGAGAACATTAATAAATCGGTCTTCCTGGTCGACCGAGAGCTCCTCCTGTCCGATGGCCTTGAGACGATCCTTCCGAAAATGATTCATCAGCGACTGCACGACGTTACCGTGCTGTGCGAGGTACTCCGAATTGAAGTCCTTCTCGAAAAAATCGCGCAATCCCTCGACAGCCTTTAGCTCCTCCCCTGAGACCCGTTTGAATCCCATGCTCCAATCAGCATATTCCCGCCGGTCGATCTGTTTCCGGGAGAGTAGATGAACACTCGAATGCCGGGGATCCCGCCGTATTTTGGCGAGGAGGTCATTGATGGGTTTCTCTTCCCCCTCCAGCACCTGCACGAAAGTCGAATTACAATAGAGCAACATACCGGTGACCCCGAGCTCCGCGTTGTTCTCCCGGCATTCCTGCAACAACCTGAGCAATTCGTCCGTCGACATTGATTTGTTGGCCGAACTGATGTACGAGACCTGGATCATGATCGTTCTCCTCACGTGGACCGTGCGCGGGACCTCACCTCTATGACCGGTCGTCTCCGGGCGTCTCACTGGATCAGTGTCTTCTTGATAACAGAGCCGTAAGATCGGCGCAACCATGATGAGGCTGAAAGAGCTGCACGATCGTTGGCAGTGGACGTTGATCCCGAATTGTCCCGGGCGATTCGTCCTCGTCAACGAGCATCGCCGTATCTCGATCGAGACGCTGCTGGGCGGACATGCCACGGTGCAGGAGTTCACCAGCAAAAAGGCCAGGGATCGGGTCCTGGTCGTGCCCCTTGAGGGCGGCGGTTTGATCTCCTACGCCCGGGCGGACGGCAACATCGTGCACACGCTGAACACGCAAGAGGGGTTTACCAGGAAACTGGCGGATCTGGGAATCACACTCGATGATCAAGCGAGCTGAATCGTCCCAGGTTCCAGGGCCTACGACAGACGTTCCAGGTTCCACGCTCCAAGTTCCACAAGGGCAAGCCGGTAACTTTCGTGACTGGTTCTTGACATGTGGGACGTGGGGCTTTTCTCTCACGGCATTGCTTTCCTCCACCATGGCCCAGTATGGTGCCTTCATGCTTCGTGCGACGAGCCAATCGGTCGTTTCGCTTATTGCGGTGCTGCTGACCACAAGCGGGTTTTCTTTGCCCTACCAGCAGGGGCCGGTCCAGGACGGCGGCACGATCTCCGGCGACGTGGTATTGCACGGTCCCGCCCCCGAACCTCTCCGCTTCAAGGTCACTCGGGGCTCCGACCCAGAGTTCTGCAAGCGGATCGCGGACGAGGCCGGCTACGTGACGCTGACGCAGGTGAGGATCACCGTAAGCCACCGGCTCGCGGACGTCGTCGTCTTCATTCAGGAGATCGCGCACGGAAAGCCGTTTCCCCCAGAGGGACCCCTCGTGACCATCGACCAGTGCCGTTTCCAGCCGTTTGTCACAGCCGGCCTCTACGGCCGGCCCCTTCGTCTCGAAACGAGGGACGAGGTCATCCACCAAATTCGTGGCTGGGAGATGTTGGGCAAAGGACGCCTCTCCCTATTTCACCTGCCCCATTTGCCCGTGGGTCAGCAGCAGTCGCATCCGCTCAAGATTCGGCGGAGCAGCGTCGTCAAGCTTGAATGCGACCAGCACCGGTTTATGCAGGCCTGGGTGCTGGTCGCCGCCAACCCCTATTTCGCTGTCACCGGGGATCGCGGGGGATTCGAACTTGCGGATGTTCCCGCCGGCCAGCACACGATCGGCGCATGGCACCCCATCCTCGGATATCAGGAGACGAGCGTTACAGTGCGCCCCGGCGAGCGCAAGCGGGTGACCTTCACATTCCCCGGGGCATCCAGCCCGCGATGAGCCTGGCACAGATCACTCTGCATGAACGACGTCCCCCTTTTTCACGAGCCTGACCGAGCCCCACCGCCCACGCTCTATCCAAACCTGCCCCAGGCCGTCGGGATCCTCCTGCTGGCGATCGTGCTTCAAACTGTCATCGGCACGGGCTTCACGCTGGTGTTCGGAGGCGAAGAGAACTTTATGCGGATTCCCAGCCTCTGGGGACTCGCCAATCTACTCTCCCTGAGCCCAGTGATTGTCTACGCATGGCGTCGAGCGGGCGGCACGCTCGACATATTTCGTCTGCGTGCGATCCATCAAGGCTTGGTCGTGCCGCTTGTGTTCTGCGTCATCGGTATCGGCATTCTGGTCAGCGAGCTCGACAACGTGGTGCACACGATCATCGGTCCACCCCCCGAGGCGCTCAATTTTTCCTGGATGTTCACGGGGGAATGGCGCCAAATCCCAGGTCTTGTCTTTCTTCTGCTGGTCGTCGCCCCTATCACCGAGGAGCTCCTGTTTCGCGGCCTGATCCTGCGAGGGCTCCTCAGCCGGTTCGGCGCCGGCCCCGCTGTGGCCCTCACGGCTCTGCTCTTTGCCGCGTTCCATGTAAACCCATGGCAATTTCTTGGCGCCTTCGTCCTCGGCCTCCTGTTCGGGTGGTTCTACCTCGTGTTCCGGTCGCTTGTTCCGTGCCTCATCGGCCACGCCGCCGCCAACGGGTTCCCCCTTCTTGTCTCATTCGCCTTCCCCTCCATCCCCGGTTTTTCTCTGATCACGGATCAGGTCCAGTTCCAGCCGCTCTGGCTGGATGCGGCCGGACTCTCTCTTGCGGCCTGCGGCAGCTGGTGGCTCCGCAGGGCACTCATCACTTCGGGACACGTTCCTGCACGATGAGTGGCCTCCTCCGCTAATTCCCCGTCATCCGTGCCGGCTGCCCCCAGGCGGGGATGGATTTCGCCGACGGTCTGCGTTATGGTCCGCCCATGGAGAAGGGACCGCGGTTTGTGCTCGGGGTCGATCTCGACGGTGTGGTCGCCGACTTCTACGGCGGCTTGCGCCAGGTCGCCTCGGAATGGCTGGATGTCCCCGTCGACCAACTGACCGATCAGGTGACGTATAATCTCAGTGAGTGGTCGCTGGACAGGGCCGGTGGGTACGACGCGCTACACCGGTTTGCCGTTACGCAGCGACACTTGTTTCGCACCCTCGAGCCCATGCCCGGGGCACCGGCGGCACTCCGGCGCCTGTCGGCTTCTGATCTCCGTATTCGGATCATCACCCACCGCCTGTTCATCAAGTACTTTCATCAGCAAGCCATTCAGCAGACCATTGAATGGCTGGACTACCACGGTATTCCGTTCTGGGACCTGTGTTTCATGAAAGACAAGGCCGCGGTCGGCGCCGATTTGTACATCGAGGACTCGCCGCACAACATCGAGCATCTGCGCCGGGACGGCCACGCCACCATCGTCTTTTCCAATTCCACCAACGGGCACCTTCCGCCACCGCGAGCGGGCTCCTGGTCTGAGCTGGAGCAATTGGTCTTGAAGCATCTTGAAGAATGATGCTGGTAATTCGGCACGATCACCGAAACCAGCGGGTCCAGCCCGGCCCGGGCCAGCGTCTTGTGATAGATGCGCAGACATTGCGCCGCGGCG
>JBFISJ010000057.1:0-13751 GCA_041608595.1 Nitrospiraceae bacterium
CCTGCGGGCCGATGTTCTTCTGCTTGCTGTAATCCGACCATGCCAGCTTGCCGAGACCGCAGCCCGGTCCCTCGTCCGGATGTGCGGCCAGCGCGGTGACGGCTAGCCCGAACACCAGAAGCACGGCGAGTTGAACGATGAGAAGCTTCCTGACCATAGGTACCCCTCCTGTAAGCTGTAAGTTGAGCCTCATTGCTGTGTGCACGGCTGTGTGCACGACTGACCTGAGGTAAACGCTAACAACGTTTGCTGCATACCGCAAGTGTTTTCTACGAAAGCACCGGCGGTGGCGCAAATGCAACGACTTGCCTCGAGCATATGGACCTGACCTACGTACCCGCCACGAGTTGACGGCGGGCCGGGGCGGGTGCATGCTGGAATTCTTCTTGTCCGGGAGGGTCAGCCATGACACCGGGGTGACTCCTTCACGGTTCGTTGAGTCTCACACGCGTTCCCCTCCCCCTGCGCCTTCTCAAGCTCGGTGTGCTTGAGGGGGCTTTCTTGTTTTTGAAACTAAGGAGGGAACGCCATGACCGCACGTTTTGTGTTCCTCACCACGATCGCCGTCGGAGCATTCTCCGGCTCGCTTGCCTTCGGGAATCCGGCGATGCTGCCGAAGCATCCCGGCTATCCCATCGGAAACCCCGTTGATCCGGTTCACGGCCAGTCCCTCGGAAATGACCTGGGGCAGACCAACGCGTTCGGGGCCGAGGCGGCCATCGCGGCCGCGTCCGCCCATGACAGGGAGTCTCAGCAGAGTCTCGAGCAGAACCTGAACGACAAGAGATTGCTGGAGAAGCAGGCGGGGCAACTGCCCAAGGTGCAGGGGCCGGATATCAGAATCGACCCGCCCGTGAAGGAAGCGACACGAATGCCGTAGCGCGGCCGTCTGCCAGGTGCTCCCTGCGGGGAGCGCGCAAGGCCGGCCGCAACGCCGCTCCCCGCACCTGACCATCGTAGGACCTCATCGGCGGCTCGGCCGCCTGCCTTGGGGGCGATCCGGACGGCCGGGTGATTGCGGGCGATCGTGGGGAGGCCGACTGAATTGACGGCGAAATCGACGGCGCTCCTCCGGAGTCATTTGTTGGAACCGCTCGCGGAGAGCCCGGCGACGTTCAGGGGGAAGCGATCGAAATTTTTGGCGCGCCTCGCGCAGCGCACGGCGTTCCTGCGGCGACAGCCGTCGGAAACGCTCGAAGCGTTTCCGGATGCGTTCGCGTTGGTCTGGCGGGAGCTGGCGCCACCGCTGCAACCGCTCCTGCGCATGCTTTCGCTGCTCGGGGCTCATGCTCGACCAGCGCTTGGCGCCCCTCCGCAGTCGATCCTGTCGCTCTGCCGGCAGCTCGCTCCATCGCCGCTCGAGCGGCTGGAGGATGCGGCGTTCTTGCGGGCTGAGCTGCTCCCAAGGGATGGGCTCGGGTCCCGGCTGGGCCCAGACCAGGGAGGCGCAGAACGCCAGCAGGACCGCCCACGCGGCACTCCCAGTCGTGACACTAGTCATTGATCGAGGGAGTATCATCGTTATCCGGTTGACCTGATCGTGGTTGCGTCACATCCTCTTCACGCGTGGAGGCTGACCCAGGGCCGTCGGCGCGCCCCCTCGACTCCCCGGTTGAGGGAACTGACCCAGGAGCCCTGTTCAAGCTCAGCGGATCGATTAGCTCGCCGTCCTCGGTCTCCCACTCGCCCAGGAATTCCAACAGCTCCAGGTTCGGGAGCGCCTCGGCCTCCCGGGGAAACGCCTCCGTCGCATGACACAACTGGACACAGAGCGCCAGAACGAGGCAGCTACGTACGAACGTCCGCATCGGCGAGCCAGGAATAAAAGTCCAGGTCTTCGTAGAGGTCCAGGTCCTCCGCGGAGGCCAGGATCTCGAGATCCTCAGGATCCGGAATCGGCTGCGTCGCAGCCGGCTGCCAGATCCAGAGGGACACCGCCAGGAACCCGACGCAGGCGGCAGCCAACCCGGCCGCCCACAGCCTGCGCGGGGGCTTCGGCCCTGCCTCGACCGCCTCGCGGCGAGCGCGACGAAGGCGGTCCACGATCGGCTGGTCCAGCCGCGTGAGCTGGTCGTCGAGCAAATCTTTTGCCGCCGCGACAAGGCGGCGCGCGCGTTCCGGTTGCTGATCCGTCACGGCCAATGCTCTCCGAGAACCCGCCTCAAGGTCTGCACGGCGCGCGCATAATGAGTCTTCACGCTGCCTTCGGAACAACCCATCGCCCGGGCCGTTTCCGCCACGTCCAGTTCCTCCCAGGCTCGCAAAAGAAAGGCTTGCTGTTGCCGGAGGGGAAGATCGTGCAAGGCCCGCTCGAGGGCCTTCCCCGCATGCCTCCGGGCCGCCGCCTCATCGAGAGCGGGCTCGGAGGATTGGACGCCCTGCAACGCCGACTCGTCGTCGGCGCCGTCCGTGCCCCGGCCAAACCAGTGCCGCCACTTGTCGCGCACCG
The DNA here is from genome assembly GCA_041608595.1 of Nitrospiraceae bacterium. GTDB lineage: Bacteria > Nitrospirota > Nitrospiria > Nitrospirales > Nitrospiraceae > JBFGRM01. The sequence goes on from JBFISJ010000057.1 coordinate 2,450, forward strand.
TCTTCCGACGATACCAGTCTCGAATCCGATTTTGCAAAATACGGTGGAAAAGCGGGGGCCACTCACCCTCACTCCTGTTTGCATACCGTTGAGCCAGGGTCATCATCGCTTCCTGGACGAGATCCAGGGCATCGTCGTCGTTGTCCGTCGCGATGCGGGCGAAGCGAAAAGCCCGGCGCTCGACGTCGCCCAGGAACCGCTCCAATGCACGGCTGTAGTCCAGGATGCTCGCCTCCCCCGCACCATCGGCGCCTCACGTGCGACGGGGCCGGTCGCAGCGAACCACGACCGGCCACCCGGTGACGCTTACCGCCGCCCACCTGGACGGTGCCCCGGCCGGTGAGCTTTCTTGTTCATCCGCTTGTGCATGCGATCCCCCCGACGATCCAATCGCCGGTCGATGCGGTCTCCTTTTCGATCCAACCGCCGATCGATGCGATCGCCCCGTCGATCCAGGCGATTGTCGATCCGGTCTCCCCGTCGGTCAAGCCGCTGATCGATGCGATCGCCTTTTCGGTCCAGCCGATCCGCAAGGCCATCGTGTCCCTTGGCCCTGGCCCGATCGGCCTTGTCGTCCAGGCGCTGATCGATGCGATCGCCCCGATTGTCAAGCCGGTCGTCGATGCGATCGCCGCGCCGATCCAGACGGTTATCGATGCGGTCGCCGCGCTGGTCGAGGCGCTGATCGATGCGGTCACCACGGCGATCCAGTCGGTCCGCGGGTCCCGCAGCCGTCCCCTCCTGCGCCAGTTGGAGCACTGGTGCCGATCCGTCTTCAGCCAGCACTGGCGTGACGCCGATCACCATGACCACCGTGCAGCATCCGATGAGTGTCGTTTTCATGGTCTTCCTCCTTCAGTTACTGAGCCGCAGAATTCGCACTCATGACAGACAACGCATCAGCCTCGAGTTGGTTGACATTGAAAAATAAGGACTTTGGGGACCGCCGGGAGTGCCAGCGGGGAGCCGAACAACCTTGGGCGCGTGAAGATGCCGAGCGGCGAGGAACCTGCCGGGTCAAGGGTCATGGACTCTGCGAAAAGAGCGGTACGCTCACATCCAATGTCCGATCTCCGTCGTTGTCCTCGCCATTTCTGCCGACGCTGTAGAGGATGGTCTTCGATCCATCCATGAGCATCGTGAACCCCGTAAAGGGGTCGTAGTATTGCTGGCCGGCGTCAGCAACGCGAGCCAGAGGTGCGGACGTGGCGGGCGGCCGCCGAATTCGCACCTGGAGCGTCCCGAGACGGAGGCGTGCTTCCGTCTCGACGATGCGCCCAATCACGTTGTACCAATCGACCCGGTCTCCCTTGACGAGCAGGTTGTCGATGGGATTGACGATATAGTCGGACAGCGTTTTTGACGGGGCGTTGGTGTATTGGTAGCGGAGAGGCATGTTTCTCCGCGGATCTCCTTCGACCTTGACGAGGGAGTCGTGCTTGGCCAGGGCCTCGTAGTAGTCCGCGTGCGCGTTGAACACCTTCTGCTTGGGCACGGGGAGGAGGGTCACGGCCTTGATGTAGGGGGGACGTTCGTCCTCTTCGCCGCCGCCGAGCAGGTACGTCTTGGCCATTTCCAGCTCCAAGCCGAATTGACTCTGCATGGGCCAGCGCAGCGATCGTGCTGGATGGTCCAGCGGGCGGCTCATCCGGGCCATCGTCGGCAGCAGTCTTGGGTTGAGATTCGCCCGTGACAACAACCCCGACATGACGATGAGGTCGTCGTTGAGCGCCTCGACCGCCAACAATTTGAACCGCAAGGTCTTCGCCTCCTCCAGCGCCTTGCGCCAGGTCTCGGCGTCCTGCTGCAAGCGCTCCAGACCGCGCTCGATGTCGCCGCTGAAGCCCTCGGCGACGTACAAGCGGTGGAGACCGAGGATCAAGGCCTCGTCCGGCGCCTCGACCATCCCGTACCCCACGTCCTCGATACGCGATCCGACCCATCCGTGGTACTTCGCCATCAGCGCGCCGAAGAACGCGCTCCATTGACGAATCACCGTCCGTTCACTCCGGAACTCCCGGGCTGGGTCCCACTCGCCGTACCACCCTGACAGGGCGGCAGCGAGATCGGCAAAGCCGTCCGGCCATTGTGATGGATCGCCCCCCGAGGCGACCTTGCGTCCTTCGGCCATCCGCAGGGGCTTCCACGAGAGCGCAGTGCCGATTGCCGTCAATTTCAGATATCCGTTTTGCCGGCGATCGAGCAGTGGCGGCGTCGGCACTTTCATGAGGTTGTAGAACGCGTTGCTCGGCTTCTCCTCCATCCCGACCCACACCAGGCTCAAGCCCCCGACCGCGAGCAGGCCCAGCACCCCGCAGCCGGTGGCCAAACTTAGGGTCAGCAAGGTGAACGATCGGATCGCCGAGAAGACGCGTCGCGCGAAGATGGCGGTTTTGAACCGAAGCTTCGCCGCTGTGGGAAAGAGCCTGACGGGCGCGACCGATCCGGAATCACTGACCGCCGACGGGGCCGCCCAAGTGGGCGCCGTTGGGGTGCCCTTGTCAGCGGCTCGTTTTCGAGATCGTTTGGTCCGGCGAGCGGGCTCCGCCTCGCCGGCATCTGACTCCGGCTCCCGCCTGAAAGAGACTGTCGGCTCCGGCTCCGGCTCCACGAGCGGCTCCGGTACGACGTCGTCGGTCGGCTGGGTGAACGCGGGCGCCTCAGACCCGACACTCTCCTCCGATGTTGAGGGCCCGGGTGCCGCCTCCTCTGTCGTCTCATCCATGGACTTCGCGAAGCCGCTTGCGAACCGGAAACCGAAAAAGCCCTTGGAGGCCGGCTCCGGCGCGGGTTCCTCAACCGCCGGCGGGGACGGCTCTGCGTCCGCGACGGCGCTCGAGGTGTCAGCGCCGGACCACGATTCCGCAACCGTGGTGGATTCTGGGACCGACGATTCCTCGACCATTGCCGCCGGGGGTGCCGGCGCGTCGGGCGGTCCGTCGGTGGTCGCTGGATCCAGGGTCAGCGGCTCCGCGGGCACCTCCTCAGGCTCAACGGTGGGAGTCGTGGAAACCGTGTCGGATGCTCCGGGGAAGCTCCCGCTTGGAGACTCGCTCCACGCCGCCGATGTCGACGGCGACTCGCTCTTGTGCTCAATCTCAACGCTCGCGGCGGAGTCGACGGGGGAGCCCGGCAGGACCTCCCATGGGAAGGGCGCGGGCTCGCCTTGTTTGTCCCAATCCCGCTCGGCGTCCCCCGTCGCGGAGCCCCATTGACTCGACGCCGTGTCCGGCGCCGCCGTCGATTGGGCTCCAGCCTCGCCATTGGACGCAATCAATGGTTCGTAGGTCTCAGCCAGCCGTTTGGTAATGGGGCCGTCGGGGTCGAGAGCCTTGACACGCAGGTAGACTTGCGGACCTCGATCCCTTTGTTCCGCGTCGTCCGAATCCTGAATGAAGGACAGCGCCTTGCCGTATTCCACCAGCGCGCCGTTCATGTTCCCGCTCCCCTCCATGGCGCGACCCAGGAGCTCGAGAAAGGGGATGTAGCGTGGGACAACCGCGAGGTACTCCTTCAGGAGAGACTGAGCAAGCAGGTAGTCCTGCCGCTCGAGGGCCGTGTGCGTGAGGGATTCGAAGGAAGACCGCGCGGCGAAGAGGCTGCCGAGCTTCAGATTCAAGGTGGCGGAGAGTCGCAGCGCCTCCCAATGATCGGGGTGGTCGCCGAGGAGTTTCTTGAGTGCAGACGCAGCCTTCCCGTACTTGCCGACCTCCATAAAATCCTTGGCCTCGGCAAGCAATTCTTCCCGGCTACTGGCCTTGTGACGGCCTCGACCGCCGGTCTTTTTGTCCACTCGTGCCATGCTCGATTATCAGCTGACGCGACACCCCACTCTTCCTTATCGGCCGGTCATTCCGACGTCGAAATGACTCAGATGGCCTTGAATTTATTGGGGTTCTTTCGCGAAGACGAGTAGCTTCAAACTAGTATAGCCGACGGGCGAAATCTCTGCGGACCCCGCACCATCGCGGGGGGGGATACGGGCCTGGGCCCCCGCCACCTCCCAGCAGGGCAGCGCCAAATTCAGCCATAGCTTTGAGGGGTTACGGGAACGGGGTAGGAGGGGGGACCGGAGGTTCTTCACAGGATCGGGGGTCGGGTCTATGGGGCGGCGCGGGCTCACGCGGGGCAGGGGGCGTGATCACCCGGCGACTCCAGCCGAAATCGCCCGCCCACCTGGTACACATGTCCGACTGGGAAGCCTTTTTTTTCGGAGCTGGTTTGTTTGACGATTACCAGACCGCAGCGAATACAATGCTGATAGCCCTCCCAGGACATCTCGCCGGCCAAGTGTTGGACCGCACGTTCCGATTCGGCCTGCTCACCCTCAGGCAAGAGCACTCGCCGCACCTCGGTGACCAGATGCGCGTACTGCTCGGTGTCCTGTTCCTGAAGCCCTTCCAGCACTAAAACCAGAAGCCCCAGCGCACGGAGCGGATCCCCCTGCGCTTCCTCCAGGAGACGGTGGGCAAACCCGACGACCTTGGCCTGAATGTCTTGCGGATCCATGGCGGCTCTTCTGGAGGAGTATAGCGCAGAATCAAGGATTGTCAGGGAACGACACCGGAAGGCGCCGCTCCCTCCTTGCCTTGGTATCGGCCTCCATGACCAAAAAGATGAGCCTTTCCGGGACACAGGGCGGCCAGAGTGACCCCATAGCTCCCTGCGCGGTTCGCGACGGGTCGCGCGAGTCGTCTTCCCGTCTCCCCCCCGACAGTCGTTAGGGTCGTTCGGGCTTCAGACCTTAGAGGCGAAAAACATCACATCTTTTCTTGACAAATGACAAGATATGGTGTGCAATTCAAGCTCGACACCCTACAGCTAGTGATATTTGGAGCTTGCTTATCTTTCACGCGGCAGCTCGCGCAGGTAGCGCACGAGAAGTATCTCGCCTGATGAGCTGGATTCATCGTTCCTTCGATCCGAGGTGTGGTCGATTTTCAGATACGATGCCTTATCCTCATCAGGGCGCCCATGGCCACACAGGCTCACCCTGACATCCCCCGGCGGCGTATGTTGGCGGGTCTAAAACCGCCCCTCACATCTGGACATCCTTCGCTCATTTCCGCGTCTCAGCTAACCGACCTCCGTTCCGCCCTGGCTTTGCGCCCCGGCGACGTGTTGTGCCGGGGAGAAAGGAAAGAGTGTCATGCCACAGACGCACGCTGACCTTTTGAAGGAGCTGCATGGGGTGTCAGAGAGCTTTTCACACTTGGGGAAGAAGCTCTCAGCCGTGGCGTCCGCGCTGCAGGCCTCCGGCATGCCCCCGACACTGCCTCTCCTCGAGGAGCTGCGCTCATCCAGGAGCACCTTCGAGGAGCTGCGCAAGGGGGCCACCGAGCTTGCCCATCTGTTGGCCGATTCCCGGGCGAAGCACACCGGGCAGATTGAATCCCTGGTCGAGCTGAAAGCCTTGATCGAGTCGCTGGGTGAGGCACAGGAAAAGAGGGCTGAGGACGAGAAGATCCACCGCCGGGCACTCGCGCTGCTGGACCGGATCCTCGCCATCGAGCATAGTGAGGAGGTCGATTTCCCTCCGCTGGCCGACTGCCAGCTCAAGGCTCGTGAGCTGCACCGAGGCATTGCCGCTCTGCACTGGCCCGACGTGCATCCCGAGGCGGCCGCCCTGGCCCATCGTCGTCACCCCCTGGCCGAGCTGCTCACGCTCGTCGAACGGCACATGGACCTGGAAGACGATCTCTGGCTCTTGCTCAAGCACGCCGTCTCGGAGTCCTTCGGAAAAAAGCTCTCGCTCGCCGCCGCCCGGGGAAAGCTCTTTGTCTCCGAGCGGACGGATCTCCCTGCCGAGCCGGAGCGAGAGACCTGGATCGCGCGGGACCGCGCCAGCGGTGAGCCGGCGGAGGATGATCGCGTGATTCGGCGGGAGGAGCCCGAGCTGTCGGAAGATCGCCTCTAGGCCCAAGTTGGCCCACGGACCGGGAAGGGTTGCGTGCTTCCCTTCACAGGGCCGTTCCTGTGATCCGCAACCAGCTTAGTGAGTAGCCGCTGCAGTGGGATAGACCCCGTCGAGTTTCCGTTCGACCATGACGTCAACCGACAGGTCATGCGGCGGGCCGTTGAAGGGGCAAACCGCCGTATAGTGAGCCTGGAGGCGACAGGAGCCAGGACAACAAGAGAGCGCCGCGCGCAGGTCCGATGCCCCCCATGGAATGACCGCACGCACAACGTGGCAGCACGCCATTCACTCCGCGGCACTGAATTCCTTGTCGCTCCCTCCCCCACCCAGCCGCGCGCCTGATTTCTCGGGTTTCGTGCCCCACAACTTCCTACCGGTATTTCGCGAAGCAAATGAGGTCGAGGTGATGGTAATGCCTTGGCAGGAGAGCCTCGGGCTGGTACCCCAAGCTCAGGAACAAACCGATGTTGCGGGCCGTGCCCAGCATGGTGCAGGCGTAGAACTTGTGCGCGTCGGGAGCGCGGGTTTCGATGGCCCCCATCAGGGCTTTGGCGATCCCGCGCTTCTGATGGGGCGGGCTCACCGACAGCAGGCGGACGACGCAGACCCCGGCGACCGTCCAGAACCGGACGGATCCGACGACATCGCGGTCGACCTCGGCTACCAGGATGTGTTTCTCCTTCGCGTCCTGCGCGAGGCTCTCGAGCGTCTCCTTAGTCCAGGCGCTGATTTCGTAGACATCGGCGTACTCGCCGAAGGCCTCACCCTGTACTCGGAGGATCGTGGCAAAATCTTGTTCTCCAGCGGGCCTGATGATCATCGCCGTCCTTTTGCCTGAGCTCTGCGCGCAGCCGACTGATCGTCCATGGCGGAGTGCCCCTCTTCCATGAGCTCGTCGTGAGGCCCCGCGATTATGACCTGCGTCCACATAGAAAATCCATCCGTACCGCCGCGAGCCACCGTGCAGTCCACGGGAGCGCTCCGCTGGGGACAGAGCGTCTCGGACCGAGGGTGCTGCGACAGACCGACCGTGAGGACGGAACCGGTGAAATGAATCCTTGCGGGGCTTCGCCAGAGACCTGTTTTGCGTATGACAACTTAGCTAGAGCTCCCGGCGAGAAAGAAGGCCCTCGGCTCGAAAAGGCCTCTCTACTGTGCCAATTCGATCTCGCGTGGTAAGGTTGCTACGTACGGATTGAGGAGCCCCGATTTGGCCGGGCAGATTTGCCACCTTTCGACAGGAATGGGCAATGGCCTTCCTCGAGTGGGGAAAAGCTGAGAGTTTACCGTCGCGCACGTATTCGTGTGCGTACTGTGGGCATGAAGTCGCTTCGAACCTGGGATACGTGACCTCGGCCGCCTCTCTTGTCGAGGAGGAACACCACATCTATATCTGCCCGTTTTGCTGTGGGCCGACATATTTCAGACCTGACGGGACACGATTTCCAGACATGCTATTCGGGCAGGCGGTGAAGTACCTGCCAAGTGGCGAGCTGGAAGCGCTGTACCACGAAGCGCGCACCGCACTTTCCGTGAACGCCTGCACGGCCACCGTGCTCTGTTGCAAGAAGATCTTGGTGTACATCTCGGTCAACAAGGGTGCTCCTCCTGGTCGTCCCTTTCAAGAATACATCGATTACTTGAACGGTAACGGCTATGTGCCCCCCGACGCCCAGGACTGGGTCGACCGAGTCCAAAAGATAGGAGGCAACGCGGGTCACAAGATCGAGCACGTGACGCGCCACGATGCTGAGGTGTGGATCACCCTCATCGAAGCGCTTCTTCGTTTTATTTTTGAGTACCCAACGATCCTCTCAGATCACAGGAAGCGGTTCTCAGGTACCTGATTACAATTCGTCTCTATTTCGCATCTCCCCCCGCCCCTTCTACAGCCCCTACCCCACCGATTGGCCCTCGCCGCGCCCTACCAAAGCGGGGTACTGAGCGGCCTATCGGGGCGGTATCCTTGCTTGTGCACCGCCCATGGGACGCCGCATCTCCCTGGGCTTGAGCCGAGGCACCACCATGCAGCGCCGAAGACAGCCACGTCTTCCTGTCGAATGTCTCGCCACCGTCTCGGGCTATAGGGCCCAGCAAGACGTTCTCGTCACTGACTTGTCTCCCGATGGGTTCAGGCTCACAAGCGAATATCCGGTCCCGAGGGGAACGCCCCTGTTGCTGCGTGTGTCTTTGCCGGACGACCGGAGCGAGGCGCTCGAAGTGCAATTGGCAAATGTCCAGTGGGTGCAGGATAAGACGATTGGCGTGAAGATTATGATCATCAGCCCACATAACAAGGAACGTCTGGACAAGTTTCTTCACGGCACGCACGACGGCCCGATTCTGGCGGGATCCGGTGGATGGACGCAGGAGGGTGCCGAGTTACCAACCTTGACGTCCACCCTGCAGCTCAAAATGAGCGACGTGCTTCTCTTCGTGAATTGGATGAACGAAGCCCATCGAGCATTTCGGTCCAATCTACCGATTCCCAAGGCCCCTGTCTTGGAATCTCCCCAGGTGAATGCCTGGGTCGAATTAGTGCGGAAAAGTGGCGAGCATTTTCGGCAGAGCGGAGCGACAACGGCCTCCCTTTTGACTCACGTGAGCGCCCAAGAGGCACAGGTCGAGCGCCTGGTGCACCAGCTTCATGAGAGCATTGCCTCGTTGTACGACAACCTGGGCCGGACGGAAAAAGCGGACGCCATCAGGAAGCTTTCCTCTGCGTTACAAATCTCACGCTCCTAACGGCCATCCAATCTGCCCCCCGAGCCAGCCCCGCGCCAACAATCAACCCGCAACAAACGGGGCGGGAAGTTCTCTGCGATAGGCCAGATTCCGCATTAGCGCGGAGCTCGCTCCTAGGTCTTCAACCGGGCGAGCTCGCTGTGCATTTGTGAGACTAGCGGGGGCAAAGTCGTCGAGGGGAACGAACGGGGGACGATGGAACTTTTCTCATCGGGAACTCCGACTTCAATTCTTTTGACCTGATTTCCGCATCGGCTTTGAACTGGCCATCCGAACGCCTTTTTTCTTTTCTTCAGCCAGTTTGCGTTCCCCAAAGCTCTTCCAGACGCTGCGTGCGGCCGCAGTTGAACTTGTAGAACTTGTAGCGGATCGGATTCTTCTTGTAGAAGTCCTGGTGGTCATCCTCGGCTACGTAGAATGTGGAGGCCGGGACGATCTCGGTGACGATCGGCTCCTTGAAGCGCTTCGTCCGCTCGACCTTCACCTTTGATTCCTCTACGAGCCGCCGCTGGTCCTCATTGTGATAATAGATGGCCGTCCGGTACTGATTGCCGCGATCGCAGAACTGCCGGTCCGGGGTCGTCGGATCCACGTTGCGCCAGAACAACTCAAGCAGCCTGCCGTAGCTCACCCTGGTCGGATCGAATTGAATCTCGACCGCCTCGGCATGACCCGTCCAGCCGGTCGTCACCTCCGGGTACGAGGGGTCTGCCTTTCGGCCGCCGGTGTACCCCGAGACGACCGACACCACGCCCTCCACCTCTTCGAAGACCTCTTCCATGCACCAAAAGCAGCCACCCGCGAATGTCGCTTTTGCCAGGCCACTCGTGTCCGCTCCCGCCTGGCCGCCCAGGCCGCAAACGCCGATCGTCAGCGCAACAGCCAGGATCACCTCGCCGAGCCGTCTCGTGCGCTTCATGGTTGTTCCCTCCCCGGCATGCTGTTGAAGAAGATGGGCACTGTCATTCACGATCACTCAGTACGCTAGTGGTCATCCTGCAAGCTGACCTCCAACTGGGGCGGCTCGATGATACGGAATCGGACCTCATCCACTTGCGTCGCTGCGGTCGCCCGCTCTCCCACGAACAACCCGCAGCGGTAAAGGCCCGCCGTCCACCCCGTTTCAGGGGCCGACGCGACGAAGTAGCCTGACTGGTCGCCCATGGACATGACGACTCTGTCCGGCGGCAAGCCGCGTGGCTCCGGAGTCATCTCTGAAGATTCCAAGAAACAGTGTGCTGCAAGGGGCACCGCGTCGTACGAGGCCGAGACCAGTCGAAACACCAGGAAAATCTCTTGCTGTGTGACGGGAAAGCTGTCCTTGGGATCGACCGGAATAAATTCATGCTCACCGGTCTGAAAATCGTCTCGCATGACCTTGCCTGCTGGAATGACAAATCGAAACCAACTGAAATCGGCGTCTCGGCCCATCAGCGAAGCCCGCTTGTCCAGCGCTTTCTCGGGATCAACCTCCGCGGCCCTTCTGGCCAACATTTCCAGCGCTTCTTCCTCTGTCAGTCGTTTCAACCCCGAAGGAGGCTCGGTCGGGATTTGCTCCGCGTCAGGAACGTGGGGGCGAACCTTCTCTATCCACCGCGCCAACACCTCTTTGTCTAGGGCAGCGGTTCCAGCCGGGAGTTGAACATCCTTGTTGAGCCTTTCCAGCTCGACGGCCGTCGCGTACAGCACTTGAAACTGGACCCAGGCTTCCAGCCAGTGCTCCAATTTCACGTGACATTGGCCGATGCGAAAAACAGCATCCCAATATTCCTCGTCGCTTGAATCAATGCTCGACAACAGTTGGAGATAAGATAGCGCTTCCTCGCACCGGTCAAGCTCCATGAGGATCACGCCTAATTGATGGGCGGCCGTGGGATCCCTTGGGTTGAGGGCCAGAAGTTTCCGGTAGATCGGTTCGGCCTCCGCGTAACGACCCGCCGCAAAGACTCTCCATGCTTCTCCGCGAATGAGGGCCCATTCCTTGAGCTGTTCCGCGGTCACGTCAGGCGTATAAATCCGGGCAAAGCGTCGACCTCGATCCTTGCCGGATCCATAGATCACGCTCAGCATATTCTCGGCAGGAAGCTCGAGCGGAGAGCCGGGTTGCATTTTCTCCAACACGTACTGGACTTCCTCATGGGCCCCGAGGTAGTCCAGCACATCGAAATACGCGCGGGCCAGTCCCAATCGCCAATTGAGCAATTCCGGAACAAGTTGCACGGCTTTCTTATACGACTCGAGTGATTCTTCAAGGCGATCGAGCTTCCGCAGTTCTTGCGCCAGCCGCAGATGGATCAGGGGATTCTGGGCATCAATCTCCGCGATCCGCTGCAGCTCTTCGATTGATTCCTCCCCCCGTCCCTGTCGAACGAACACACTCCACTTCGCCCACCGGACATCCAAGGCGGACGGCTTCCTCGCAAGCACGGACTCATAGGCTTCAATCGCTTCTCCGGAGCGACGGGATATGGAGAGCACATCGCCGCGTAATTTGCGTAGGATGAGCGCGTCGGGATTGTCCCGAATTCCTTGGTCAAGAATGTCGAGTGCAATGCTGATCGCGCCTCTCTCCCATGCATCTTTCGCTCGTTCGGCCACCGTCTCCTCTGAAATGGCCTGTGGGTCCCTCGCCAACGCCAA
>JBFISJ010000058.1:0-13726 GCA_041608595.1 Nitrospiraceae bacterium
CTGGAGCCGGCGATGTGCAGGCTCACGTCCTCGCCGAATTCCAGCTCGTTGCGGAGCGTGAACTTCACGCAATCACCCTGGTTCCCCCGGATCACGAGCGGCTGGATCCACTGGTTCTGCAGCCCCTGAATGACCGCGCCGGGATCGTACTCATCGTCCTTGTTCTCTCGGGCTTCCTTGTTGCGCTCCTCTTCCTCGCGAATCTTGTCGAGGTCCTCCGTGAGGGCGTACATATACCCTGGATAGTAGTCCAGCCATTGGTTCAGCGTGATCTCGACGTTGACAGCCGAGATATCGAACTTTCTGACCGGCGCGGTGGCCGGGCAGCGGCCCCGGCGCTGGGACACCGGCTCGACCTGGGGGTCCGACGCGAGGAGATAATCCTGGCCACCGGCGCCGTACTGGTGCATCATGGAGGTCGTATTGAAGAAACCTCCGGTCCCCCTGCTTTGATGGGACATCTCTTTCTGCATCTGGTCCATCAGGCGCTGGTGCTGGCGATCGACGAGCGCGGCCCGCTCAGGCCGGCCCTCGATTGCGTTTTCGAGGACGGTCTGGCCTTTCAACGCTTCTGCCCAGCCCGGCATATCGTGTTGCATGGCGGCGGGATGGACCGCCGCGGCTTCTGCAGCATCCGAGGCGTCACCCGCGAGGACGAGGCCCGGAGACGAGGCGAGCCCCGCAACGAGAAGGAGCATCAGCATGGACAGAGGGTTGGTGAGTAATTTGGAATGAAACATGGACCGGCCTCCTCAGATGACAACAAAGTGGATCTAGTGAGACAGGATTGATCTGATTGGAAACGATATCACGCTCGGCAGGCACACGATGATTTCCATCAGCTGAACGGGCCGGTGAGACGGGCCACCGAACGCTTCACATTACTTAAACTCCACTTTCTGTGTCAACCCCCGAGACCACGTCTGAGGCCCGAGCAGAGCCCGGGAAACCATCGTTCCTTGGACACCGATGGAATCGCTGCAGCCCCGCCCCCTCCCACCTTTCTATCGGTCCCGCGAAGGTTGTGAGATAATAAGTCTATGTGGCTCAAACGCGTCCTGGTCGGCAACCCGCTGAGAACCACCCAGGCCACGGACGAGCGTTTACCGAAACGCCTTGCGCTCGCGGTCTTCTCGTCGAACGCGCTCTCCTCCGTCGCCTACGCGACCGAGGAGATTCTCCTCGTGCTGGTCTTGGCCGCCTCGGGCGCGATCGCCTGGTCGATCCCGATCAGCCTCGCGATTCTGCTCCTCCTCGTCTTCCTGACCATTTCCTACCGCCAGATCATACAGGAATACCCCGAGGGCGGCGGCGCCTATGTGGTCGCCAAGAACAACTTCGGAGTCTGGGCCGGCCTGACGGCGGCCGCGGTCCTCATGATCGACTACGTCCTCACGGTCGCGGTCAGCGCGGCGGCCGGCGTCGCGGCGATCACCTCAGCTGTTCCCGGGTTGTATCCCTACCGCGTCACCATGGGGCTCTCCGTTGTCGTCCTCATCGTCATCGTCAATCTCCGGGGCGCCCGTGAATCAGGGCGGATCTTCGCGGTGCCCACCTACCTGGCGATCGGTGCGATTTTTCTAATGCTGGCCTGCGGCTTTTACCAGATGCTGTTCGGAAGGGCGGACGACGCGGGCATGTCGGGCGCCTTCACCGCCCCGGAGCTCGAGGGCATCACCCTGTTTCTCCTGCTGCGCGCCTTCGCGGGAGGTTGCACCGCGGTCACCGGGGTCGAGGTCATTTCGAACGGCGTCTCGGCCTTCAAGCCGCCGGAAGCCCGGAACGCCGCCATCACCATGACCCTCATGGCCGCGATCCTCGCGACGCTCTTTCTGAGCATCACGACGCTCGCCTATCATTTTAATGTGACACCCCGTCCGGAGGAAACGGTGCTGTCCCAGGTCGCCCGTGCAAGCCTGGGCGAAGGCGCCGTTTATTACTTGGTGCAGTCGGCGACGATGTTGATTCTTATCCTTGCAGCCAACAGCAGCTTCGCGGGATTTCCCCGCTTGGCGCACATCCTGGCCCGTGACGGCTACATGCCCCACCAAATGGCGTCAATCGGCGATCGCTTGGTGTTCTCCAACGGTGTCATCATCCTCGGCATCCTAGCCGGTTTGCTCATCGTGGGCTTCCGGGGCGACACGCACGCGCTGATTCCCCTCTACCTGGTCGGCGTCTTCATCTCGTTTACGCTCGCGCAGGCCGGCATGGTCCGCCGCTGGCTCAAAAAGCGCGGGGCGCACTGGCAAAAGAAACTGGCGGTGAACGGCATGGGAGCCGTCACCACGGGGATCGTCACGCTCCTGATCGGCACGACGAAATTCTTCGACGGCATCTGGATCGTCCTGGCCTTGATCCCTCTACTCATCATGTGGTTTCGTTCCATTCAGGGGCACTACGTGGCCGTCAACAGGCAGACCGCCCTCACGCGCGATCATCGTCCACCGCTTCCCCGAAAAAACACCGTCATCATCCCGATCAGCGGGGTTAATCGCGCCGTGGTTCGGGCGGTGGACTACGCCAGACACCGATCGACGGACATTCGCGCGGTCCTGGTCAATGTGGACAAGGAGGAAACCGCAAAGGTCGAGATTCAATGGGCCCAGTGGGGCTGCGGGGTGCACCTCACCGTACTTCCCTCCCCCTACCGGTCCGTGCTCAAGCCGCTGCTCGACTACGTGGAGGAGCTGCTGGAGAAGGACCCGGACGGATGGGTCACCGTGGTCCTTCCCGAGATCCTCCCCGCCCGGTGGTGGCAGAACATCTTGCACAACCAGCGCGCCCTCATGCTAAAAGGGGCCTTGCTGTTCAAGGAACGGGTCATACTCACGGACGTTCCTTTTCACCTGGAGCACTGACAAGAGGAGCCCCATGATGAAGCACCGCATTCCGCGCGGCGCGTTTGCCTCGGGAGTCCTGACACTCTTGATCGTTTTTTCTTCCGCGCCGCCCGCGCAGGCCTTCCGCATCGTAGAGCCGGCGGCGGACAGCGCCTTATCGTCGGGCCAGACCGTCACGGCACGCGTCGACACGACCTCGGACGTCGGCGTGGTCGAGGTGCGCTATTATTGGTACTTCGAGCTCGAGGAGGTTCTACGAGAGGGTGACGTCACGAGTGAAGCGGGAATCGGCAAGGCCCCTTCCTTGGTCGCGGCCGCCGACAGCCGCCCGCCGTTCGGCGGCACGCTCCGAGTGCCGAAGAACGCGATCGGCGCAATGCGGCTCCTGGCCGTCGGTGACGTCAGCCGCGGCCGGCTCGGTACCAGGACCCTGTTCGACGAGATCCTGATCGACGTCAAGCCGGACGCCAAGCTGACGGCCATCGATTTCGACACGGAAAAACCGCTCCGGTTCGGTCGAGCTGGCCGGGAGGCGGTCTATGCGTCCATCGACTCTCTGGGCAAGACCTACGAGCTACCCGTCGTGGGCCTCTACTCGGACGACGTCGTTCGTCCGATCCGCCTCCCCGCCACCGGCACGACGTACCAGTCGTCGGACGAGGCCATTCTGAAAGTTTACCCCAACGGGCTGCTACAACTGATGGGGAACGGCGAGGCCTCGGTGACGGCTCGCAACGGCGGCGTGGAGGGGACGCTCCTGGTTCGGATCGAGGTGCCCGAGGAATTCAACGAGCCCCCCGAGGCGGATCCGGGACCCAACAGGACCGTGCGGTCGGGGGACCGCGTCCTGTTGAACGGGCTAAGGAGCTTTGACCCGGAAGGAGGCGCTTTGCGCTATCACTGGTCCCAGGTCAGAGGCGCCAAGGTTCCCCTGCTGGATCTGAATATGCCGCAAGCATCATTTCAGGCCCCCGAGGTCTCGGAGCCGAAGCTGTTCCGGTTCAGCCTCCGCGTGACGGACAAGGAAGAGGCTGATTCGCTCCCCGCTTACGTTGACGTCACCGTCAAGCCCTAACTCTTAAACGGATGTGATAGCGCTCGCGGGCGAGCGCTAGTTCCTCCTGATGCCGACGGAGGAGGCGCCCCTCACGAGACTGCTCGACCTCAAAACGATAGGGTGCCAGAGTGCGCGCCGCAGCCGCCACGTGCCGGCCCAGCTCCTCGACCAGGTCACAGCCGGCCCGCGTGATCCATCCCCGACGACTCGCCGGACCTTGCAGATCCCGCAACGAGTAGCGAACCGATTCGACCTCCTCAAACCCGCGCGCTCGCACCCGCGCGAGGGCGTGTCCAGACAGGCCGATGCCTCCCTTGCGCCGACTTCGCCCCTTCGAAATCGCCTTCGATTCGGCCCGTGAGGAAAGGCGGGCAAAGAGCAGCGCGCCCATCGTGAACGTGAAGGTGGCGTGCAGGATCCCGCGCAACGGGCGGAGGCTCCGTCGCCAGGGTGAGTAAAAGAACTCTTGGTTCGCGTCCCCACGGCTAAGCCGAAACTTCCGCAGCAGAAGATTCAAGTGATGGTGGCTGTTCTCATGGATCAGGTCGTCCATGAGATCAAGCGCGTCCCGTTCGAAACAGTTGATAAAGGACAGGCCGGGCCGGTGGCGATAGCTGTAACTGACAACACCCGGCGCCCGGAGCGGGACCACCCGTGAGGTCAAACACTCCAGGAGCGACGAGCCTTCAGGCCAGACCTCCTCGATCGCATCCAGCGCCCGGCGGATGCGGGTCGCGAGCGCAGGATCCGTTCGGACCAGGCGGACGGGTTGCCGATGTCGTCCATAGACGAGTGTCGGTCCGAGGGTCAGTCCGGCATCTCCGTCCCGACGGGGCGGACGAATCCACAGCGGCGAGAGCAGACGCCACCCGGCACTCCCCTCCCCGTCAGCCACAGGTAGCACCGAAGATTGCGTTCCCGCTCGCACCTGAGCTCCGTTGCGGCCATAGACCAGCGTGCATTGAAAGCCGCGGCGGGCCATCGCCGAACGGAGATGGGGCGGCGGGACCAGGCAGGTCCCGTCGAGGCCGAGGGGGAGACGTCCGGCCACCTCGGCGCGTTCGTAATGGGCGTTCAGATCGCAGGGCACTTCCCACGATGCCCGCTTCACCTCTCGCAGCCAGGCACTCGGCAGCCCGGGAATCAGCACGGTCGACTCTTGAACGACCTGTCGCCCGATCTTATCGCAAAGCCTGGCGAGCCGATCCGGGAGCGCGATGGGCTCGGGCCAGCCGAGTGGAAACAAGTCGTCCATATAGTGGTGCTCGTAGAAATGGGGCTCGCATTCCGCCAGCAGCTCGGCGGCGAATCTTGCGACCGCCGCACGCCCGCGTTCCTTCCGGAGTTGCCGACGAACATCCAGAAAATACACGAGATCGTTCAGCTCTTCGATCCACCCGACGGCTTTCCACCCCGAGTAGGCTTCCGTCCCCAGTGACTGTCCGAGCAGGCGGAAGTATTCGACCGGAAGGCCCATCGAGGCCACCGCTTGCGGGTGATCGCGCTCGAGGTCGTCGCACAGCTCAAACAACAGACCGCGCATCGTGCGGCGCAGCTCACGGACCAGCGCCCGGACAGCCGCCGTATCCAACAAGCCGATCATCGCTGGATGCTCCGCTTCACGCTTGCTTTTGCCCTTGACCGGCGTCACACTTCGCCGATTCGGGCTCTCAGAAATCGCAACCATTCATTGGCTTGTTCATCGGGCTATCTCCCTCTCCCCTCCCCACCACCCGTTGCAACCGGCAGAGCAACGGGTACCCGGGGAGAGAACCGCGGTGAGGGGGTCAGCGCAGGTGGAATCAGACGGGGCACTTCTGGGACACTATCCTACTCATCGCTCCAAAGTGGGCGCAACAATGTGCATCGATATACCGAGGAGAGCACCACATGCCATACTCACGATACTCCGGGTTCGTGCTGATGATCCTGCTCTCGGCAGCCTGCGAGCCCGGTTCGGTCGCAGGCCCCGAAGCCACGATCAAACTCGGAGGGAAATTCTGCGAGATGTACCCGGATTCCTTGACCGCCGCATTACAGCGGGTCGATGGCGTCGAGACTGTGGATCTTGAGAAGAGGAAGGGCTACGCGATCGTGACCGGTCAGGCGGGCGCGATGAGCCTGGCGGACCTCAGGGACGCCGTCAACGGCTTGCGGGGAGAAGGGTGGCACTGTGAAGCGGAGCGCATCGACTGAGGGCACGTGTAAGGAAGGGAAGATGGGGACGCGGTTCCACGGGTGGGGATCCGCCACGCGAGCTCGGCCTTTAGGCCGGGACCGGCTTTCCACCGCGTCCGGCGTTATCCTGCCCTTTTGCTGCACGCGCCCGTTCGCGCTCGAGACTTTGCACGAGCCGGCGCCGCTGGATGAGCGGATCAAGAATGTTGCCACAGGTTACGCAGCGCCATCCCGCGAACCACGGTCTTCCGCAGGATTCCTGCAGATCGAAAAAGTGATCTTTGACCATCAACCCCCGACACCGATGGCATGTCATGCTGTGCCTCCTTCCGCCCCTGCACGGGATCGGCTCCTTTGGCCCGTGATGCAGCAATGAACGTGCCAGATGGCCGGCGGCTCGGGCATGGACGACATTCGGCATGACGGGGTGCGGATTTTCGGCGCTGGTGAGCTTCTTTCGTTCCTCGCGGCTTTCTTTTGCCCCGCTTCCTGACCCGACTGTCCTTGGAACCCTCCAGGCGCCTGCGGATAAGGAGGACGCGCCCGGTCGGACCTTCGGGTGACGCGATCCGATGGCCCTTTCAAAGCCACAAATTGACGCTGTCGTTCGGGAAATCGCCCCCGTGCTGTGCGGGGGGTGGATCCAAAAGGTCTTTCAGCCGGCACCGCACTGCATCCTGCTCGAGGTCCGCGCCCCGGGAGAGAGCCTTTGCCTGCTCCTGTCCGCTGATCCTGAAACGGCCCGCCTCCATCTCGTGGGCACCCGCCTCCCGAACCCGCCCAAACCGCCCCCGTTTTGCCAGTATCTCCGGGCCCGGCTCCAGGGTGCGCGAGTCGACGCTGTCGAGTCGGTCCACGCGGACAGGATCGTCCATCTACGCCTCTCGACCAAGGGGGGGCCCTTTGTGCTCGAGGCGGCGATGACCGGCAGGAGTGCCGATCTTGTGCTGCGCGACGGGCACGGGACTGTTCACAAACGCCTTCGGCAAGATGCCGACACGGCCGGGGGACGCGACGCGCAGCCGACCGCACGCCCCGCCAAAGGTCCGGGGGCCGTACCCCGGGCTGCGGTCGAGCGGGACGAGGGTCACCGATTCCCGGTCTCGCACGCGATCGAGCGCGTCTACCACGAGCGCGAGACGCTCCAGGCTCAACGCCGCCTTCGAGAGGCACAGCTCGCCGAACTGCGCAGAGCCATCAAGAAGCTCAGCCGCCGCGTCGATGCTCTGCGGACGGACCTCGACAGGCTGTCGAAATACCGTGGCTATGACCGGTACGGCGAGCTCATCAAGGCCAACTTGGGCCGCATCATCAAAGGACACGATCAGGTCACGGTCGTCGACTACTTCGATCCAACCATGGCCGAGCTGACGATTCCGCTGGACCCGACGAAGAGTCCGCAGGGCAACATGGACAATTATTTCAAAAAACATCGCAAATATTTGGCGGCGGATCGGGAAATTCGTCCCCGGCTCGAGGAGGCTGAGCGGGCGTTGACCGGGCTTCGCGAAAGACACCGGGCGATCGAAGCCGGCGAGATCGAGCCGGTGGCCGGCGTATCCTCGACACGGGAGAAACGGAGCGCGCCGACCCGTGCACAGCCCCGTTCCGGTCCCTTTCGTCGCTTCACGTCCTCGGACGGCCTCACGATCTATGTCGGACGCAATGCGCGGGAGAACGACGAGCTGACGCACAAATTCGCCCGGGGCGACGATCTGTGGCTGCATGCCCGGGGCGCTCCCGGCTCCCACGTCGTCGTGCGCCTGGAAAAAGGCGCAAGCCCCCCGCCGGACAGCCTGCGGGATGCAGCCACGCTGGCCTTGCTCTACAGTGATCTGAAGAGGAGCGGCAAGGGAGAGGTGATCTACACAAGGAAGAAATGGGTGAAAAAAGCGAAGGGACAGCCGCAGGGAGCCGTGATCGTTACGCAGGAGAAAAGCCTGTTCGTCACGCTCGATCGAGTACGACTCGAGGCCTTAAAGACCCGATCCCGGTGAAGCCCGACGGCTTCAGTTCAGCCTCAGCGGCGGCAAACGCCTCGGCATGGGTCGGCAGGCGACGCTGGGTCTGCGACGGCGATGGCTGAGGATGACGGCATCCATAATTTCGCCGCATGTCGGACAGCGCCACCCGTTGAAGGACATCGCGCCCGTCTCATCGAGAATATCCTGGAAGATATCGCGCACCATGAGCCCGCTGCACCGGAGACATCGCATGGCTCACAATCCTTTGTCACGAAGGGTCAGCTGGTTCGTGCCGGGCTGCCCGCTGAGACGAATGCGCCGGTCCTGCACCACGAGCACTCCGCGCATGACGGGATGAAGGGAGCAGTGATAGGCGTATCGACCGGGGGGCAGACCGGGTATGGAGAAGATGCCACCAGGAGGAACGGGGCCGGAGTCAAACGCACAGGCACCGGCCATGCACCCGTCATGGGTCACCGTATGCGGCAAGGAGGTAGGATTGGCCCACTCGATCGGGTTGCGTGTCGGCACCTCCGCCACAGCCGGGTGGTAGTAGGGCCAGAGGATATCCATACGAATGACCGGCTGAGCCGGGGCGGCGAGCGCCGCGCCGGCGAAAAGGAGAGCCAGAACCAAGAATTGTCCCGCGATCATCCCCCGCCAGGACCTCACGTTAGTGACCCCTCATCGCCTGCTCGACCGTGGCGATCACTTCGGCCGCTTCGGCCGGCTTGGGCAGCACATCATAGGCACCCGCCGTCATCGCCTGTTGAATGAGCGTCTCGTTCATGTTCCCCGTGTACAGAATGACCGGCTGTGACCTGCGCGTCCGTGTGGACGAAAGGGAAGCCAGCAATTCCAGCCCGTTCATGTTCGGCATTTCGTAATCGGTGATGACCAGGTCGAAGTGCTCGGCGTTCAATTGCGTGAGCGCTTCGGCGCCGTCGGCAACGGGGACGCACTCGTAGCCGCAGGACTCGAGCATCAGACGCAAGGCCTCCCGCACACTCGGGTGATCGTCAACGACCAACACTCTCTTTCGTGGGTAGACATCTGTGCTTCCAGAGACCTTCATAGAATGGCAACGAGGCCTCAACCTATGGCTTGATGATCCGGCGACATGGGGTCAGGATTCCTGCACCTGATGAGTCTCCTCACTCACGACCACCTCGCCCCGCATCACGGGATGGATCTCGCAGTGGTAAGGGTAGCGACCCGCTGGAAGTCCCGGGATGATGTACGCGCCGTCCGGAGGGACCGCACCGGAGTCAAAGGCGCAGGAACCGGGGCCTATGCAGCCGTCGTGACGGATCGTATGCGGGGAGGCCGTGGGGTTCATCCATTTAATCGGCCGGTGCGCTTGCACCACCGCCTCGAACGGTTGGTAATAGGGAGACCAGCTCTCCATGGTGATCAGCAACGGCCCGATGCTCGCGTTGCTTGAAAGGACAGACCCGACCGTCACGATGACGACCACAAGCACTAGGCCGAGGCGGGAAATTCGGGCTGACATGTTGGTGCATGCCATGACCATACCCATCCGTTGGTTCGATTCTAGATTACTATTATATGATGTAAAAAATCTATTGCGAAAGGGGGGCCGGCCCGTAAATTCCGTGTAAACAGGGATTGCCCCCCGGCGACGCTGGCCCGGGGACAAACCGTTGCGCCTTTTGAAATTCAACTAGTTATGGAAGTGCGGTGGGACCGGCTGGGGATCCGGCGCCGCACAGTCGATCCTACAAACAGCGGTGGAGCCGGAGGTTGGGAGTAGGAAGGTGGCGGAGGCCTTCGCAGGAATGACCTCAGTCTTGTTCGCAGTTGAAGCGATAGCCGACCCCGGGGTCGGTCAGGATATACCGGGGCTGGGCCGGCGTAGTTTCGATTTTCTTTCGCAATTGTCCGACGAAGACGCGGAGATACTGGGCCTGCTCCACATAGCCGGGGCCCCAGACCGCAGCAAGTAACATGCGGTGGGTGAGCACTTTTCCCGTATTTTGAATCATATATTTCAGCAGGTCGTATTCCGTCGGTGTAAGTTTGATCAGCTCATTCTTGACCCGCACCTCCCGGCGATCGAAATTTACCGCCAGCTCACCGCAAGAGAACACGGGCTCGAGCTGCTGTCGACCAGCCGCCCGTCGCAGGAGTGACCGTATCCTGGCCAGCAATTCCTCCATCCCGAAGGGCTTGGTGACGTAATCGTCCGCCCCCTGCTCGAGGGCTTCCACCTTTTTCCGCTCCTCCCCAATGGCGGACACAAAAATGATCGGGACCGTCGATTGCTCGCGGATGCGCTGCGTGAGCTCGATGCCGTCCATGCCCGGCATCAACAAATCCATCACGATCACATCGGGTGGACGGTCGTTGAGTAGATGCATGGCCTTCTCCGCATCGTCCGCGAGAACCACGCCGTATCCTTTCTCCTCGAGGCTCACTTGCAGCGACCGGCGAATTTGTGGCTCATCATCGACCACGAGAATCCTGGCGCCTTGCGTCATGTCTCGCTCCATGTGGGACAGGGTTGATTGTCGGTCAGACCCGTCTCAGGTTGCGTTGCCAGGGGGATGGTAAAGGTTATCACGGTCTCGACACCGGGGATGGAATGGCAGTGAATGCTTCCGCCATGTGCCTCGACAATGCCCTTGCAAATGGCGAGTCCGAGCCCTGTCCCGCGTACGCGTCCCTCTCCACTTGTCGGAGCGCGATAGAATCGCTCAAAGATGCGCGTCCGGTCCTCTGGCGGCACGCCCGGCCCGGCGTTGGAGACCCGCACCTCCACACCCTCCCCGACGCGCGCCGCCGCCAGCCGGACCGGTGAACGTGCCGGAGAATATTTGATCGCATTGTCCAAAAGATTGATTAACACCTGCTGGATCTCGACCGCATCGACATGGACAGGGGGGAGATCGGCATCGATCTTGAGCTCCAGAGGTCGCTCTTTCATGTCCGGGCCGACCCTCCGGATCGCGCCCTCGACGATGTCCTCAAGGAGCTGCCATTCACGCTGTGGGATCATCGCCCCCGCCTCAATACGCGACATGTCCAGGAGGTTGTCCACCAGACGGTTCAGGTAGTCGACCTCATGGGTGATCGCGTCGGAAAATTCCCCCTGCACACTCAGCGGGGCTGTGGCCCCGCGCTTGAATCCACTCGAAACCATCGCCTTGATCGCGGCAAGCGGCGTCCTCAGCTCGTGCGACACGGAGGAGAGTAACGCCGATTTGAGCGTGTCGCTCTGTCGCAAAGCGGCGATCGTGTGTTCCCTGCTCTTGCGGAGCTCCTCCTCGGCCTGCTTTCGCTCCGTGACATCCGCGAGAATCCCGTTCCACACGATCGCCCCATCGGGCTTCGGCTGCTCAGGGACGGAGCTTCCTCGAAGCCATTTGACCCGGCCGTCGACGACCACGCGAAACTCGTGGGACCAGGCCCGGAGCGTCTGGGCAGACTGCTCGATGGACGCCCGGAGGTTCGAGACGTCGTCCGGGTGTGTGAGCCCCCACACCACGCTGAAGTCAGCCAGCGCCTGCTCCGCGGTCACATTCAGGAGCTCCTGGACCCCGCGGCTGAAATACATAAAGCGTTGCTCACCGGAGGGGGCGAGCATGTACTGATAGACGGCCCCGGGGATCGCGTCCGCGATGCGATGGAGCTTTTCGCGGCTCTCGATGAGCTGCTGCTCGGTCAATTTGCGCTCCGTAATGTCGTGGGCGACGCCGATGAGACCGACGACGCGCCCCTCCGGCGACACATACGGAACCTTGCTCGTCGCGAACCATCGCTGCCGTCCGTCCACGCTCAAATGCTCCTCCGTCGAGAGAGGCGTTCGCGACGTCGTCACACGCTGATCGAAGGCCATGATGGCCTCGGCCGATTGCTTGTCGAACAGCTCATCATCCCGCTTGCCGATGACCTCGGCGATGGGACGACCCAACACAGAGGCGCCGGCGGCATTGATGACCAGGTAGCGCCCGTCGAGATCCTTGAGCATAATCGCGTCGGTCGAGCTTTCGATGATGGCGCGCAGCTTTTCCTCACTTTCCCGGAGCGCCTCCTCTGCCTGCCGGCGCTCGTGAATCTTCACCTGCAGCTCATGAGTCGCGGCCATCGCCCGTCGCGTCAGCAGCACCCCGACGAGTCCGACGAAGAGCGCCACCACAGTTGCCAGCGACATGATCGCGTAGAGCTTCGATTCGGAATGCGCGTCAAACAACCGAACCGCCTCGTTGGACACATCGTGCAAACGGCCGGTCATATCAAGCAGCTCCTGGAGGCGGGCTTCACGGGTGGGGTCGTTCGGGGAAAGTTGGAGGAGGTGATCGCCGCGGATGACGAATGCCTCGGCCAGTCGCTGTTGCTCCTGTAGTTTTTCCGCAATCTTACGGTTTGGCGGCGAGGGCAGTGTCACGATCTCGCCCGTGTGCAGCGTTAGTGAGGCCTCTCCCCCCTCGAGCAGGGCCGACAGCGTGCCGCGAAGGAGCTCGCGCGTTGCACCCGGGTCCACCCGATGCCCCTGGGAGGCCAGGAGAATCTCCATCATGTGTCGCTGATGGAGCATGCGCTGACGACCGGCGAGATCGATCACCAACGCATCTGATTTTTGGCTTTCAAAGATCAGGAGCGTGAAGAGAAACATCCCGGCGAGCGCGGCGACGAACAAGCTGATAATACCGGCAAACTTCCCGCGACCCTGGAGTGACCCACTAGGGGTATCTGTAAAAGGGGCTGGCATGACCTCGGCGGCATTATACCCGAACAGTCAGGGGGAGGGGCAAACGACCTGCCCAGGCGCCTGGGATCACCGTCGGATATCGCGGGAAATCGGCATTTTGTGGTGACTGAGGATCGGGGATGGAGGCTGGCTTCCTCCTGCGCGGTCGACGGTACGCGCCGGCGGTGCGCCCTCAGGCAAGACGGGGGGGCATTATCAATGGTGGGATCGTGATGTGCAAGAGCGGGGTGAACGCGGAGATTGGGGGCAGGCTTCAGCAGCCTGGAAGCGCACCTGTACCCGTACAGCTACGCGCGTCCAGGCTCTAACAGGCGATTGCTCGGGCCTCTTGTTTCTTAGGGCTCTTGACGCGAATCCGTGACTTCAGCAGGGACATACTGCCACGCTGGCTCTCGTTGGGAAAATAGAACGAAGCCCTCCTCTTGGCGAACCGCCTTTCGAAGTGCTCGATGATCTCCAGGGTTTCGTTGACCTTTCCCAACCGCTCGAAGAGCTCCGCCAACCGAATATAGGCCGGCACGAGAAGATAGAGGTCCCGTGCGCCTTTTGCCTCCTCGATGACATAGCGATAGCGGACCGCGGATGCCTCGGGATCAGACCCTTCCAACTGCAGGGCTTCAATCATGTGAATCGTGAGCCGGTCGCCGGCGCCGCTCACGCTTCGCTGCCACGGCCCCTCGAACACGTGCTGCACATCCTTGAAGCCGAGGCGGAGCGGCTTCTTACGCGAGTTTCTACGGAGTTGCTGGACCAGCTCGCTCGCTTCGGGCCAGCCACCGTAGAGCCCGACGATCAGGCACCGACACCCGCATGAACTTGAGCAGGGGCGGTGTAGCGTCGAGAAGCTCCTCTTCGTCGCCAGCGACGGCAAAAACACCGTCCCGTGCGCCTCCCGGCATGCGGGGCACGCACGGTCATCCAGGGTGGCCACGTGCATGAACATGCGGATGCC
>JBFISJ010000059.1:0-13674 GCA_041608595.1 Nitrospiraceae bacterium
GGTTCGTGTCCTCCGCCGACCCGAAGCCCGCAAACTGCCGCATGGTCCAGACCCGGCCGCGGTACATCGTGGGGTACACGCCCCGGGTGAACGGAAACTCGCCCGGTCGCCCCAAGTCGCGCTCCGCGTTCCACTTCGCCATCGCGTCCTGCGAATAGAGCTGGTCGATGTCCAGCCCCGAAAGCGAGCGGAATTGCTTCTTCGCTGGCGTTTGGCGAACCTGCTTGCCCGTGGTTCTACGTTTCATGTCTTGCCGTAGTCGTAAAAGCCCTTGCCCGTCTTTTTGCCCAACCACCCGGACTCGACGTACTTGCGCAGGAGCGGGCAGGGCCGGAACTTCGAATCGCCCAGGTCCCGGTGGAGTAACTCGATGATGGCCAGCACCGTGTCTAGGCCGATGTGATCCGCGAGGGCGAGCGGCCCCATGGGGTGGTTGGTGCCGGCCGTCATCGCCAGATCGATGTCCTCTCGGCTGGCGATCCCGGCCTCCAGGGTAAAGACGGCCTCGTTGATCATCGGCATGAGAATCCGATTCACGATGAAGCCGGGCGCATCCTTCGACACCACGGCAATCTTGCCGATCCGCGTCACCAGCTCGAGCGCCAGGCTCACGGTCTCGCCGGCCGTCTCGCGGCCCTCCACGATCTCCACGAGGCGCATGGCGGGGACGGGGTTCATGAAGTGGATGCCGATCACCCGCTCCGGCCGGCCTGCGGCCGCGCCCAGGGTCGAGATCGAGATCGACGACGTGTTGCTCGCCAGCACGGTGCCCGGGTCGCAGCTGCGGCCCAGCTTCGCGAAAAGGTCCTGCTTCACCGTGACATCCTCCGAGACCGCCTCGATCACGAGTTGCGCATCCGTGAGCTGGTCGAGCTCGAGCTGCGGCTTGATCTGTGCCAGGACGCGGTCCACCTGATTCGCCGGCAGCGTGCCCTTTTCCACTCCCCGGACCAGGCTCTGGCGGATCTTGCCGATCCCGTCCCGGAGCGCCCGCTCGGCTGTATCCAGGAGGAGCACGGGCCAGCCGGCGGTCGCCAAGACCTGGGCGATGCCGCGCCCCATCTGGCCGGCACCGATCACGGCACACGTTCTGACGTCATCAATCTTCATCACTCGTGGCTACCGGGGGAGCGGTGAGTCGTGAAAGGCCCGCAGGGGAGGATGGCGAACAGGATCCGAAGGGCATTGGGCTCTGGCTTACCGTCTCGACCCCTGACCGCGCACCGCCAACCCCCGACCCTTTTTCTATGGTTTTTCCAAGACGATGGCCAGAGCCTCCCCGCCGCCGATGCAGAGGCTGGCAAGGCCCCGGCGGCCGCCGCGCGCCTCCATGGCGTGGAGCAGCGTCGTGAGAATCCGCGCCCCCGTGGCCCCGATCGGATGGCCCAGGGCGACCGCGCCCCCGTTCACGTTGACCTTCGCCGGATCCAGTTGCAGCTCGCGGTTGATGGCAAGCGAGACCGCGGAGAAGGCCTCGTTGATCTCGAAGAGGTCGATGTCGGCGACGGACAGCCCGGTGCGTTGGAACACGCGCTTGATGGCCTCGATCGGCGCGATCGTGAACCATTCCGGCGCCAACGCCGCGCCGGCGTACCCCACGACACGCGCCATCGGCGCCAGCCCGCGTTTTGCCGCCTCGTCTTCCGCCATGACGACGAGCGCGGCCCCGCCATCGTTACAGGAGGGTGAGTTGCCCACCGTGAGGACGCCGTCCTCCTTGAAGACGGGCTTGAGCGTGCGCAACTTGCTCAAGTCGACGCGGTTGGGTTCCTCATCATCCAGAACGACGGCCGCCGGTCCCTTCCGTTGCGGCACCTCGACGGGCGCAATCTCGGGCTTGAACGTCCCGGTGGC
Source organism: Nitrospiraceae bacterium (assembly GCA_041608595.1). GTDB lineage: Bacteria > Nitrospirota > Nitrospiria > Nitrospirales > Nitrospiraceae > JBFGRM01. The sequence continues at coordinate 1,855 of JBFISJ010000059.1, forward strand.
GATGGCCTGTTGCGCGCGTCGGTAGCTTTCGAGCGTAAAGTCGTCCAGTTCCTTGCGCGTCAGCTTGTATTTGGCCGCGCAGAGCTCGCCGCCGCTCCCCATGTGAAAATTGTTGTAGACGTCCCAGAGGCCGTCCTTGATCAGGCTGTCCGTCAGCTCGCCGTGGCCGAGCCGATAGCCCTGCCGCGCCTTCTCCAACAGGTAGGGCGCCCTGGTCATGCTCTCCATGCCGCCGGCGACCAGGATCCGCGCCTCTCCCAGAGCGATGGCCCGCGTCGCCATGATCAGGGTTTGCAGGCTGGACCCGCAGACCTTGTTGACCGTCGTCGCGCCGACCGCGCTCGGGATGCCGGCGCCGATCGAAGCCTGCCGGGCGGGCGCCTGGCCGAGCCCCGCGCTGATGACGCAGCCCATGTAGACTTCATCCACGTTCTCGCCGGCCACGCGGGCGCGCTTCAGCGCCTCGGCGATTGCCACGCTGCCCAGCTTGGTCGCGGGGACCGCACTGAACACGCCGTTGAAGCTGCCCATGGGCGTTCGCGCGGCGCTGACGATGACGGCGTGAGTTTTCTGTTTCACAGGAATTTCTCCCAATCGCTCTGTTCGAGGTTGGCTTTCACCTTCGCCATGAACGTGTCGGCGGTGGCGCCGTCGATCACCCGATGATCGAAGGAGAGGCTCAGGTAGCACATGGGCCGGATGGCGATGGCGTCGTTGACCACGACGGCGCGCTTCTGGATGGCCCCCACGCCCATGATGGCGATCTGAGGCTGATGGATGATGGGGGTGCTGAAGAGGCTGCCGAACCCGCCGTGGTTGGTGATCGTGAACGTGCCGCCCTGCACCTCTTCCGGGTTCAGTTTCTTCGATCGCGCCCGCTCCGCGAGGTCCGCGACCTCCTTCCCCAATTGGCGCAGGCTTTTTTGATCGGCCTGCCTCACGACCGGCACCAGGAGGCCCTCTTCCAGGGCGACCGCGATGCCCATGTGGATGTCCTTCTTCATCACGATCCCGCTCTCGCCCCACGAGGAGTTGAGCGCCGGCACCTCTTTCATGGCCCGCGTCACGGCACTGATGATGAACGGCAGGTAGGTCAGCTCCCGGCCTTCGCGCGCCTTCGCCACGCCGGACATGTCGGCTTCGAAGAAGGTGACGACATGGGCCGAGGTCTGACGGCTCTTGACCATCCGGTCGGCGATGGTCTTCCGCATCTGGGTGAAGGGGATGACTTCTTCCTCTCCGGTCGGAGCCGGGGTGACGGTCGGTCGCGCTTGGGTAGGCGCAGGCTTCGTGCCGCCCTGCTTCTCGATGAATTCAAGAACGTCCCGCTTCGTGACGCGGCCACCCGCGCCGGTTCCCGTAACCTGCGCGAGGTCGACGTCGTGCTCCTGAGCCAATTGGCGGACCGCCGGCGAAAGATGCCCGGCCCCCCCCTCGGGAACCGGGCGGACAACGACGCCGGCGACCCGATTGACCACTTCCGCCTTCTGCACCTCCGAGTCGAGCCGCGCGACGGTGGTCCCGACGGGTACGGTGTCGCCCTCCTGGACCAGCACTTCCGACAGCACGCCTGAGGCCGGAGACGGAATCTCCAGCGACACTTTATCCGTCTCCACCTCCAGCAGGGACTGGTCCTTCTCGACACGTCCCCCGGGCTTGATCAGCCACTTGACGATCGTTCCCTCGGCGATACTCTCGCCTAGTTGGGGCATGATGATATCAGTCGCCATAAGATTCCAATCGTTGCAGAACTGGTTTCATATGGTTGGTCTGTTTTCCCGGAGCCGGATGCCAGCCTGCAGGATGTTCAAAAAGGCCTCCCAGCAAGGCCGCAGCACGCGAGAAGCCACGGCGTACCTTTTCCAGTACGTTGAGGCTTCGAGCGCCGCGAGAACGCCGCTGGAGGCCTTTTTCAACATCCTGCTAGTAGGCGGCGAGCTTTTTGGCCGCCGTGATCACGTCAGAAACCTTCGGCAGAAAGTAGTCCTCCAACGGCGTGCTGAACGGCACCGGGGTGTCGGGGGCGGCGACCCGCAGGATGGGACCATCGAGACAGTCAAAGCATTCCTCCGTGAGCATCGCCGCGATCTCGGCGCCGATCCCCCCGGTTTTGTTGTCTTCGTGCAGCATGATGGCCTTGCTGGTCTTTCGCACGGATTCGAAAACGGTCTCCTTGTCGAGCGGGACCAAGGTCCGCAGATCCACCACCTCGAGCTCGATGCCCTCCTTGCTCAGCGCGTCCGCCGCCTCGAGCGCCGTGTGGACCATCGCGCCGTAGGTCACGACGGAGATGTCGGCGCCGGTCCGCTTGACCTCGGCCTTGCCGATGGGAACGATGAAGTCCTCCTTCGGCAGCACGGCCTTCTGCCGCCGGTACAGGAACTTGTGCTCAAAATAAATGACCGGGTTGTTGTCCCGAATCGCCGCCTTCAGCAGCCCCTTGGCGTCGTAGGGCGTGGACGGCGCGACCAGCTTGAGGCCGGGCGAATGAAAGAACCAGCCCTCCGGGCACTCCGAATGGAACGGGCCGCCGTGGACGCCGCCGCCGTAGGGCGCGCGAATGACAATCGGCACGGCCGCGCCCCATCGATAGTGGTTCTTTGCCGCGACCTCGGTGATTTGATCGAAGGCGCATGAAATGAAATCGGCAAATTGCATCTCGACGACCGGTCTCATGCCCATCATGGCCGCGCCGATGGCCGCGCCGACGATCCCCGACTCCGCCAGCGGCGTGTCGAGCACGCGCCACTCGCCGTAACGCTTCTGAAACCCTTCCGTGATTCGAAAGGCGCCGCCGTAGGGCCCGATGTCCTCGCCCATGAGGAAGACGCTTTCATCCCGCGTCATCTCCTCGTCCAGAGCCTCCGAGATGGCTTCGAGATAGGTGATCTCCTGCTGGGCAGTGGCAGTGGTCATGGGAGCTCTCCTTCACCTATTGCTTGTTACCTATTCCCTCGAACCGATGCGGCGCGCCGTTGGCATACACGCCTTCGAGCGCCTCGCGCCCCTCCGGAAACGGGCTTTGCTCGGCGAATTCCACCGCTGCGTCGATTTCCTTGGTCACACGCTCCTCGACCTGGCGCAGCACCTCCTGATCGGCGTACTTGAGATCGATGAGGAGCTTCTGCGCCTTGATGATTGGATCCTTGGACTTCCAGGACTCGAGCAGCTCGCGGGGCACGTACTTGGCCGAGTCGTGCTCGGAGTGACCGTGCATGCGCATCGTCTTGCACTCGATGAAGGTCGGCCCTTCGCCGTCGCGCGCGCGCCGGATGGCCCGCTTGGCCGCCAGGTAGACGGCGGCAACGTCGTTGCCATCCACGATCTCGCTGGGGATCGCGTAGGCTTTCGCGCGATCGGCCACATTTTCGATCGCCATTTGCAGATGCAGAGGTGTGGAGTAGGCGTACTGGTTGTTGTTGCAGAAGAACACCACCGGGAGCTTTCGCACGGAGGCGAAGTTCAGCGCCTCATGGAAGTCACCCCGGCTCGTGCCACCGTCCCCCGTGTTGGTGACCACGACCCGCCGCTCGCCGCGCAGCCGGAACGCCAGCGCCGCCCCCGTCGCGACGGGCAGATTATCCGCGAGGTGGCTCACGAAGGCGAAGATGCCGCGCTTGAGATCGCCCATGTGCACGTTCCCGTCCTTGCCCTTCGTCGGCCCGGTCTTCTTGCCGAGGTATTGCGCCACGACTTCTCCGGGGGTGATACCCCTGACCAGGAACGCGCCCATGTCGCGGTGATAGGGGGCGACCACGTCATCCCGCTCCAGCGCCGAGGCGTAACCGACCGAGATGGCTTCCATGCCGTGGCTCGTGTACACACCGCCGACGATTCGCCCCTGCCGGTAGAGCGCCGTCACGCGCTCCTCGAGCGCCCGGTTCAGGCGCAGGTAGTAGTACATTTGCAGCAGATCGGCTCGCTTGATCTCTTGCACGGCTTCTGCCACAGGCATCATGGCCTCCTTCGTCGGCCAAGGTAAAAGGAAAAATTACAAAGGAAAAAGTGAGTGCTCAACCTTTATAATTCTTCCTTCTTACTCTTTCCTTGGCTGTTGTTACAGCTCCGGCATGTCTTTCCACGAAAACAAGGGTTCCTTCTTCCGGCACAGCGGGCACTGATCGGCCTCCCACTGCGGCATGTCGAGGTCCGTGGTCCAGAAGAACGGATGCTTCGCCGTCAGCTCGCCCATGAACGGGAACTGCTCGCTGTCGCGCCGGGCGAAGACCATCATGCCCGCAAGAATGCCGCCGTGGTTGGTGATCACCGTGCCCAACTTGTTCACGCAATTCCCGCGCGTGGTTACGTCGTTGAGCGCGATGAACCGCTCGCCCGGCTTGATCTTGCCGGGCTCGATCTCGGTGCCGATCCTGCCCGTCTCCCGGTCGAACGGCGCGGTGACCACGCGGAGTGGCAACTGACGCGGGAGCAGCTCAGCGATACGGTGGGCCAGCACCTGCGCGTCCGACGCGGGCACAAGGACGCCGGTGATCGGCTTCAGGGCGAAGCGTTGGGTGATCCAGTCGGCCATGTCGCGTGCGATGAGGGTGACGAGCTGCGGGATGCGCGCGATGGACTCGAACCGGAGATAGGTCCCGGTGTGATGGCCCGACACGACTTCGACGTGGCTGTCGAAGAAGATGGACCGCGCGCTGCGAAGGATGCGATGCACATCCCATTCCGCCAGCTTTGACTGGGGAGCGTGTTTGATGATGCTCTTCAGCCGCGCTTCGACCTCGGGACCTTCGTAGAGCGCCCGATGCCGCTCGATGACTTCCATCAAATCGTGGTCAGCGGTCGCCTTCACGCTCATATGTCTCACTCCTTAAGGCCTATGCTCTGACTACCCGGTTTCGCAGCACGCCGATGGGCTCGACCTCGAGCTCGACGACGTCGCCGGGACTCAGGAATTTCTCCAGCTCCAAGCCGCATCCACCTCCCACGGTCCCGGAGCCAAACAGGTCCCCCGGGTAAATGGTCTCGCCGCGGGACACGTGCTCGATCATCTGCGCAAAAGACCAGTGGATGGATCCGAACTGGCCCTTGGACCAGGCCTTCCCGTTGACCCGCGCGATCATGGTCAGGGCATTGAGATCGGGGATCTCATCGGGTGTGAGCAGACAGGGCCCGATCGCGGTCGCAAAATCCTTCCCCTTCGCGGGGCCGAGCCGGCAGGCCATCTCCTGGAATTGCACGTCGCGCGCGCTGAAGTCATTCATGATCGTGTAGCCGGCGATATAGCCCGGCGCGTCCCGCTCGGGCACGTCCCGCCCCTTTCGCCCGATCACGCAGGCCAGCTCCAGCTCGTAGTCCAGCTTGGCGGTCTCCAAAGGCCAGGGCAGATCATCATCGGGGCCGATGATCGTCCGATGGTTACCCTTATAGTAGACCGGCGCCTTGTACCATTCCGGCGGAATGCTCTGCCCCCGCCGTTTGCTCGTCGCGGCGATGTGGTCCTCAAAGGCGATGAAGTCACGCAACGAGGTTGGATTGGGCAGCGGAGCCAGCACGCGGACTGCGCTATGCCCATGGAACACCGTTTCACCCTCCGGTCCCTGTAGTTTGTCTCCGCGATCCGTCGCGAAGGCCAGCGCGTCACGCGCGGCCTGCATGGCCGAAGGACCGCCTTCGAGCAACTCCAGCATCGTCGACGGCACCATCGCCTTGCTCAGCCGGTAGGGTTGCGCCTCGTTCCGCTCGGCGAGCATGGCCGCGTGGGCCATATTGAGGTCGACGATCGTCGAGCCGGCGTCGCCGTGTAGCGCTCCGACCCGCTGGAATGTTCCGATCGATGTCCTGACTGCAAACGTCACGAGTTTCATGGGCGGCTCCAGCTTGAGGCGTAATCTTTGATCTCCGCTTGCTCGAATTCGGGACGCACCGTGAAGGGGCGCGCTGACTCGATCATCACCGCCACTTCGTCCGTCTGCGTTTTGGTCTTGCTCGCCTCCACGGCTTTTGGATGCGGGCCGTGGTGGATCCCCTGCGGGTGCAACGTCAGGGCGCCGGCCTGTATGCCGGCGCGGCTGAAGAAGGTGCCCGAATGGTAGAACAGAACCTCATCGTAGTCCATGTTGCGGTGGTAGAAGGGAACCTTCAGGGCCTGCGGGTCCGTCTCGAGTGGCCGGGGCGCGAAGGTGGAGATCATGAGGCCACCGGCGACGAAGGTCGCGTGCACGCTCGGGGGCAGGTGATACCGCGGACTGGTGACCGGCCGGAAGTCCCGCACATTGAGCTTGGTCGGCCAGAGGTCGCCTTTCCACGCCACCACGTCCAGCGGATAAAACGGATACACCACGCGTGTGTATTCCCCGTGTCGCTTGATCCGCACTTCCCATTCCTTTGCCGCTTCGTCCGCCGTCGCGCCTGGGAGCTCCGGAGTCGCCAACACGCCGCGGTCAAACAGGGCATGGTGCCCGAGGAGGCCCCGATCGGGAAGCTCGATCGGGACGGGCGTTTCCGTGATGAGGAAGAGCGACGGGCTGGCCTTGACGACGATCCGGTAGGTCGTGCCCTTGGGCAGGACGAGGTAATCGCCGGGCTCATAGGTGAGGACTCCGTAGTCGGTTTCGAAGGTGCCGCGGCCCTGGTGGATGAAATGCACCTCGTCGCCGTCGGCATTGCGCAGGCAGTAAGGCATGGAGGCCGTCCGGCGCGAAACGGAGACGGTCGCGTCCGGACTCGTGAGAATCTCCACCGGACGCATGTCCGGGCCCCGCTGATCCGGAGTCGAAAGGTTGTGACAGGCAAATGCACGGGGCCGGAGCGGGCCCTCGATCCTGACCCAACCGGTGGGAGGATGTGTCCGGTAGAGGTGCGACGACGGGCCGCCGAAACCGCTGCGCCCGTGCTCTTCCTCGCACAATCCCTCGGGAATGTCGACGTGGGCCTGATTGGGTGGATCGCCCTTTTTATGATGATACATAAGAACCCTCCCTGCTAGAGGGAAAACATTGCGGGTTGGGAGCAGCGGACCCCTGATGCACTGGCCCCGCATCGCTCCCAACCATAATATGCGCGAACGGACCGGTTAACGATTTGCTTTGGTCGGCTCCTCATCGAAGGGCAGGGGGAGCGTCTCATAATCGATGATCGTTTGCTCGACCCCGTCGACCTGGTCACGCTCGATGTCCTTGTAGAGCGCTTCGACGGTCCCTTTGACGAATGTCTGCGCCGCTTCCTTCCCGTGCTTGCGCTGGGTGAGCTCCAGGAAGACCCCGCAGCCGGGAAAGAGGGGATACGTGAAACGTTGGCGCAGAGGACCGAAGCCGTCACGCCCGTCCTTGGTGGGCCCGGTGAACCGGACCCCATGACCTTCCCACTCTTTGCACACCGCGTCAATATCGTCCACCTCAATCGCAACATGCTGCACGCCGGGTCCGTAACGCTGGATGAAGTCATTGATTTGGGAGGTCACGGCCTTGTCTCTACCCTGCATGAGCGCCACTTTCGCCAATCCGCGCTGCACCACGACCGTGTCCATGCTGGATCGATCCGTCCCGACGTCGCGCGCCGACCAGATCACCTCGAAACCGAGGATCTTGGTGAACAGATATTCCGCCGCATCGAGGTTTTTCACGCACAGCGTCACGTGATCAATGCCCATCGGTTCCTTCATGGTGTCCCTCCCCAAAACCAGAGCAACAGTCACCTTGCCAGTCGGGCTTTACGCCGCTTACGATCGGTTTCAGTATAACAAAGATACAATATCATGCAATAGAGTTTTTTTATTATACATAATGCACGAAGGCCTCGAAATTTCATCATGATTAGCGATGAGACCCTGAAGTACGCTGTAAACAATGGGTTTTCCGACATCATCAAAAGCTTGCAGGGGTGATAGAGAATGTGTATCATTAGGACATTAGCGGGGTGTTTAGGTGCGGCAGATTTGTGAGGAGGTGCGTCATGTCGTTCTACGAGGACATGAGACGATTCGTGCTGCGGCATGGGGCGATCAACAATCCCTACCTCAATCGATTCAAGACCGGTGCCCTCTCCGACGAGGACTTTCAGGAGTTTGCGGTTGAGTTCTACAGCTTCGCACGATTCTTCCCGAAAATTCTGGTCGCTCAACTGGTGAACACCGAGGATGAGGCGGTCGCGGACGAGTTGACGAACGTGCTCTACTCCGAGCTGGGTGGGGGGCGGACCAAAAATCGGCACGAGCTGCTGTACCGGGATTTTCTCCGCTCCGTGAACATCGACGTCCATGCCGCGTTGAGCCGTCCCATGCTTCCCTCCACACGGGCCTATATCGAAGGCATGGAGTCCTTATACAGCAGCGGCAACCACTGCCAGGCGCTCGGCGCGTCCTTCGGTCTCGAAAACATGGCGATCACCATGTGGGACCACCTCATTCCCGGCCTGACGGTGCTCAAGGCGAAACGGTATCCCAACATGGACATGACGTATTTCACCTTCCACCGCGAGCTCGAATCGGCTCACGAGGACGCAATGGAAAAGGCCGTGGAAGTGATGGACGGAAAGCCGGGCGGCCAGGGCCGGATGTCCGAGCAGGAACGCCAGGACTTTCGCACGGGTGTGAAGAAGGTTTTGGACTATCTCGAAGGTTTCTGGATGGGGTTGGGCACCGTCCATGCCAACCGGTGATCCTTCGACGATCCGCCCGCGTGCACCCATGCGCTCCGCCCGTCCCCCAGCCCGATTCCTTCCGCCGGCCGCTGCCCGGAGGCTAGGCGCTGCCTGATACTGTGGTCCCCAAACGCCGCGTCCATGGCTGTCGTGCCCTGCGCGCTCGTGCTAAGATAGGGCCTTCGTTCGTGACGCTCGGAGTCATGCGTTGCGGGGCCGTGTCCCCGCGCCGGTGACGGAGCCTTCATGCCTGAGTTCCCACGCTACCTCGAAGCGCTCAAGGATCGTTACCGCCTGAGCAGCGACTATGCCCTTGCCAAGAAGCTGGGCATCGCCCAACCCGAAGCCAATCTCATCCGACGCGGGATCAAGGTCCCCAAGCCCGAACTGTGCATCAAGATCGCCAAGCTGCTGGACCGCAACCCGGTCGAGCTCCTTTTGGTCGCACAGCGCGACAAGGCGCCGGCTAGGGCGAAGGAGTACTGGACCCTCGCACTGACGGCGATCGATGTCATGCTGCACGTCCCCAAGAAGCCGCGCTATCTGCCGAGGAAGGTCGAGGAGATCGGACGGGAGTTACGGCAGCTCGAGTCGCAGACCCTCACCTATGAGGGAGCCTCCGCCAACGCCGAAGCGGTGCGGCTGATGGAGATGGCCCAGTCGTCGGTCGACGCCATCATGGAGCGCTGGAATATTTGGAAAAAAGGAGAAGCGCTCTATCCGAATTACCTGCTCGCCAACCAGGCGGCCGCGCGCCGCGGGGTCCAGATCCGGCGTCTGCTCATCCTCCCGCGGGCGCACATGCAGGATCCGGCCCTGGTGGACGAGGCCGTCGATGTCATGGATGACCAGGCGCGGGCGGGCATCAAGATCTACTTTGCCTTTCGCGAGGCGCTTGCCAAGTCGGCCACCTTTCAGCGGCTCGAGGAGGATTTTCGCAAATACGGCGCGGCCGAAGATATCAACGCCGCGATGTTCGACAGGGAGATTTTGATTTTTTCGTGAGCCTACAGTGATGTGCCGCTCGGCGTCGTCGGCACGCCGATCGCGATCACCATGATCAACCGACTCGAAATCATCTGGCGACAAGACGTAATCCGGGATTTGAATCCCGCCCCGTTGTTCGACATGACGCGGTATGTCTTTGAGTACGAGAGTCCCAAGGCCTTCCGCTCGGAGCTGGACAGGTTCCTGGCTGGATCGGAGGAGGCGGGACCGTGAAATTTCCGTCGGAGCCCTTTAGGATCAAGGTCGTGGAACCCATCCGGCGGACCACGCGGGACGAGCGCCTGCGCTTGCTCCGGGAAGCCGGGTACAACCTCTTCAAGGTGCCGGCGGAGGGCGTCTACGTGGACCTCCTGACGGACAGCGGCACGTCCGCGATGAGCGATCATCAGTGGGCCGGTCTCATGCTGGGTGACGAGTCTTACGCCGGCAGCAAGAACTTCTTTCACCTCGAGGAAACTGTCCGGTCGATCTTCGGATACCGCCACGTCATCCCGACGCACCAGGGCCGGATGGCGGAGAATCTCCTCTTCTCTACGGTCGTGAAGGCGGGCATGTGCGTGCCGAACAATATTCACTTCGACACCACGCGGGCCAACGTGGAGCACCAGGGCGCCCGCGCGCTGGACCTCGTCATCAAAGAAGCCTATGACCCGCATTGCGAGATGCCGTTCAAAGGGGACATGGACCTGGTGCGCTTGGAGGAAACGATTAATCGCGTCGGGCGGGAGCAGATTCCGCTGGTTATGGTGACCATCACCAACAACAGTGGCGGCGGGCAGCCTGTCTCGATGCGCAATATTCGCGAGACACGCGCGCTCTTGCAGCGCTACGGCATCCCGTTGTTTTTCGACGCCTGCCGGTTCGCGGAGAACTGCTACTTCATCAAGGAACGCGAGGCGGGGTACGCGGAGACTTCCATTCTGGACATTGCGCGGGAGCTGTTCGGCCAAGGCGACGGCTGCACCATGTCGGCGAAGAAGGACGGCCTCGTGAACATCGGCGGCTTCCTCAGCCTCAATCAGGACGCCTGGGCGCAGGACATTACCAACATGCTCATTCTGGTCGAAGGGTTTCCGACCTACGGCGGGCTTGCGGGACGTGACCTGGAGGCCATGGCGCGCGGGCTTCGAGAGGTGCTGGACGAGGAGTATTTACGGTTCAGGATCGGTCAGGTTCGCTACCTGGGGGAGCTGCTGGACGCGGCCGGTGTGCCGATCCTGAAGCCGATCGGCGGTCACGCTGTCTATCTCAACGCGAAGGACTTTCTTCCGGATATTCCGCCGGATCAGTTTCCCGCACAGGCCCTGACGGTTGCGCTCTATCGCGAGTACGGGATTCGGGGGGTCGAGATCGGGACCGTGATGTTTGGCACCCGGAATCCCAAGACGGGGCAGATGCATTACCCCGAGCTCGAGATGGTTCGCCTGGCCATCCCGCGCCGCGTCTACACAAACATGCAGATCACCTATGTCGCGGAATCCATCGCGGACTTGCACCGGCGGCGTGATGAGATCCACGGGCTTCGCATGACCTACGAGGCCCCGGTTCTCCGACACTTTACCGCTCAGTTCGAGGAGTTGGGTGAAGGGACGCCGGGGTCGGCGCCCGCAGCATGAGGGTGCGATCGTCCTGGCAAGGGGTCAGCCGGCCGAATTGGCGAGCTGCGGACCCGGTGGCGCCGCCAGGAACTTGACCCCCGCCAGGCACAAGGTGCCTTCCTCGTCCGCCACCACCCGCTTCATCCATCGCACCTCGACCACCTGTAGAACGGGTGAACCCTCCACCGGCGTTGGCACCAGGACTTCAAACACCTGTTGAACCTGAGCCAGGTGGGGCAGGAGCAGCAGCATACCCTGGTCGCTGACGTTGACCGAGAGCGCGTAGCCCTCATGAAACATCAAGGGCTGTCCCTCCTGCGACTCAGTCATCTCATACCGGCATGGGCGGATGAGAAGCATACGCTCTGCGCGTGGGGTAACTTGAGACTGTGTTGGGCCCATAGACAGGTCCCCTCTCCAGTGAACCGCCTCTCAGTGTTGCGGTCCTAACAGAGCCCACGACCAGAGTCAAGCGAAAAACACAAGATACTGTATTCCGCCGTGCCAAGGTACGGCTATATGGTGTGTAAAGGCTGTGCGGAGCCTGGGGAAACGGTCGTGACAAGGTGTTCACAGGCGCGCTCCCCCCAAGCAGTAGCTCGGGCCTGATCTGGAGCCA
>JBFISJ010000060.1:0-13568 GCA_041608595.1 Nitrospiraceae bacterium
CGGAATTCTGCTCCTGCTGTTTCTGTTGGAAGGGGTGGCGGCCGAAACGAGCATGTTGAAGGCGCACACGACCCGATGGATGGCCTTGAACTACATCGGCGTGCTGGTATGGCTCTTCGTCTGGATGATCGACCAGGCGCGGGTGCGGGGAAAGAACGTGTGGCTCTGGCTGGTCCCCTTCGCCCTGGCGCCGCTGCCGACGCTGATGGCGTTTATCTTGTTCCTGCAACGGCGGATCAAGGCCTAGCTGGGGCGGGCAGCGGCGCGGCGAGCACGGAGGCGCGCAAATACCAGAGGAGCCAGAGGCCGGGGAGCGCGGCGAGGAAGGTGGCCGAGAAGAACAGCCCCCAGCCGACCGCATCCGCCAGCAGTCCCGCCGGGTACCCGATGAAGACGCGGCCGACCGCGGCCAGGGCCGACAGCAGGGCGTACTGCGTGGCCGTGTAGCGGTGATCGCAGAGGCTCATCAACAGGGCGACGAAGGCGGCGGTCCCCATCCCCCCCGCAAGATTTTCCAAGGCCACGGCCACGACCATGAGCGCATAGCTCTTGCCGACCAGCGCCAGGAGCACGAAGACAAGATTCGTCACCGCCTGCAGAGCCCCGAAGAGGAGGAGCGAGAGAAAGAGCCCCAGCCTCACCATGAGGATCCCGCCGAGAAGCGCGCCCGCCAGCGTCGCCGCCAACACCATCGCCTTGTAGACCACGCCGATCTCCGTCAGCGTGAAGCCCAGATCCCGGAGGAAGATTCCCGTGAAGAACCCGGCGAAGGCGTCCCCGATCTTGTACAGGAGGATCAGCACCAGCAGCCAGACCGCCGCACGGCGTGAGAAAAACTCGCGCATCGGCCCTTCGACCGCCTGGCGGAGTGAGCGGGGTGGGGGTGGCTCCTCCGCCGGCTCAGGCGCGAGCAGGGTGCCGGTGATCCCCAGGGTCATGAGGCCGGCCATGATGAGGTACGTGCGCTCGAACCCGATGTGGTCCGCCAAAAACAGGGCGAAGCCACCGGAGGCCAGCATGGCGAGGCGATAGGCCGTCACCGAGAGCGCCGCGCCGAAGCCCCGTTCCTCCGCCGCGAGGACATCCGTCCGATAGGCGTCGAAGGCGATGTCCTGCGAGGCCGACAGGAAGGCCACGGCCAGCGCCAGCGCGCCCAGAAGCCAGAGGAGGTGCGTCGCTCCGGCCAGGGCCACGGTTGCGATCCCGGCGAGCAGCCCCACTTGCGTGACGAGCATCCACCCGCGCCGTCGCCCGAGCCACGGCGCCACAAAGCGGTCCATCACGGGGGCCCAGAGGAACTTGATGGTGTAGGGCAACCCGACCAGGCCGAAGATCCCGATGCTGGCTAAAGCCACGCCGTCCTCATTGAGCCACAAACGCAGGGTGTCGCTCACGAGCGCGAGCGGGAGCCCGGAGGCAAAGCCCAGCGGCAACATCACCGCCGTGCGCGGGTTGGCCAGAGCCTGGAGCAGGTGGGCGCCTTTGGGGGAACTCATCGACGGTCGACAGCCTGGGTCACGATCGCGAACGGCAGCCGGACGCGCGCTTACGGGTGTAACGCCGGGCGTAAGCGGGCCGGATGTTCAAAAAGGGCTCCAGCAGCACCCGCAAGGCGGGTACCCGGCGAGCGAGAGGCCTCAACGTACCGGGGACCCGTTGCATTGGCCCATGGCATTCAGAGGAGCGATGGGCACCCAGAGCAACGGGTTCCCTGGCTGGAGGCCTTTTTCAACATCCGGCAGGATCAGCAGGGTTGTCCGTTGAACAGGCAGGGCTTGAAGCGGGACACATCGAAGTCAACATTCTCCTGATAGATGCGCTCGTTGCCGTTGACGCCATCCATCTCGGGATCGTTGTACATCGTATGGTTCCACCAGTAGAAGAGCGGAAAGTCCTGGGTGTAATAGACCGGATTGCCGTAATTGCTGCGCGCGTGCTGCTCGACCATCCGGCCCGTGACGTAATCCACCTCCCCGTCGTTGTTCAGCGAGTACAGGAAAATGAACATCCGCGACTCGTGGTCGTAATGTTCATCGACGCGGGTGTCGACGTCGGGCTCGACCGGCAAAGCCGTCGTGGCGCCCGTTCCGCTCGCCGGCCCGAGCAGGCAGAGACTCAGCATGGCCAATCCAACGAGGGCATTCGTCGCTTTCACGTCTGTACCTCCCAGTGGCGTCGAGGCGGAACCGAGAGTACGGTACAAATTGTGCCGTGGTTGCGCGTGTGAATTTCATGATACGGGACGACCTGCACTGTGTCAACGGATCCGCCGAATCGTGCGTCGCGCGCCGAGCGCCTCGCGCCGTCATCCAACGATTGTCCCGCCCCTTGTCGCACTCGCGTTACGCGTCCTATAATGCCGAGCCATGGCGACCTCGAGACCCAGAGCCTCGCTTCACACCGTCGGCTGCCGGCTCAACCAGGCGGAGACCGCGCTCCTGCGTGCGCGTCTGCAGGAAGGCGGCTACGATCTCGTGGAGTTCGGCAGGCCGACCGACCTGCTCGTCCTGAACACCTGCTCGGTGACGGAGAATGCGGAGAAGGATTGCCGGTACGTGATTCGACGCACGCTCCGCCATTCCCCCCAGGCCTTCGTCGCCGTGACCGGCTGCTATGCGCAGACCGGCGCGGAGGCCCTCGGGAGGCTGCCCGGCATCGACTTGATTCTTGGCGGCCAGTATAAGATGAGCCTGCCCGAGCTGCTGCCGACACCGGCGACCCTCAGAAAGCGCCCGTCGCCGCAGGTCCTGCACAGCAAGACGATCGACCGCGAGGATTTCGTCCACGAGGGCATCGCCGACTACCGCTCGGTCCGGGCCAACCTCAAGGTCCAGGACGGCTGCAACTTCATGTGCTCGTTCTGCATCATTCCCTTTGCGCGCGGGCGGGAGCGCAGCCGCCGCCTCGACGACATCCTCCGGGAGGCGGAGGGCCTGGCCGCGAAGGGCCACCAGGAGCTGGTCCTGACCGGCGTGAACATCGGCCGGTACGACCAGGAGGGGCGCACGATCCTCGACGTGATCCAACGGCTCGAGGCGATCTCCGGGATCGCGCGGATTCGCATTTCGTCCATCGAGCCGACCACGATCCCGCAGGCGCTGGTGGAGTACATGGCGACGTCGCCCAAGCTGTGCCGCTACCTTCACGTGCCGCTCCAGAGCGGGGACGACGACATTCTGCGCGCCATGCGCCGTCGCTACGGTGTGAAGGAGTACCGCGACTTCATCGGGTCGGCCCTGCGGCTGGTTCCGGACCTGGGGCTCGGCACCGACCTGATGGTGGGGTTCCCCGGAGAGGACGAGCGGCGTTTCGCGAACACTTTGGCGCTCGCGTCGGACCTGCCTTTTTCGTACTTCCACGTCTTCAGCTATTCGCCACGCCCGGGGACCACCGCGCTCCGCCTGGGCGACCCGGTGTCCGCCCGCGTGATTGCCGCGCGGAGCAAGCGGCTGTCCGAGCTGTCCCGGGCCAAGCGGCTCGCCTTCTACCAGCGGTACGCGGGACGGACCCTGCCGGTCCTGTTCGAGGAAACGAACCGCGACGGCCTCCACGTCGGCCTCACGGAGAACTACATCCGGGTCGGTGTCCGGAGCCCGGAGTCGCTGACCAACTCGATGCGCGAGGTGCGGTTGAGCGGAAGCATGGATGGACTTGCGCTCGGACGGCTGGCCGTGCGAGAAACAAGCGGGTTGCCCATACTTGGAGTCTCGTGATGGCTGGTCCCCTTCCCATGGCATCGCAGCAGATCGATCGGGCCGACGCGCCCGTGCAGGAAGCCCCGGAGGCGGTCAGCTGCGCCCCGTCCGTGCTCGTGCACATCGAGACCTTCGGCTGCCAGATGAACGAATACGACACGGAGATCGTACGCGCGCTGCTCAAGGCCCGCGGCTTCGGCATGACCGAGGAGCGCGACCGAGCCGACGTCATTCTACTGAACACCTGCGCGATCCGGGAGCACGCCCACACCCGCGTCTACGGGCACCTGGCGGAGCTCAGAGCCGTGAAGAAACGGCGCCCGCTGGTCGTCGGCGTGCTGGGGTGCATGGCGCAGAATCTCAAGCAGGAGCTGGCGGAGACCGAGCCGCTCGTCGATGTGCTGGTGGGCCCCGATGCCTACCGGCGCCTCCCTGACCTCCTCGTCAGGGCCGTCGATGCCCGGGGCCGCGGGCGCGCCGACAGGGGCCTCGCCGTCGATCTTTCCGAGTATGAAACGTATGAGGATATCCTGCCGGAGCGCGTCGAGGGGGTGAACGCCTGGATCGCGGTCACGCGCGGCTGCGACAACTTCTGCACTTTCTGCGTCGTACCCTATACCAGAGGGCGGGAGCGTTCGCGCGACCCCGAGGGCATCCTGCGCGAGGCCGAATCCCTATTGGCGCAGGGACACAAGCAGATCACGCTGCTGGGTCAGAACGTCAATTCCTACCGCCACGGCGGATGGGACTTCGCGCGGCTGATCCTCGCGGTCGCCGACCTGCCCGGGCTCGAGCGCGTGCGGTTCACCTCACCCCATCCGAAGGACTTTCCCCCGGCGCTCCTCGAAGCCGTCGCGGGTCATCCGCGGATCTGCAACCACATCCATCTTCCGCTGCAGGCCGGAAGCGACCGGATCCTGGAGCTGATGGATCGCACGTACACCCGTCGCGAATACCTGGCGCTCGTGGAGGACATCCGGCGCCGCATCCCCGACGTCGCGCTCACGACCGACATCATCTGCGGCTTCTGCAGCGAGACGGAGGATGACTTTCTGGCCACGGTGCGGACCGTCGGGGAAGTGGGGTACCACAGCGCCTTCATCTTCAAGTATTCCGAGCGGAAGAATACAATTGCGGCCCGCAAGTATCCCGACGACGTCCCCGACCACGTCAAGACCGACCGCGTCGGCCGGCTCGTGGAGCTTCAGAGGAGGCTCTCCCTACACAAGAATCAGTCACTCGTCGGAACGACCGTCCCGGTCCTCGTCGAGGGCGACGCGAAACGATCCGCTCGCCAGTGGATGGGCCGGACGGACACCAACGTGACGGTCGTGTGGGAAAAGCAGAAGGACGACACAACCCGCGGCATGGTCCTGCCCCTCCTGATCACCGGCGCCTCGGCCGCGACCCTCTACGGCGAGCCTGCTCCCAGCCCCGCTGCGTAGCCGCCCTGTACTCGACGCCCTACACCAGGCGACGGTCCCGTGCGCGCACCGGCTTCCATGGCGCACAGATCAGCCCCCTCCCTGCACAAGAACGTGCTAGGATGCAGGGTTCTTTGGAAAGACCGGGCCGCCGAGAGCAGGACCACCGCAACGACCCCGCCTAGGTGCCCCCTCTGTCAGGCAAATGGACCACCGACCAAGGCTCTTAATTTTTTATTTTTAATTCAATGAGTTAGATTCGATTGGAGGATCCTGCAGGACCCGCGGCACACCTCCGGAAGGGAGAGGGTGCGGCTCAATGCTTTGGCTTGAAAAGTGGATTTGATGGACTGTACGGCGAGAGTGGTTAAAATCCCTATTGGCATGCTCGTTGCTAATTTCGAGCCTGTTCACCAGCCGACACACCCCGCTGGCCACTTGCACAGGGGCAGCTGTCCAACAACCTACGTGCTTGAAGGGAACGCGAAATGAGTTTGGAGTCGTTGATCGCCATGGGGTTACTTTCCTGGCTCTTAGTCAGCTTCGTCCTCATGGGCTTGGGAATCTGGTAACAAAATTCGGCACCCCTCCGGATCCGCCCGCGCAACCTTCCGCTGAGGTGTATATTTGTAAGTAAACACCGGTGGGAGGGGTACCATGCGTCAAACACAATTCCATCTCCTCAGGCTCGCGTCCGCCTTCATCCTTGCAGCGCTCCCTGTTTCCTGGCTGACCGGCTGTGCCTGGACCCACAACGTGGCCGGGGTCATCTACGAGGATGCTGACGGGGTCATCTACCTGGAAGAGATCCAGAACCTCGAGTTCCGCGCTTCGCACCCGATCAAGATCGAGCCTGCGACGATCGGCCGGCTCCTCGGGGGTATCAGAGTCGAGCAGAACATCGGCTCGACTGGCCGCTCCGAGGGCTCCGGAAAGCACAGCTTGCCCGTATTCTCAAAGGAGCAGATCCAATTTCTCAGCCCTCTACTCACAGCCGCCCTGTCTAAGGCACATCCAGAGCACTGGGTCGTCTTCCGAAGTATTGAGACGGGCTCGTCCCCGCCGAAGGTGACGGCTGGCGCCCTCTACGCGCATGAATCCACACTCTATGTCACCCTCACGCATTTTCGTGACGGCATGCCAAAGAGCATTGCGTCGAAGGCATCCTCCAGTCTGATTCCTTCCTCAAAAGCGGTGCGCCATATCTTTTATTTTGTGCCCGAGGTCGTGGGACGGTTGGCGGACCGTCTGCCTCCCGGAGCCCCGGACATGACACTTCTGCCGACCCTCGCCATCGATGTCGCGAAGCTGGCGGACCCTTCTGCACCCCCTGTGCGACAGGCCGGTCCCGGCAAGAGCGACGCGCAACCGAACCAGGCCGCAGTGGGACCGGCGCAGCGGCCGCAGTCCCCCGAGGTCACCACGCCGGCTGAGATGGAGGCGGCCGCGAACGCCTATCGGGTCAAACTGCAGGAGCTGCAGGACGCGAACCGGCTCCTGGGTCAGAGGATGGCGGAAAATCAGGCGTTGCAGGAGGATCTTCGCATTCTAAGAGGAAAGCTGGCGGAGCACAGAGCGCTGGTGGACCAGCTCAAGCGGAGGAAAAAGAAGGTGCGCTGAGTCAACCGGGACGCGCCAGACAGCGAGCTGCCGCGTCCCATGCCCGTCAGCCCCTCGCGAAACCGCTATTTCACTTCGACAAGCTCCTGATGCAATAGTACGACCTCACGTGACAGCGGCTGCCGGAATTTCATCCGGCAGAAGCAGGCGTAGGTGACGTAGGTATCCTGCAGGCAGTATTGCGCCACCTCCTTCCACTGCCCCCTCGCCCACATGCCCGCGACTTGATCCCCCCTGCCCGACTTCGTCTCGACGCCCAGCGCCCGCGCGAGCACGTCGAGCTTCACCCATCCCCGGTTGTCCCAATTGCTCCAGACCGCCATCGTATCGAACACGGGCTCGGTCCGAAACCTGGCCAGGTTGATGTCGACGGTGGGCTTGATTTGGTGAATGATCGACCGCTTCTTGATAAAGGGCAGGTCGAAGCCGAGCCCGTTGTGCGTCACGAACAGCGACGGACGATGCTCCCCGATTTTTGACCAGAACCCGCGCAGGATGGCCGCTTCGCTGTCACCGAACCAGCAGACCGCGCCCCGCGGCTCCATCTCGTTGGAGAACCACAGTGTGCCGATGCAGGCGATCCGGCTGAAGGTGCCGTCGAAGCAGGAGCGCTCGTAGGCCTCATCCTCACGAAGGCGTTGTGCCTCAGCATCGGCCCTGCTGAAGAGATCGCCGAACTCCGCCCCCGCGGGATCGCGCGACTCCGCCCTGAGCCCGACCAGCGTCTCCCATTCCTCTCGCGGCGCCTGTAACGTCTCTATGTCCAAAACAACTATCATGGCCAACACAAGTTTGGTCTGTTATGTCAGTTCGGTCGGTTTAGTCAGTTGCATGAGACGGGCGAACCATTTCACTGACCTAACTGACAGCACCGACTCAACTGACCCAACCTTTTTCACACCAACGATCTAAACATGACGATGGCATCTTGGAACGTACCGTCGTCCTTCTGGACCGCGCCCGGGATCACGCCCACATCCCGGAACCCGAGCTTGTGCCAGAGATGATTGGCGGCCTTGTTCTCCGCGAAGACCAGGTTGAAGATCACCCCGCGATACCCCAGACTCTTGGCGTAATGCTGCATGGTCGCACCGAGCAGGAACCCGAGCCCCTTCTCACGCCAGGCGGGTGCGACCGCGAACCCGGCGTTGGCGACGTGCTTGGACCGCCCCGGCCAGTTGGGCTTCAGATAGAACGCCCCCAACATCTCGGCGTCGCGGTTTTTGTCCTTGGCGTAGACCACGACCGTGCTCTTGCCCCGGAACCAGTAGTCCAGAAACTCCTCGTGGTCGGGCATGCGGTGGTGGGGATAGCTCGTCCCTTCCTCGACGATCACGCGATAGAGTCTGCGCAGCGGCTCCACGTCGCTCTCCACGGCGAGGGCCAGCTCGACCACGGTCCCGTCCTTGAGCCTCGCTTCGAAAGGGAATCGCATCGGGGCCTCACGTCGGGGCTCCCTCATCCCGGAGCTGCCGGATGAGGGAATGGTCGGCCGGGGGAAAATCATACGTCTCGAGATCCGCCGGCGCGACCCAGCGCAGCTCGGCGCACCCGATGGCCTCGGGCTCGCCCCGCGCGATCGTGCAGCGAAAGAAGTGCAGTTCGACCGCCCGCTCCGGATAGGCGTGCGGGAGCACCGCATACGGTACAGGCGTTGTGACGTCCAGACCCAACTCCTCCCTGATCTCGCGAATCAGGCAGTCCTCCAGCGACTCCCCTTGCTCGCGCTTCCCGCCGGGGAACTCCCACAGACCTCCCAGATGCACGTCCGGCTTCCGCCGGCAAATGAGGTAGTGCCCGTCCCGCGCGATCAGTGCCGCGGCCACTTGAATTGGATCGGAGGTGTGACGCGTCACTTCTTTGGACTGAACGGATAGGTCCTGCAGAAGTCCTTCATGGGGCAGAGCAGGCAGTAGGGATCCCGAGCCGTGCAGACCGTGGCGCCGAAATCCATCAGGGCCTGGTTGAAGTCATACCCCTTGCCTCTGGGGATCAAGGTCTCGGACAGCGCCCACAATCGAGACTTCTGCGACTTGGGATCGCCCTTCCCGATGAAGACCCGGTGGAGCACCCGCATCACGTTCGTATCGAGGATGGGCGCGTCCTGGTTGAACGCAAAGGAGCGGATCGCGCCGGCCGTGTACCGCCCGATGCCCTTGAAGGACAGCAGCTCATCGGCCTTGTCCGGCAGCGCGCCGCCGTACCGCGCCACCGTCTCGCGCGCAATGCCGTGGAGGCGGAGCGGCCTGATGTTGTAGCCGAGCGGATACCAGGTGGCTTTCACATCCTCCACGGGGGCCTGGGCAAGGGCGGCAAAGCTCGGGTATCGGTCGAGGAACTCGGAATATTTCGTCATGACCCGCTCCACTTGCGTCTGCTGGAGCATCACCTCGGACACGAGGATCTTGTAGGGATCGGAGGTCTTGCGCCACGGCAGGTCACGCCCGTGCTCCCGATACCACCGGAGGAGCCGCGATTGAAATCGCCGTTTCAGCTTGGGCTCGACCGCGGCGGAGACGGACCGGCCGTTGCGTCGCGCCTTGGCTTGCTGGGTCTTGCGTCGGGGCATGGCGGGGTCTTGCGGTCGGCATTGTAGGTGTGCCCGGCCTGAAAATCAATCGACGCATGTGCGCACCGGCGCCTTGATCCTGGATAGGGGCTGTCCTAGACTGCGCCGAATGGAACAGGCCGCCAACCCGAGGCCTCTCGTCGGCAGAAAAGGCCTGGTGCGGAACCTCCTGGGACGCCTCGAGCGAGGACAGTCGCTGCTGCTTTACGGAGGTCCCAAGCTCGGCAAAACGTCACTCCTGCGCCATCTCGAAGCCTCTCTTAACCGGGACCCGGAAGGGCCTGCCGCCTACCTGGACCTGACGACATGCGCGCAGCCGGAGCTTCTGTCCTCGTCGGGGCCTTCGTCGCGGTACCTTCTGCTCGACAACTGTGACCGCCTGGCGGAGGGCGAGCCCACCCCGTCCATCGCCGCCCTGCGACGGAGAGCCGGCCGTGCCGTCGTCTGGGCAGGCGGCAGGCCATGGCGGGAGTATGCGGCGACGCAGCCGGACGTCGCCGAACTGCGGCTCCATCCGGTTCCGCTCGCGGTCCTGCTCCCGAGCGAAGCACGCGAGCTTGCCGGCCCGGGGTTGCAGGCCGACGAGGTCGACTGGGTCGTATCGCAGGCCGGCACGCATCCCTACTACCTGGAGGCACTCCGCGCGGATGTCCTCGAGGCCGGAGGGGAGACGTCGCGCGAGGTCGTTCTGAAGGCGGCGCTCTCACGACTGGAACCCTGCTTCGCGGCCTGCCTCCACGCGCTCCGCAAGCCAAGCGAAGCACGGGTCCTCGACTATCTGGTCCGTCAGGCCGCGCCGCTCAATCCGAAAGCGGTCTGCCAGGCGCTCGACCTGGCAACGGTGAAGCCGGAGGCCGACGTGTTGGCCTATCTGGGCATCATCAGCCGCTGGAACATGGCCGAGGGGGCCGTCCTGCACGTTGGCTCCGGCGCCTTCAGGACCTGGTACCTGACGCAAGCCGGCGGCCAAAGGCAGTCCGCATGACGGATATGGCAGAGGGCGGATCTGGTGCGCCTCGCTACTCCTCGCGACCCTTTCCGGCGTACCGGTTTCTTCCGGGACGCTGCCCCCATCCGCGTCGTGATCCGCGCGGTCACAGCTTCGGCCGCCCGGAGCCGGCGCCGGCAGCGGTGACCGTCGAAAACTGGGAAGGGTCAGCCTGGTATCGCTACGGCGTGGATCTCTTCAACCACGGATTCTGGTGGGAGGCGCACGAGGTCTTTGAGGCCCTGTGGCACGCGGGCGGTCACGAGACAGAGGAGGGTCAGTTTTTTCAGGCCTTGGTCCACCTGGCCGGGGCGAACCTGAAGCTGGAGGTCGGGAACGCGCCTTCGGCGGTCACCTTGGCGAACAACGGCCTTCGCCGGCTGGCCCGCCTCCCTCATAATTATATGGGGCTGGACCTGCGCGAGCTTTCGGAGAGCCTGCGCAATGTCATCACCGACGCGACAGCCCCGCGACCGGAGATGCGCCTGGCCGTTACCAGTCCGCCCCCAGCCGATCCAGAATGATCTGGTGGACGACGGTGTAACGGCCCAGGGTCGCGAGGTAGAGCGCCGCCTCGGCCACATCGTAGGGGCTGATCCGCTCGCTTCGCTCGATCTCCACGGGGGACGCATCTACCAGGTCTTGCGCGACGCCGCCGGGACAGATCGCGCTCACCTTGATGTGGTGGGCACGCCCCTCGTCGGCGAGCGATCTCGTCAGGGCCATGATGCCGTGCTTGGATGCGCTGTACGTGCCGGTCCCGGTCCAGGCCTGGACGCCGGCCACGCTCGACATGTTGATGATGGTCCCGCCCCCGGTCTTGCGCATTTCGCGAAACCCCGCCCGGCAGCAGAAGAAGGTGCCCCGCAGGTTCGTGTCAATCATCCGGTCGAATCGCTCCGTGCTCGTCTCGGCGATGTGACCGCCGCCCCCGATGCCGGCGTTGTTGACCAAAATGTCGAGACGCCCGTAGCGCTCGATCGTGCCGGCGATCAGCCGGTCCACCTGCCCCTCGTCGGAGACGTCGGTCGGAATCGCAACCGCCTGCCCGCCCTTCTCGTTGACCTGCTTGACCGTGCGGGCAAGCAAGTCCTCCCGTCTCGCCGCCGCCACGACCTTCGCGCCTTCCTCGCCGAATCGGAGCGCGATGGCCTTCCCGATCCCGCTGCTGCTCCCCGTGACGATGGCGACTTTACCCTCCAGTCTGCCCATGTCTCGATCTCACCCCTCAAGCCTCGATTTTTACGCCCTTCCAGAATGCCACATGCTCCGTGATGTGCTTCGCTGCATCCAGCGGCGTCTTGTAGGCCCAGGCGGCGTCCTTGTTGACCTGTCCGTTCACCTCGAGGCTGTAGTAGCTCGCGATGCCCTTCCACGGACAGTTCGTTTGCATGGCGCTGTCCTTGAAGTATTCCCGCTTGATCGACTCCGGCGGAAAGTAGTGATTGCCCTCGACCACTTGGGTCTTGTCGCTCTCCGCGAGCACGATGCCGTTCCACGTTGCTTTTGCCATGGCTCCCTCCGTATCATCACCAGGATTTCAGTGGTTCCCTACGCGGTATTTTACTGCAGCCTCGTGGAGCATGCACGATGAAGATTGCGGACCTTTCGTACGATCAGCTCAAGGAGCTGGTTCAGGGCCTCGTGGACGACCGGCTGCGTGACCTGCTCGGCGATCCGGACCTCGGGTTGGCCCTCGGGGAGCAGGTGCGCGCGCGCCTGAAGCAGTCCTTAGCCTCCTCGGAACGCGTCACCGGGGACGAGATCGCCGAGCGGCTCGGCCTGCGATGGTGAGCCATGCCCTGGTACCGCGTCGCCTACCGCCCCCAGGTGATCGACGACCTGAGCAAGGTCGACCAATCCATGGCTCAACGCCTCTTCGACAAGACCAAGTGGCTCGCGTCGAACGTCGAGAACCTTCGGCACGAGCCCCTCGACCCCGACCTGCCGGGGCTGAGCCACTATGCCGTCGGCGACTGGCGCATTCTCTATTCCATCGATCGGGACGAGCAGATCCTCGACGTCCACCTGGTCGGGACCAGCCGCGACGTCTACGACAATCGGCCGCGACGGCCGGCCTCGCCGGGCTCATGACGAGCCCGGACCCTCCCGGAGTGGACGCATGGTGACGCTGACCGGCGCGGCGATCCGCAAGCTCAAGGCGCTCATCCACGAGCACCCTGAGGATCCGGTCGTCCGTCTCCTCGTTCGGGACGTCGAGGAGTCCCGCCTCGGGTTCAGCATCGTCCTCGATTCCCAGCCGCATGAGGGAGACGAGGTGCAGGACTGCGACGGGCTCACCGTCGCCATCGAGGGGCAGAGCGCGCCCCGGATGAACGGGATCACCGTGGATTACGTCGAGCCCGACGGCTTCACCTTCCGACATCCCGACCACGGGGACGAGAATCCCCTCCGCGTCATCAGCATGAACTGACGATGCACAAACACAGCATCTGCTTCGAGATCCGGCAGGAAGGAGGTAGGATAAGAGCGCGTCACCGCCGCGCCTCGCGCCGGCTTCTGGTCCACACCACATCACGAGACGGTCGTTCATGCAGCGAAAGCTTCGCCTCCCGGATGAGCCCATGTTCTGGTTGCTGCGCGAGGGGCGCATCGCCGAGTTCAACGAGCGCAAGGCCGCGGGAACCGAGGCCGACCTGACACGGTGCGATTTTCGCAACGCCGACCTGCGCGGGGTGGACGCGGACGGCCTGGACTTCACCGACTGTTATTTCCGCCAGGCGGACCTGAGGGGCGTGGACCTGCGCGCCACCCGGCTCGAGGGAGCCAGCCTGAAGGACGCCCGAATTTCCGGTGCCTACTTTCCCGCCGAGCTCTCGGCCGGCGAGATCACCCTCTCCGTGACCCAGGGCACCCGCCTCCGCTACCCGGCCACGGTCCCCCCATTCAGCGATCCACAGGCCGATACCGCCGCCCCCCCAAGATCCCGCCGCGCTCACTTGCGACCGACCTCATAACTTATTACTATCTCTGAGATTTGCCTTTTCGCCCAAGCCCGCTACACTCGTATCGGGACGCCTGGCCAGGCCAAGCCCTCGAACGCAAAGGAGACCGTATGAATTCGACCACGGTGATGCAGATCCTGATCCCGGTGTTCTTGATCGTCCTCGTCGCCTATGTGATCAGGGCCTACAACCGCCTGGTCGCGCTTCGCAACCGATTCAAAAACGCCTTCGCCCAGATCGACGTCCAGCTCACCCGGCGCTACGATCTCATTCCCAACCTCGTCGAAACGGCGAAGGGCTACCTCA
>JBFISJ010000061.1:0-13358 GCA_041608595.1 Nitrospiraceae bacterium
CGCGGAAACCTCGATCCGGCTCCGCAGCTTGCCGTTCACCTGGATTGGAATCGTTAACCGCTCGCTGGCCACCAGCGCAGGATCGGCCGCCGGCCACGGCTGGTCGGCCACGCTCGCCCCCGCTCCCAGCATCTCCCACAATTCTTCCGCGACGTGCGGTGCAAAGGGCGCCAGCAGGAGGACCAGAGTGGTCGCCGCCTCCCGCAGTGCCACCGTTTCCTCGTCCGACCGCCCGCCCTTGGAGCCCTCCGCCGTCACCTTGTACAGACCGTTCACGAACTCCATCAAGGCAGCGATGGCGGTATTGAACTGAAACTCCCGGTCGATGTCCTCCGTCACCTTCTGGATCGTCCGGTGCGTGAGCCTTCGAATCTCGCGGGCGCGGGCCGCGCCGACCTCATCAGCACCGATTTCCCGGCGGCTGACCTGCTCGGCGAGCTCGACCATGAGCCGCCAGACGCGGTGCAGGAAGCGGGAGGCACCCTCGACCCCCGCATCGCTCCACTCCAGATCCTTTTGCGGGGGCGCCGCGAAAAGCGAAAACATCCTGGCCGTATCCGCCCCGTACGTGGCGATCAGATGCTCCGGATCCACGATGTTCTTCTTGGACTTGGACATCTTCTCGACACGACCCCGCTCCACGATCGAATCGAGACCCGTGGCCCGGCATGGCCCGCACCGCCAGCCGTCTTTCTCAGAGCCCACGAGCTCGTTGGGAAACAACCAGCCATGCCGTGAGCACTGGTAGGTTTCCTTGCAGACCATGCCCTGGGTCAGCAGGTTCAGGAAGGGCTCGTCGACCTTCGTGAGCCCCAGGTCCCGGATCACCTTGGTGAAGAAGCGGGCGTAGAGCAAATGGAGGACGGCGTGCTCGATCCCGCCGATGTACTGATCCACGGCCATCCAGTAGGCGACCGCGGCGGGCCCGAGGGCCTGGGTCTTCTCGTGCGGCGAGCAGTACCGGAGGAAGTACCAGGACGAGTCGACGAAGGTGTCCATCGTGTCGGTTTCACGCCGCGCGCGTGTGCCGCAAGCCGGACACGCCGTCTCCACGAACTCCTTGACCCGCGCGAGCGGCGAGGCGCCCTTTCCCGTGAACGGGACGTCCGCGGGCAACAGGACCGGGAGCTGATCTTCCGGGACTGGGACTACGCCGCATCCGTCGCAATAGATCATGGGAATCGGGGTCCCCCAGTACCGCTGCCGCGAGACGCCCCAGTCTCGGAGCCGATAGTTCACCATACGTGTGCCGATGTGCTTGGTCTCGGCGAAGTCGGCGATGCGCTCCTTCGCCTCACGCACCCATAGACCAGAAAATTTGCCGGAGCTTACCAGCCGCCCGGCCGCTTCCTGCTCCTCGTAGGCGCCCTCGAGGGCGCGTTCGTTCAACGTCGCCTCCGGGTTCTGGATCACGAGACGAATGGGAATACCGTATTTGGTGGCGAATTCGAAGTCGCGCTGGTCGTGGGCGGGCACGGCCATGATCGCCCCGGTACCGTATTCGTAGAGCACGAAGTTCGCGACCCAGATCGGAATGCGCTCATTGGTGAAGGGATTGATCGCCCAGGCTCCCGTGAACACCCCTTCCTTCTCACGATCGGCCGCCGTGCGAACGGCCCGGTCCTGCCTCGACACCCGCTGCACAAACTCACGGACGGCGCCGGCCTCGGGGCGGCCGGCCACCAGGCGCTCCACGAGCGGAGACTCCGGCGCCAGGCTCATGAAAGTCGCGCCGAAGATCGTGTCCTGGCGGGTCGTGAAGATTCGGATCGCGGTCACGTCGCCAGACGGCTCGGCCAGCGGGAAGCTCACCTCCACGCCGACGCTCCGGCCAATCCAATGCCGTTGCATGATACGCACCCGCTCGGGCCAGCCGGTCAAGCTGTCCAAGGCGTTGAGCAGCTCCTCCGCGTACTGCGTGATTTTAAAGAACCACTGCTCGAGCTCCTTCTGGATCACCACCGCATCACAGCGCCAGCAATGGCCGTCCTCAACCTGCTCATTGGCGAGCACCGTCTCGCAGCTGGGACACCAGTTCACCGCCGAGCGTTTTCGATAGGCGAGCCCGCGCTCGTACATCTTGATAAAGAACCATTGATTCCACCGATAGTAGTCGGCCGAGCAGGTCGACAGCTCGCGCGTCCAGTCATAGGACAGGCCCATCTGGCGAAGCTGGCCGCGCATGTAGGCGATGTTTTCATTCGTCCACGAGCTCGGGTGGACGGCCCGCTCGATCGCGGCGTTCTCGGCGGGCAATCCGAATGCGTCCCAGCCCATGGGGTGGAGCACATTGAAGCCGCGCATCCGCTTGTAACGTGCCAGGACATCCCCGATCGCGTAGTTCCGGACATGCCCCATGTGAATGCGCCCGGATGGATAGGGAAACATCTCGAGACAATAGAACTTCGGCTTCGCGGGATCTTCGCGCACCTGAAAGGTGTGGTCGCGTGCCCACCGGGCCTGCCACTTGGCTTCAAGGGCGCGATGGTCGTAGCTGCGAGTCATGGATTTCAAGGTGGCGTCAGTTGAGTCGGTTAGGGCAGTGGGGTCGGAGCCAGAATTCCCGCATGAATGGGCTCAAGCGCGCGATCGGTCACTCGGGTCTCGACCGGCGACTCTAACATACCGTACCAAGTGCGACAAGCTGGCGCAGCCGCAGTCTGCTATACTTGGCCACGTCTGAATTCCACACCGCTCCCACAGGACACGACATGCCGGGATTCTACGCACAGCACATCTTTCCACGGCTCATGGAATGGGTCATGCGGGACACCCGCTTTCAGGAGGAGCGGAAACGCACCCTGCAGCATCTCCACGGGTCCGTGCTGGAGATCGGGTTCGGCACGGGGCTCAACCTTCCCTATTATCCGAAAGCCGTGACGTGGCTCACGGCGGTGGAGCCCTGCATTCAGCTCCCGGACACGGTCACCCAGCGGAGCGTGGAGGCCCCTATGCCCGTTGAGCTCGTCTGCGTGACCGCCGAGCACCTGCCCTTCGGGGACGGGAAATTCGATGCCGCCCTGAGTACCTGGACGCTGTGCACGATCCCGGACGTCCTGGCGGCGCTGAGGGAGATTCGGCGCGTGCTCAAGCCGGAGGGCACGCTGGTGTTCCTGGAGCACGGCCGTAGCGACGACGTCAAGATTGCACGGTGGCAGGACAGGCTCAACCCCCTGCAACGTCTCTTCGCATGTGGATGCAACTTGAACCGTCCGATCGACAGCTTGGTCGCAGAAGCGGGCTTCAAAATGGCCCAGCTCGATCGTTACACGATGCCGGGCTTGCCCCGGATCGGGGCCGAAATGTACCGGGGCACAGCCTCTCCTCTCTAGCCGCCTCCCGTCACCACAACAAGATGGGCGACGAATGACCGTTGCGCCTTACGGCTACCCGCCCGTGAGATCGGACAATGTTGCGATGGCGGGAAACCTTGCGGAAGGGTCTGCGGGGAGCCGCGAGCTCGACTTTGCGGAGTGATAGATGTGGCGGATGCCATACTGCTCCGCGGCCGCGAGGCAGGTCTCGTCGTCATCGACGTAGAGCGTGCGGGCCGGATCAAACATCACCGCCTCACGGCAGGCTGGCCAGAAGTCCGGCTGCATCTTCAGAAAGCCAAGGTCGAAGGCGCCGACAATGCGGTCCACGTGGCGGTCCAGGCCCGTCCTGCCGGTCTTGATCTGGATCCCGCCGGGATGGGCATTGGTCACCAGCGTGACTCGTTTCCCCATGGTCCGAAGCTGCCCGAGGAACTCAACGGCGTCCGGCAGATAGCCGATCAGGTGTGCCCACTCGCGAGACAGCGCGACCACATCGATCCCCAGCGTCCGGGTCCAGTGGTCGAGATCGGCCCATGCGAGCTTACCCTCAACCGCCCGGTACATCTGCATGAGACGCTGTTTCGATTCCGCGAAGTCCTCTCGGAATGTGTCCGCATACCGGCGCGGCAGGGCCTCTTCAAAGAAGTAGTTGTCGAAGTGCCGATCCAGGAGCGTCCCATCCATGTCGAGCAGGACGTCATCCACCTGCGCCCAGTCAATTTCATTCATGATCTGTTTGGTCTTCCCAATATGCGGTGGACCTCCGAACACCCGCCGAGGGATCCTCGCCCCTGCTGGATTCACTCGAAGCAATCCTCGTCTCGGCGGTGCTTTATTGTTTTCACCACGTCTCTATGATACCGTTCTCGAGTGGAGAATGCATGAAGAGAAACTAGGCACCCCTCACGCCTCACACGGGCCCTGAGCTTGCCCCGAGCTAGCCCTGAGCTTATCGAAGGGCCTGTCGAGGGGTGACGTCGAAGGGCCTCACCCCGTACATCCCCGAGCACCATGGTTCCCCTGATTGCCATCATCGGACGGCCCAACGTCGGCAAGTCCACGCTGTTCAACCGGATCCTCGGGCATCGCTCCGCGATCGTGGATGACGTGCCCGGGGTCACGCGCGATCGGAACTACGCGGACAGCACCTACCAGGGGAGAGCCTTTCGCCTCGTCGACACGGGCGGGTTGGATCCCGACGCCGACGAAGGCATGCTCCCGCTCATTCGCCGGCAGGCTCAGCTCGCAATTGCCGAAGCCGACCTGGTGATTCTCGTCATGGACGGCCGGAGCGGACTGACACCCGCGGATGAGGAAATCGTGACCTTGCTCAGGGGTGTGAGCAAGCCCGTCTATCTCGCCATCAACAAGATCGATACGCCGAAGGCCGAGCCCCTGCTGGCCGATTTTTATCGGTTGGGCCAGGAACGCCTCTACCCCCTGTCGGCTGAGCACGGGATCGGTGTCGACGAGCTCCTCGAGGATGTGCTGGAGGCGCCGGGTCCTGCAGTGGCGCAGCCCGAGGCGCTTGCCTCTCTCCCGCGTGTGGCGATCGTGGGACGGCCCAACGTCGGCAAGTCGACCCTGGTCAACACCCTCTTCGGCGAGGAGCGCATGGTGGTCAGCGAGGTTCCGGGCACGACGCGCGACGCTGTGGACGCCGTGGTCACCTACCGATCGCGCCAGTACATCTTTACCGACACAGCGGGCATTCGCCGTCGCGGCCGGATCGAACGGGGCATCGAGGGCTACAGCGTCGCGCGGGCCTTGCGCGCCCTGGGCCGATCGGACATCGGTGTTCTCGTGATCGACGGCGTCGAGGGCATCACCGAGCAAGACGCCAAGATCGCGGGTCAGATCGTCAAGCAGGGGCGTGGCTGTCTCATCGTGGTCAACAAATGGGATGTGAAGGAGGGCGAGCGAGGCGCTCGGGACCACTTCAACAAGGAGCTGCACCGCAAGTTCGGCTTTCTGCCCTGGGCGCCGGTCCTGTTCGGCTCGGCGCTCAAACCGACGTTGGCGGACGAGCTGTTCGCGCAGATTGACCGCGTGATGAAGACATTCAGTGAGCGTGTGCCCACCGGCTCCCTGAACAAGTTTTTCCAGGAAGTGCTCGCGCAGCACCCGTTGCCCGTCCGCAAAGGGAGACCAACCAAGGTCGTCAAGTCCGTCTACGCGACCCAGGTCGCGACCAAGCCGCCGGTCATCGCGCTGTTTGTGGGCCGTCCGCAGGATGTCGGCAGAACGTATCTACGCTTCCTGGAAAATCGTCTCCGGGAGCAGTATGATTTCTCAGGGACGCCCCTGCGTATTCTGATCCGGCAAAAGTGAGCCGGTCATTTATTCCTGATGGAGGTCTCGGCATGACGCGCGCTTCGATCTCAAGGACACGTCTCCCCCTGTTTGCCACACTCACCCTGAGCATCGCGGCGGGGATTCTCCTTGCACACAACGCGGGCTTCGGGTCATCACTCATGAGCACGACGATGATCGAGGTCGACGGCATGAAAGTGCCGGACATCGGCCCGCTCCCGACCGTTGTGCCGATCCCGTCCACGAATCTGAGCTACAAGGCAAAGGTGGCCTTGGGGGAACAACTGTATTTTGACGGACGGCTGTCCAAGAACGGCGCCGTGTCCTGCGCGTTCTGTCACATCCCTGATGCCGGATTCGCGGACCCCCGCCAGTTTTCCTTCGGCGTCGGGGGGAAAAAGGGCAATCGGCAGGCGCCAACCGTCTTCAACACCGCATTCAACCCCACGCAGTTCTGGGATGGGCGGGTCAGCTCGCTGGAGGAGCAAGCCATCGGCCCGATTGAAAATCCCGTGGAAATGGCCGAAACCCACGAGAACGTCGTGGCCAAGCTGAACAAGATCAAGGGATACCGTAGCCAGTTCAGGGCGGTGTTTGGCACCGACGTGTCCCTGCAGGGCATCGCGGAAGCCATCGCCGCCTACGAGCGTACGATCATCTCGACGAACTCCGCGTTCGACAAGTACTTCAATGGCGACAAGGATGCCATGACCGACACGGCAGTCCGCGGCATGGCGCTCTTCAAAGGCAAGGCTCGATGCATCCTGTGTCACAATGGTCCGAATTTCACGGACAATCAGTTTCACAACCTCGGCGTGCCGCAGGTCGGGCCGCTGAAGGTGGATCTGGGCCGCTACAACGTAACCAGGCAGGAGCGCGACAAAGGCGCCTTTAAGACCCCGACACTCCGTAGCATCGCGGAAACCGCCCCCTACATGCACGATGGCGTCTTCGCCACGCTCGAGACGGTGGTCGACTTTCTTGACGCTGGCGGCACGTCGAATCCCCACCTCAGCCCTTTGATGAAGCCGCTCAACCTTACGAAGAAGGAAAAGGCTGACCTGATTGCCTTCCTCCAGGCGTTGAGCGGAGCAACCACTCCCTTCGTAATGCCCAAGCTCCCGTGAACACGGGATTTCCCTGCGCCCTCGGTTTGGGACCAAAAAGATACGGCGCTAATCCAAAAAGATACGCGCCGTAGTTTCGCCTGCGACCCAGCCTCTCCAGCACCCTCAAATTGCTGGGGGTTCCCAGCCCCCTCCAGAACTTCATCAGGTCCAGGGCTTGCACCATATCGACGGTTCACATTTCGAGAGCGCCAAGCTGCCTGCTCATCACGCATGTGACCGTACGAATCTCGGCGCCTACAGGAAAGGACCGATGGACCAGCCAATCTCCCCTCGGATCTCCGATGCCGCGTTGAAGAAAAACAGCGTGATTCGAGGGCTCGTGGTGCTCAGCACGAAGCTGACCACCCTGCACATCAACAAGCCGGCTGCCGATCTCGCGAAGCACCTGCGCCGTAAGGAGGGGCCGTCGACGACCGATCAGGTTCTCCCCTATCTCTGGCTCGAGGTGGGCGAGCAGATCCGGGAAGCCATGGAGCGTGTCGAGGCAACCCACGACGGGCGGGCCATTCACGTGAGGCGGAGGATCTCGGAGGGGGACAGGTCCATCGACCTCAGCGGATTCGGATTGGTCGCCGGAAACGACCCGCAGCACTCCAGGATCGTGCTCATCACGGAGGAGCATTGCTCCGAGCAACTGGCCCCGACCGACCTTCTGCGCTACCGCTTTCTCTTCGCCCACATCCGGGCTGCCGGGGAGAACGAGGGCGACGAGGGCCCCGGTGGTGACAGCCGATCGGGCTGATGGTTCCTGGCCGCCCGCGCCCTCCCCGCGCTGCGCCAAGGAATGAGTTGCGGCTTGACAGTGCTGGAGCCGCATGATATTCGCAAGCATATGGTGTCAGGGTCGCGGGGCTGAGCGTTGGTGTTTTCCTGAGACGACTCGAACGCGGCCGCGCAGAAACAGAGCATTCTCGAAGAAACCCACCAGCAATCCGAACATTCGCACACATGGTCTCGGAACCTTGGGGAGGTGTCATGAATGATTCACGTGCGCGCGCGCTGCTCCTCGCCGCCGCCTTGAGCGCCATCGTCTGTCACAGCGGCGGAGTCGCCTCCGCGCAGGACAGCCCGGCAGGCGATCCGCCTGGCGCGGTCGCGCCCATAAATGCTACGGCCTCCCATCCGGCCGAGGCGCTCCTGGAGCACGAATCCTCCCAGGTCACACAGGAACCCGCCGACACGGCCACGGCCAAGCCGACGCCCGAAGGGTCCCCTGACGAGCCCATGGCCGAGGCGCTCCTGGAGCATGAATCCTCCCAGGTCACACAGGAACCCGCCGACACGGCCACGGCCGAGCCGGCGCCCGAAGGGTCCCCTGACGAGCCCATGGCCGAGGCGGATCCCCCGAGCCACATGAAGCTGACTGGCCGCATCTGGCGCGCAAAGTCAGGGTTTGCGTTCGCGCGGACTCCCGTGGGGACCCTCACGCTGTTCTCGAAGCAGGGGCTTCGGCAGGTAAAGCCCGGCCAGTGGGTCACGGTCTGGACGCACGGCAGCAATATCGTGGTCGATGTATTCAACAAGGGCGACGAAGCGCCGCTGTACCGCTTCATCACAGCCACGCCTGTTTACGACTCTCCAGATCAACGCCGCCTCACCCTATGGACGCCCGAGGGCGGCATGACCGTGGACGTCGCCCAGTGGGGAGACGATCTGCCGTCGCCACAAGAAGGGACGCCCCTGACGGTCCGTCTCGATCAGTCCGGCAAGATCGTGGACGCGCCGCAGGTCAACGTCGACATTCAGATTTCCAATGGAACCAAGAAACGCGAAGGGACGCACATGAAGCTCGCGGGCACGGTGTCGCGGGTCAAAGCGGGCTTCGCGTTCATCGATACGCCCATCGGCGCCCTGACGTTGAGCCGCAGCACCGGCTTGCGGAACGCAAAGGCCGGGCAGGAGGTCACGGTCTGGCTCAACGATGAACATCTGGTGATCGATGTTCGCCAAAAAGGCAACCCCGGGCCCAACCAGCGCTTCATTACGAGCACGGTGGTCTACGCGTCCAAGGACAAACGGGAAATCAAGCTCTGGACGCCGGAGGGCGAAAGAATTTTTCAGCTTCCTTCAGGCAAGACAGCGCGGCGCCCCTTTCGAGAGGGCACGCCCGTCACCATCCAACTCAATGGCTCCGGCGAGGTCGTCGATGTGCGCAAGGCCAGCTAGGCTCACGCGCGACGTGCTGCCGCCGGGCTCACGCCAAATCAGCTGCTGCCGCTCGCGTTGACGTCCCGCCGCAAATCCTCCTATTGCGCAGACGGACGAAACCTACGATAATGAACTCGCCCCTGCGCCATCGTGAGCCAACGTGACGAGACTCGTGCTCACCACGACGCCCTCATGACCGACCATTTGCCCAACCCCAAAGATCCCGGCACCCCGGGCTTCTCCACTCCGGTCGGCACGCGACGGAATTTCTTTCGCTGGGCTATCCAGCTTTCGGCGACGGTCATCGGTCTGGGTCTTGCGGTCCCGCTGGCGGGCTACGTGATCTCGCCGGTGCTCAAGAAGCGCGCGAAGCCCTGGGTCGCGGTCGGGAACGTCAGTGACCTCGAACCGGGATCGCCGAAGCAGCTCGAGTACGTCACCACCATGCAGGACGGATGGCGGGAGACACGCATGCGCAAAGCCGTCTGGGGAGTGAAGCAGGAGGACGGCAGCGTCACAGTCTTCTCTCCCCTGTGCACGCACCTCGGCTGCGGGTATAGATGGGACACTTCCACTCGCCGGTTCCTATGCCCCTGTCACGGCAGCGTGTTTGATATCAAGGGGCAGGTGGTGGACGGACCCGCGCCACGCAGTCTGGACGTGCTGCCGACCCGGGTCGAGGAGGGTCGGCTGCTCGTGCAATACAAGGACTTCAAAGCGGGACTCAAGAAACCGGTCGAAATCTAACAACATGGTCCGCGGTCAGAGGTCAGGGGTCAGGGGAAAATGATAGTTTTTTCCTCCTACCCCTCGCCCCTCGCCCCTTAACACTTACGTCTTCTTATGGCCTCACGCATCTACGAATGGCTCGACAGTCGCCTCCGGTTGCGCCCGATCGAGAAGACCCTCCTCGATGAGCCCATCCCGGGCGGAGCGAGCTGGATCTACGTCTTTGGCTCGGCCACGCTGTTTCTCTTCGCGCTCCAGGCCATCACCGGGATGTTTCTGGCGATCTACTACGTCCCCACGCCTGACAGCGCTTACGACAGCATTCTGTATATCGAGAATCAGGTCACGTTCGGGGCCTTCGTTCGGGGCCTGCACCATTGGGGCGCCTCCGCCATGGTCATCGCGATCGGACTCCACATGCTGCAGGTCTTCCTCTATGGCGCTTACAAGCCGCCGCGCGAAGTCATGTGGATGCTCGGCGTCGTGCTCTTTCTGGTCACAATGGTCTTCGCCTTCACGGGCTACCTGCTCCCCTGGGACCAGAACGCCTATTGGGCGACGCAGGTGGGCATCAATATGATCGGCACGGTCCCCCTGATCGGGGGCTTTGTCGCGGCGGTGGTTCGTGGTGGAGAGACCCTGGGGGCACTGACCCTCTCGCGTTTCTTCGCGATCCACGTACTGTTCCTGCCGGCCGCCCTGGCGATCGGGGTCTTGTTGCACCTCATCACCCTGCGTCGCGTCTCACCGGCCGGGCCCTGGAGCGACGACCGGGCGTCACTGGGGTCGGAAACATTTTATCCCCGGCAGGTGTACATGGACGCGGTGGTTATGCTGGCCATCTTCGTCGTCCTCGCAGCCCTGGCCTTGGCCTTCCCCTTCCCGATGGCGGACAAGGCCGATCCGACCGACACGAGTTTTGTCCCGGTCCCCGAGTGGTACTTCCTGTTCTACTACGAGCTCCTTAAATACGTGCATGGGCCGCTGGAGCCGCTTGCCACCTGGGTGCTGCCGATGCTGGTCATCCTCGTCATGTTTTTCTGGCCATTCATCGACCGCAACCCGGCGCGACAGCCGTCCCAGCGCCCGATCGCCCTGGTCGCCGGAGCGGCCTTTCTCCTGATCGTCTTCACACTGCTTGGAATTTCCCTGAGAGATCTCTACGCGGTGCCCCGCAAGGACCCCGCCGTGGCCCGCGGGAAGGCCGTCTACGTGCAGTTCGGCTGCGCCGCCTGTCACCGGATCCACGGGGAAGGGGGGGCCGTCTGCCCGGACATTTCCTACGTCGGGGACCGCCGATCTGAGCGCGAATGGCATCTGCGGCATTTTCGCGACCCCCAATCCGTGACCCCAGGATCGATCATGCCCAAATTCCCTCTTAACGAGCGGCAGCTCAATGACCTCACCAGCTACATGCTCTCTCTCAAACGGGAAGCCTAGCGGAAGGTCGGGCGGCGAGGCGGGCCGTGTCGCGGTCGCCTTGACAGCACCTAACGACCTCCGTACACTGCGCGCGCTCATGGCCACCGCGCGCCGTCATGACGGAGCTCCCAAGGACACGGCAGACCACAGCCTCCGGGCATTCGACCGCCTGTACCGTGAGCATGTTGATCGGATGTTTCGCCTGGCCCAGCGGCTGTGCGGACATGCGGACGACGCGAGGGACCTGGTTCAGGAAACGTTCCTGAACGCCTACCGCAGTTTCAATCAATTCAGAGGAGATGCCCAGGTCTCCACCTGGCTGTATACGATCGCGTCACGTGCCTGCCTCCGCATGCGGAGGAAGCGTAAGGGCGAGCCGGCCCGGGAGCTCTCGCTGGACGAGTTCATTCCCACCTCGGAGGGCGAGCTGCGCCTTCAAATTCCCATTCAGGGACTGAGCCCGGAAGAGGCGCTCGAAAAAAAGCAGCTCAAGCGGGCGCTCAACGCGGTCATTCAAAAGCTTCCTCCCAAATACCGGCTGGTCCTGGTTCTGCGGGACATGGAGGGCCTGTCGGCCAAAGAGGTGGGCGATATCGTGGGGTTGAACGAGCGGGCCGTGAAATCCCGCCTGCACCGCGCCCGGCTCTTCGTCCGCAAGGAGTTGAGCGCCAGGGGCGTGCCGGTCGAGGATCATCCCAAGTCCAGCGCCGCGTCCCGTTCACGCGGCCCTGGCGAGGTCCCAGCGTGATGGCGAAATCCGCCCCAACACGTCGAGGACGCCCTGCACGGCGGCCGCACCGGCATTCGAAATCCCACTGTCTTAAGATCCTCAGGCGGCTGTCCGAGTTCCTCGATGACGAGCTGCCGGGTACCCTCTGCCGCGAGATTCGCAAACACCTCGGCGCCTGCCCCAGGTGCGAGGTCTTTCTGACGTCGCTGAGGCAAACTATCACTCTTTGCCGCCAGTCTCCGACACGACCCCTGTCCGCCGCCGCGCGGACGTCCCTGCGTCGAAAGATCCTTCAGCTCACTTCCGCGCACTGATCCCTCCGCGAATCCTTCGCACCCTTTCAGGCTCTTACTCCACGGGGGGATGTACGAGTTCGTTGGCACGCCGCGTGAGCATGCGCTACAATGATGCGTGCGCGGCCATCGCACGCGCACAGACGGAGGTGAATGCGTGTTACGTAACGCAGGGGCTGCACTTCTCCCGACGGTTCTCGTGCTCTGTGTTGCCTTGGAGGACACCAGCGGCCGCGTGCCCACGTTGAGCCCGTCCGATACGGCGCCAGAGGACACCGTCGTGATCACGATTCGTCACCGAACCTTCGAGCCCGCCACTATTCCATTGCGGGTCGGACGCAAGTCACGGGTGCTCGTGCACAACACCGACGCAGAGCTTCATGCGTTTGTGCCCGTCGGTCTTCTGGCCGGGCTGCACTTCCACATACTCGGTGACGGGGCTCCGCAGTTCGACGCGCACGGCCTCAAACGTGTGATCATTCCCTCTCAGGGCACAGCTGAAATTCTCTTCGTGCCCGACCGCCCAGGCGTCTTTCCCTATTTCTGCGACATGCCCGGCCACGAGATGAGCGCCACTATCGTCGTCGAGTGACCGGTCCCCGGGACAAAGTCCCGAGCACAGGGGCCAAAGCCGTGATTCAGAACCGCCCCAGGCCGGCAAACCGGTCTTCGAACAGCGCTGCGCCAGGAGAGACGCTCACCGAGCAGCAACAGTGGGACCTCGTGGCGCACATCCGAGCCCTCGTCGTCTTTCACCGCAAATCCTTGCCCCCCCGGCCCGCCCGACGAGCCCGCCCGGCAGTCATCCATTCCCGGCCCCTGACATCGAGACGACCTGGCACCCCTCCCACCGGCCGTGTTACAGTGTGCGGCCATTTCCTATTTGACGGCTGCAAAGAGGAGTTTCGGTATGCATGTGAGGGCGGTTCTTATTGGGAAGAATTCGATCTCTACTTTTGTGTTCATCTCAAGCGTGATTGTCTTCGGTGTTCTGGCATGGTCCCCCGTCACGATGGCTGGTGCCTCGGACGAGCCGACGACCGGCGCGGGCTCCGCCGACCTCGTTGCGGCGGCCGCTCAATACGTGCGCAGCATGTCCGCCGGCGATCGCACCGCGGTCGGTCGGCTGGACTTCGCCTGCCAGTTCCGTCTGGTCTCGGAGCGCGGCCCCTCGGCATCGCGGAACGGGGACCAGGGGCTGTACGACCGGTGCTGGGCCTCCATCGAACAAGTCAACAACGAGCCCGTCGTGCGTGAGGATCTGGGCGTCCACGGA
>JBFISJ010000062.1:0-13307 GCA_041608595.1 Nitrospiraceae bacterium
GACGAGGGCGGGGGGATGCAGTTGGTCATTCACGCGCCCTTTGGCGGACGGGTGAATCGGGCCTGGGGTCTCGCCCTGCGAAAGCGGTTCTGCAAGGCCTTCGATTTCGAGCTGCAGGCTGCGGCGACGGATGAAGGCATCGTGGTGTCCCTCGGGGAACGACACAGCTTTCCGCTGGACGCCGTCTTTGCGTTCCTGCAATCGGGCACGGTGCGCGATGTCCTGACGCAGGCCGTCCTGGCGGCCCCGATGTTCACCAGCCGCTGGCGCTGGAACGCGTCCCGCGCGCTTGCGCTGCTGCGCTTCGCCAAGGGACGTCGTGTGCCGCCGCAACTGCAGCGCATGCGGGCCGAGGATCTGCTCGGCGCGGTCTTTCCGGCGGCCGTGGCGTGCCAGGACAACTTCCGCGGCGATCCGGAGCAGCGGGAGATCCCGGACCATCCGCTCGTGAAGGAAACCGTGCGGGACTGCCTCACCGAGGCGATGGATGTGGAGGCGCTGGAGGACGTGCTGCGTCGCATCGAAACCGGGGCGATCAAATGCGTGACCGTGGAAACCCCCCTTCCGTCGCCGCTCTGCCACGAGATTCTCAACGCCAACCCCTACGCGTATCTGGACGACGCCCCGCTGGAGGAACGCCGGGCGCGGGCGGTCGAGATGCGGCGCACCTTGCCGCCCGATCTCGCCGACGAGGTCGGGGCGCTCGACCCCGCGGCCATTGCGGAGGTCGCGGCGGAATCCTGGCCGGAAGTCCGGGATGCGGATGAGCTGCACGATGCCTTGCTCTCGCTGGTTTGGGTGCCGGAGGCGGCGGCGCCCGGCTGGTCTTCGTTCCTCCCCGCGCTCCTGGCGAGCCATCGTGCGACGGCCCTCTCGGTGCCCGGCGACACGACCCTCCGGGGGTTTGTGGCGGCCGAGCACCTGGCCGCGGTGCAGGTCGTGTTCCCCAAGGCGCGGGCGGAGTGTCCGATCCCAGCGTTCCAGGATGAGCCGGTTCCGGAGCGAGAGGATGCCTTGCACCGCATGCTGCAAGGATGGATGGAAAGCATCGGCCCCACAACGGCGGAGGAACTTGCGGCCCGACTCGGCCTGACTTCGGGTGACGTCAACGCGGCCTTGCTCCGCTTGGAGTCGGACGGGCAGGTACTGCGCGGGAAATTCCGACCGGAGGGTCTCGCTGACGCCTCCCGCCTTCCGCATCACGCCTCCCGCGACCGCGAAGCGGTCGAATGGTGTCATCGTCGCTTGTTGGCGCGCATCCACCGGTTGACCATCGGTCGGTTGCGGCGCGAGATCCAGCCGACGACGGCGGCCGACTTCATGCGTTTCTTGCTGCAATGGCAGCACGTGGCTCCGGGCGTGCGACTCCACGGTGAACCGGGTCTGCTCGAGGTCATTGCCCAACTGGCCGGGTTTGAGGCGTCGGCCTCAACCTGGGAACGCGGGGTGCTGGCGGCTCGGCTCGGCAAGTACGATCCTGACTTCCTGGATCATCTCTGTCTCCGTGGCGTAGTCGCCTGGGGCCGGCTCACGATGCATCCCAAGCTCGACGACGCGCGCGGCAACGGAGAGGCCGCCGGGCAGGCGCGACGGATCATTCCGACGAGCCTGGCTCCGATCAGCTTCTTTCCGCGTGAGGACGCGGACTGGTTGCTGGCCTGGGTGTCCGCTGCCGACCCTGCGGAGCCCCGGCTCGCCAGCGGAGACAGGAACGCGCTGAGCGGGGTCGCGCAGGATCTCTCCCGCTGCCTGGACCGTCGGGGGGCCAGCTTTTTCGCCGACCTGGTCAAAGCCACGGGGCACCTGCCGGCGGCGGTCGAGGAGGGGCTGTGGGAGCTGGTCGCGGCGGGGTTGGTGACCTCGGACGGGTTCGACAATCTGCGGGCACTGCTCGACCCTCGTCGGCGCCGCGCGCAGGGGCGTGAGCGGCTCAGGCGGCCGCGCCACGGGGCGGGGCGTTGGTCACTTCTGCGAGCCCTTTCGCCCGATCTCAGCCCACCCCTTGCCCCAGAGGGGAGGGAGAGTCGCGAGGGAGCTCAGACGCCAGGCGGCCCGTCATTGATCGAGCGGCTCGCCCGGCAGCTATTGCGTCGGTACGGCGTCGTCTTCCGGGATCTGCTGGCGCGGGAGGCGTTGAACGTGGCGTGGCGAGATCTGCTGATTCAATACCGCCGCATGGAGCTCAGCGGCGAAGTGCGTGGCGGGCGTTTCGTCGTCGGGTTCACGGGGGAGCAGTTCGCCCTGCCCGAAGCGGTGGACGCGCTGCGCGCGCTTCGAAAGGGTCAGAGCGCCGCCGCGTCTCAGGAAATTAGAATCTCGGCCTGCGACCCGCTGAACCTGGTCGGCATTCTGTTGCCGGGGCCCCGCGTGCCGGCGGTTCCCACCAATTATCTCGTCTTCCGTGACGGGCTGCCGGTCCGGGCCGGCAGCCATCGCCAGCCATCCCCCCCTCAGCCCACCGGCATCGGACTCGTCGAGACCGGCGTCAGCTGATTGGCCCGATCAGCGTGGAGAAGTTTCCGACCGCGCGAGCAGACCGGGCGGCATCTCCCGCTCGAGCGCGGCCAGCATCCCCGCGGGGCTGGTCCCTTCGTCGATGACCAGGACTTCATACCGATCCCTGGTGAGGGCCGAGAACTCGGCCCGGCGAGCTTCCGGCACGCCGAGCAAATTCGATAGGGTTGCGACATACTCACCCTGCCCTCGCGCCATGTCCTGTTTCAGGTTTTCATAGTTCAGGGCGACGAAGGCGTTCAGCCGTTCTTCCTTCCTCACCAGCCCGTCCTCGTTCCACCACGATTTTCCCGATGTGGAGGAGAGGACGTTGACAAACCCATCGGTGGTCGTCTTCAGCGTCGCCTTCACGGTGCAGCCCCCGAGGGAGGCGATCAGAGCGACACAGGCCACGATTGAACCTGAGAATGTGAAAAGCCTGTTCATGACGTAACCTCCTTGGTGCGGTTCCATCTCGTGACCATTGTCATCGGGACCCTTGTCTGCAGGCAAGCAAAGAGCGTTTTTCATCAAGGGGGCGGGGAGGGGGCGGCCGCGCGCTCGGCTGAGGCGCTCCCCAGGGCCACGATATGCTCGCGAATGAGATTCGAGGCGGCCTCGTGGGGGTCTCGGCCAGCTTGGGCCCATGCCGATATCATGGCCCTGGTGATCGTGATGCCGGTGCCGAAGCGCATCGAAATAGGATGGAGGCGTGGCCAAGCGGCATCCGGGGGCCAGGCTTCAAACGAACCGGAAATGAAAATCGGGACCACCGGGACGCCCAGCTCGCAGGCAAGGATCCCGATACCCTTCTTGAACGGCATCATCCGGCCGTCGATGCTTCGTTGCCCCTCGGGGAAAATCAGCAGGCATTTTCCCGCCCGAATCACGGCCGCGGATGTCCGGAGCGCGGTCGTCATTGGGGCATCGCTGGCGACCGGGATGACGTGTCCCACTCGTCCGACCCACGCGCGGAAGCCTGACCTGAAGTAGGCCTGCCAGCCCAGCGCGTAGAGTCGCGTGCGGAGCGATCGCGGAACGGCGGCGAGGATCAGAAAGGGGTCCATGAAACTCAGGTGGTTCGAGGCGAGCAGGCAAGGTCCCTCCAAAGGAAGCTGATCGTCTCCCCGCACCTTCAACCTGAAGCCGGCGCGAAAGATGATGCTGAGCAGGCTGAACGCAAAGGCTCCGGCAGCCCGATCGAGCCGTCGCGGTTCGGCGAGGACGTGCTCCCGCACCGCTGGAGGAGGATCGGCCTTGAGAATGTCGCCCCACGAGTGCGACGCGGAGTCCAGCGGCTGATGGTGCTGCTGGAAGTCGCGGAGGCCTTCGACGAGATCTTGGACGGTCGCCGCGTTACCGGCCAGGGCTTCGGGGAGCGGCCCGAACCGGCGCTCAAGGGCGACGATCATTTCCACCCGTTTGAGCGAATCCAGCCCGAGGTCCAGCTCCAGGTGATCGCCCGGGTGGACCGCGGTCTGTGCGGGGAGGATGGCGCGCAGGGCCTCCACCACCTTCCTCCCGGTCTCGCCCTCCAG
Organism: Nitrospiraceae bacterium; assembly: GCA_041608595.1. Taxonomy (GTDB): domain Bacteria; phylum Nitrospirota; class Nitrospiria; order Nitrospirales; family Nitrospiraceae; genus JBFGRM01. The sequence continues at coordinate 4,032 of JBFISJ010000062.1, forward strand.
CAGCGAGCGGTCCTCGGGGGAGGGTGCGGGTCGTTCGGGTGGTTGATTCGTGACCGTGTGTACCTGGTGGTGGACGAGGTGCCGCTGGATCTTGCCCAGGCGCGTGCGAGGCAACGGTTCCTTCAAGATGGTGATGCCCATGATCCGCATGTACGGGGGCAGGGTGAGGGCGATTTTCCTGATCTCGTCGCGGAGGAGCATGGTCACGTTCTGCACCCTCTGGCGCTTGAGGTAGTCGAAGTCCGGCACCACCACGGCGTGGAGGTGCTCCTCGTCCTCGCCGGCGCGGGCCATGGGCAGCACGCAGACCTCCGCGAGGGCCGGGCTGCACTCGTAGGCGGCTTCGAGCTCCTCGGGGAAAATATTCTTGCCGCCGGCTGTCACGATCAGTTCCTTCAGCCGTCCGGTCACGAATAGGAAGCCGTCGGCATCGAGGTTGCCGAGGTCACCGGTGTGGAACCAGCCGTCTCGAATCGCCTCGCTCGTGCTCGCCGGATCGCGGTCGTACCCGCGCATCACGTTGGGTCCACGGACGGCGATCTCGCCGGTTCCCTGTGCGTCCGGATCGACGATACGAACCTCGACATTCGGAAGCGGAAGGCCGACCGAGCCGAGCTTCGGCCCGTGCAGGGGGTTGAAGCTCACGACCGGCGCGGTCTCCGTGAGGCCGTAGCCTTCGCGAACCGTGAACCCGAGGCTGATGAGATCCCGGCCGACCTGGGGATCCAACTTGGCTCCCCCGCTGCACAGGAGGCGCAAGGATCCGCCAAAGCGTCGGTGGACCTGGGCGAAGACGAGCCGGCCCAAGTTCCAGCCCGTGAGGTCACGGATCCTTCCGCACAGCGTCATGAGCAGGCGACCCAGTTGCCGAACAGGTGCCGGCCGCCGTCCCATCTCGTCCAGGATCGCGCGTCGGATCATGGCAAAGACCTGGGGGACGCCGACGAACATCGTGATGCGCGTGTCCCGCAGACATGCGATCAGGTCGGGCCCCTTCAGCGAGGCCAGAAACGTGATGCGGGCTCCGAGCAGCAGGGGGACCAGAAACGCGATCATGAAGGGATAGGCGTGATGGAGCGGCAGGATCACGAGGAAATTGTCGCCCGGCCCCGCCAGCCCCGTTCCGATCAATGCCGTCGCGTTGGCCATGAGGTTGGCGTGCGTCAGCAGGACCCCCTTCGGTTTCTTGGTCGTGCCCGATGTGTAGAGAAGGGATGCCACGTCGGTCGGGGCCACGGAGGCGGGTTGAGGGCGGCTGGGCGAAGTCCGTGTGAGCCACGTGCTCAAGCGGCTCCCGTCGGGGTCGCCGTCGTCATCGAAGTTGACCAGTCGGACATCCTGGCCGAGGTTGCCGAGCACAGGGGCCGTGCCCGCGCTCACGAACACGAGCCGGCTCTCGCATTCCCGCACCGCTGACGCGAGGGCGTCGGGACTCGACTGTACGTCCAGCGGGACCGCCGTCCCGCCGGCGGCCAGGATGCCCAGGTAGGCGACCGCCCACTCAGGACGGTTCTCCGCCACGACCGCCACGCGCGTTCCTTCCTTCACCCCCTGCTCCGTCAGTGCCAGGGCGAGCTGGACGACCTGCCAAAGCACCTCTCGGTAGGTGAGGCGGCGATAACCATCCTCGGCCTTGATCTGCATGGCGACGGCATCCGGGTTCGCTCGCGCGACCTCGGCAAAGGCCTCGGGAATCACCTGCGGGAGCTGTCGGGGGATTGAGCCTGTCATGAGATGCGTCTATCAGCCATGGCGAGGCAGTGTAGCGCAAGCACGGTGGTCTGTGAAACGTCCCCCTGGCGTCCCCGCCCGTCACTGGGGCGTCGTCGGTTCGATCGCCCATTCTGGGAGGTTGCACCGGTGTCTTTGGTTGAATCGACCTCCTCCTGCTGCGGGTGGGATGGCCGGTTCCTGCGGCCGGTTCCTTGTCGTCCAGGGTCCGACCCCACCCGATAAATACGGGCAAACACGGCGACTGGGCGGTCGCTCAGGTCTCCAGCCCACCAAGCGATAAGAATATATTTTCACCTATGTTTTCAAAGTGTTATGTCGTTCATGCGACGGCGCGGGGCTCCATCTGGCCGTGGAAGACCGTCTGCTATCCTTCCTAAAGGGCCGTGGGGGCCGAAGTGCGCGTCGAAAGCTTGGGGTCGGCCGATGGACGCCAGAATGACTCAGACACAGGCAGGGCGGCGGGACGATGAGTATGCGTGGGGCGTCTCGCGCTGGGCGTATTTGCTCATGTGCCTTCCAGTCATGATCTTGGCCGGAGGGCTGGGCGGGGTGCTGGTCGGCGGGACGGTCCTCTACGCGGGTGCCCGGTGGTGCGAGAAGGCCCACGGCCACGTCACCCGGTACGCTGTGCCGGCGCTCATTGCCGTCGTCGGGTTGGTCACGTTTCTGGTGCTCGCCGGCATGGCCGAGACACTCGTCGCGGGGCGCTGAGCTCAAATCGTGTCCCTGATGGTATGACGAACCCAACAAGAAAAGCGTTCTCATTTGTTTTTGCGGAACACGCGGTGCCTGGCGTCCAAAAGGCTGGCGTGGGGCTGGTGGCCCTGGCCGGCCTAGGTGCGGGCAGCGCGCTGGTCGTCTTCCTGGCCTACATGATGGCGCAGGTGCTGGGGGGCGGGCTCGTCGCCCTGGTCGCGGGAACGGCCGCCGGGCTCAGCGGGTTCGATTTGCACGACCCGGTAGTCTCGTCCCAATTCGCCCGGACGGTGGCGGCACCGGCCGCAATCGTCGGCATGCTCTTGGGAGGCGCCGTGCTCATCCAGCTCGCTCGCTATTATGAAGGACCGAGCTTTTACGCTGAATTTCCCCGGGGCCTGGGATGGATGCCCGCGCCCCTGCCGGAGCTCCGGCTGGCCTGTGCTGTGGGTGCCTTGCTCGGGATCAGCTATCTCTGGCTTGTGACTCAATTGCTGCCCCCCCAGCACGGCGGGCGTCTCGGACCGCTCGCGCAAATGGCCAGCACGCCGGGATTCTCGTTTGTCTGCTGGGTCGTGCTCGTCCTGTGTCTCGCGCCGCCCCTGGAGGAGTTCTTGTTCCGGGGAGTCCTGCTCACGGGCCTGGCCCGCTCATGGGGTCTGCCGGCGGCATCCGTCGCCGTGACCGGGTTGTTCGTGGCCGTGCATCTGCCCGAGACCGGAACCTACTGGCCGGCCAGCGTCGCGATCGGCCTCGTCGGCGTCGGAACGCTCGCGGCGCGCATCCTGTCGCGTTCGCTCGCGCCGGCCATCGCGTTGCACGCGGCGTACAATCTCGTTATCGTGCTGGGTGTCGTTGTCCCTCGAGGTGGGTAGGACCGGGTGAGCGCGATGCGATCGACCAACACGCTCCTCCTCGTTGCGGCCTACGTCCCGCTCGTCCTGGCAGGCAGCCACATGATGGGCGCCTATGGGGATCTACCGGCCCGTGTGCCCGTCCATTGGGACACGGAGAATGTGCCCAACGGGTGGATGACCAAGGCGGGGTTCGTGACGTACGTCGTGGGGTTTGCTGGTCTCATGAATGCCGTTTTGCTCGGGGCGCAGGTGGTTCCGCCGCGGCTCATTCGGTTTCCGCACAAGGGGGCGTGGCTCTCACGGACCGAGGCACGCACGGAATTACGGCGTCGCCTGCGGATCCTCCTCGCTGGCGGGCTCGTGGTGATCAACTGGTCGGTCCTGGGCGGGTTGCACCTGACGATCAACCAAGCCATGCCCGACCTCGCGAGCGCCGTGCCCTACACGCCGTTGCAATTTACGGCTGTCGTCGTGCTGGTCGCGATGGGTTTCCTGATATGGACCGTGGTCTACATGAAGCCGCCAACGTACCCCTCCGGCGGTGCCACAAGAACAAGCTGATGTGAGGGCGGGTCCTCATGACGGAAGTGATCAAGACAGCGGATGAAGCGGCGACGTTCCTGGAGCGGGTCCAACGGTTTCACGATGGATTCATTCAGGAGCTGACCGTGACGTCCCGCGACACGTTCGAGATTACCGGCAGACGATTGAATGACGTCGGTCACCAGTGCACGGGCGAGTTCGACGTCAGGATCATCTTCAGGCACCATCCCACGCTCACGTCCAGCACACCGAGTCGGACCATCACCCGTTGTGTCTTCAAGCACGTGACCCAGATCTACCTGGATCTCCGGCAGCTCAAAGGATTCGAATGGCCGCTCCTCGAGGTGCAGATCGAGCCCTGTCTCGAGCAAGACCGCCTGCGTCTCCTGTGCCGATGGACCAGGCTGACGCGGGAGAACGAATGGGAGGAGTTTACTCAGTGCCTCTTCTCCTTCCGGGAGATCGAGGTCGTCACCCTTCACGACAATTAAGCGTCCAATCAGGGCCAAACACGCCTGGGAATCCTGGAACCTGAGCAGTGTCTCCTCAGACACAAGTTTGGAGTGACAGGAATCCAAACTCACGACTTAAAACCAAGACCGGCTCCGTTTCGTGGACCCTAGCGCGGCTCAAAGGTGAGGGTTACGGCCATCGTCGCCTCTGGGGTCACTGTGGGGTTGACGACGTACATCGCCCCGCCCTCGCCCGGCACCTGCTCGGTCACCCACGTCTCGTGAGGCCGCGTCCGACGAGCCTCGTCCACAAGACGCCAGTCCACGCTCCTGGTCGAGTCGGCGGTGAGGTCGGTGAGAGGACGACGAGACAATATCGCGACGATTCGGTAGGGCCCCTCATCCTTCAAGATGGCGAGGCGCGCCCCCAGCGCGACCGCATAAGAACTTCCCGGTTGGACCCGCGCCTGCGATTCGGCCGTTCGCGACTCGGGCATGTCGGACGCCTGCAGGGGAAACAGCAGCCGCTCTTCCCCGCCTGAGCGGTGCTCGAGCACGTACAGGTAGCCGGTCTGATTGACCTCGATCCGTAGCTCAGCGGCGGACGCCTGACGGTCCAGGACGCGGTAGCGAAGGCCAAGCGGCGCCACGGCTCGCACCGATTGCTCAGACCGCCGGAGCCTGCGGTCACGGATCTGACCCGGGGCCTCCAAGGGCGACACGCCCCGCTCCTCCCGTGCGACATCCCCGCTCCCGACCTCTCTATCTTCCCGTCCCGTAAAAAAGAGCGACCGTGCCGGACCCTGCTGGGACGGCGCACTGAAAGACTGGGTCACGCGCCAGCCGCCTGGGCGTTGCAGGGCGGTTTTCGCCGGCGTGGACGGCTTCTTTGAGCGCAACGCCCGATCGGGTTCGGCCACCTGCTGCCTCGCCCCGGGACTGACCTCCTTAGCCGGCCCGTCCGCCTTCGGTAGACTGCCCGAGGGCACCACACCTGGAGGAGGCGGAGCACCCTGCCGGTACACCTCGAGGACCACCACGCTGACAAGCAATGCCGTGGCCAGCGACCCAGCCAGTGCCAGATGGGTGGGTCGTTTGAGCCAGACACCGGCGCGCGACAGCCACCCGCCTGCGGACCCCGCGAACGCCGGCCCCATTCCGTCGATCAGGCGCTGCCTCATCCCGGGGTCATCGAGCAATTCCTTCAAGGCCTGGTCCCCGGCCAGCACGTCGAATACGTCCTGATCGCGCAACGCGGTTTCGAACAGGATGCGCCGCTCGTCTTCCGTGAGCGTGCCGCTGGCATACCCGCCGATCATCTTTGCCGCGTCGTGCTCGGGCATCCGGGTCACTCCCAGGATCCACCCAAAACATTCAGCAACTGCTGCCGGCACCGATGGTCCCAGGTATAAATGGTGTTAATCGAGCGCTGTCCCATGAGAGCCTGGATTTCTGCAAAGGTCTTGCCCTCCAGCTTCCAACGGAACAAGTCGCGACACCGTGCCCCAAGGCGGTTGAGCCCGGCGATGAGTCGATCCACCCGCTGCCGTCTGGCGGCGACGGTCTCCGGATCGTCTCCGGGGTCCGGCAGCGGCGGGTCCTCGACCGGAACCTGTCGCGCCTCGCCGCGCCGAACGGCCTTGCGGCGGACCTCCAGCATTTTGTAGCGCAGCACTTGGAACGACAGCGGCACGAGCTCCGAGAGTTCCGTGACCTGGGGGTACTTCTCATGCAAGACCACGAGGACTTCCTGGGCCACATCCTCTGCCCCTTCGCCGAGAAGGTGGCGTCTGGCGTAGGCGAGGAGGCGTGCCCGAAGGCTGGTCAGGATCTGATCACGGTCCGTCATAACCGGCGGGGGCGCATACCATCATCGACGCTTGGCGGGCTTGCCCGGGAGCACCTTGCCGAGCGATCCGAATTTGAGGCCGAGCTGCCGGCAGACTAGGTACATACGATCGAAACGGTTCTTGGTCGACAGCAGTTGCCGGAGCGGGCGCCAACCCACTCGTCCCCACACGGGGAAATGAAACACCGGCAGGGGGTAATCCGTCCCGTAGAGCAGTCGCTCCTGTAACGCCCGCTCACGTCTCAGACGAAGCAACATGAGAAAGCGGTTCAGGAGCGTCAAGGCCGAGATGTCGGCATAAAAGTGTTGATATTCCCGGACGAGCTTCTGAAAGGTCGGAAGGAATTTTTCGTAGATCATCAACCCGTAGCTGCATCCGTGGGCGGCGATGACCGTCGCGCCCTCGTCGAGGGCGACGCGCAGCCGCTCGGGATCGCCCACTGACTGATCCTTGCCGATCAGGCTGAACTCATAGCCGACGTGGCTCAACAGGGGGAGCCCGCGCTCCGCCAGCGCACGGTAGAAGGGCTTGTATCGGCTCGTCGCGGGGTCGAATTGTTGGGAGTTGGGGAGGACCTTCACGAGCGTCGCGCCGGCATCGGCGCAGCGGTGCACCTCCTCCACGGCGTCCCGGCGCTGCGGATTGATGGAGACACCGGCGAGAAACTCGTTTGGGTGCTCCCTGACGATACGCAGTACATAGTCGTTGCTCACCAGAAAATCCGTGTCCTGCAGATCCGGCCGGCCGTCGCGGTCGTAGACACAGTCCATACCCAAAAGGACGGCCTGCGCCACGTGGCGGGAGGCTCGCAGCTCGCCGAGCAACGACGTGACGTATTTGTGATTGGCCACGGCCGGGTCGTGCGCGGGAAGATCGTGCTTCCACAACAAGAAGCGGAACAGCGGGCTTCGGAGCACTCTGGCTGAGACGAGGCACCCGTTGTCCGCATCGGGTAGCGCCGCGAGGTGCACGTGACAATCAATGAGGTGTTTGCTGTTCTCCGCTCCGCGAGCCATGACGCAACGTCTCCTAGCGAGGGCTTCTCATCGTGATACCATCCGCGCCGCCTGCCCCGCGGGCATGGAGTTCGCATAATGGTCGCCGAGGAGCCGAATGTAAAGCTCTTCGTTGTGGAGGCCGGCGGAGGGATCATGGATGACCTGTCCGTCATGGATGAACGTCACGAGCTCGAACGGACGTTCCTCGCCGGATCCGGCGAAGACCGCAATGTCGTCCGGGGAGATGGTGTAGGAGCTGAGCACCTTGTCGTAATTCCAGGGGACCCGAACGTAGGTCTGGAAGATGAGCTCCGAGCAGACGATGGAGTCCCACGTATTCGTGTCGAAGTTGAAGTCATACTGCTTCCCGAGATGGGAAAAGGCGAGGCGAATGGCTTCCTGCACCTCGGTGTCCGGGATGACCGTTCGCTTGGGGCGGAGGACGGCCAGATCATCAATGTTGAGAAAATGCTCGAGAGGGCTGAGTTGGGTGCCGGTGCGGAGCGCTTCGACAATCGTAGCTCCCCCCGCGCTCTCCGTGCGGTGGTGGCCGATCACCTCCTCGTGAATCAACCCCAACCCTCGCAGGTCCTCCTCGCCGCCGACATATAACGCGGCATGGCCGAAGTGTCCCGGAATGAATTGGTCGGTCAGACGGAACGGGGTTTTTTCCAGCAAGATGTCGCCGGGCTGAAGCCTCGACTGCACGAAGCGCTCCCAGTGCGCTTGTCCGTACAGCTTTCCTTTCCGGAGCTCGACCAGGCCCACGAGGGTGCCGAAGCCCTTGGAAACTTCGAACTTTCCTTTACTCAGACCGCCCCTGAAGAAATCGCGCACGCGCAGGGTGTAGTATCGCAACGTGCGACGAATTTTCTTCAAGAGGCTCTCCGAACGGATGGCCTTCGCCGTCGGGGCGGCGTCGATTTCGGATCGGACGTATACGAGAAACGGATCCTGCTCCATGCCCGATTCAACGCTCTGCGCGGACAGACGGTCGAACGCTGCGAGGCCTTCCTCTGCCAGGCTGCGGTACTGAATTCTGGCGAATTCCTTCTGAATGTCATCCCAAAACCGGGGAGGAATGCCTCGTGTCGGGTCGCCCTCATTGAGCAAGGCCCGGACGCCTGGAATGGAGAGCACCGTCGAATGGAGCTCCTGGGCGTTCTCGTACAGCGTCAACGCGGACAGGAGCGAGATCGCCACACCGCGCAGCCGGGCCTCGGGTGGATAGGGGATGTCCTGCCTGGTCAGCTTGGGGAGATGCGTGAAGGCCAATTGATACAACTCCCTCCTGAGACCGAGGTAGTCCTTTTCGGCCTGGTACACCAGCAACCTGACGTCCCCGCGGATCAGGCCGTGGTCGCGCTCGATTGCGGTCCGCAGTGTCGGCGCCTCGGTCCGCCAGTAGGCACGCAAACGCTTGGATTCCTCGACCAACTCGTCGAGCACCTGCTCGTCTTCAACGAAATGCTCCTCGGCAAGACCGGCCTCGAGCAGAGACTTGCGTTGCTCGATGTCCTCCAGGGTGCGGGTTACCGTGTCGGGGAAGAGCGCACGGACCTGTTGATCCTCGGCCTTCCACAGGCGCTCCAAGTAGGAGACATGATCGGCGAGCCGTTGATGCCCCGCGCGGAACAGGTCGCGGTACCGCGTGTTGCGGGCGGCTTCGAGCGACATCTCCCAGCTGTTCGCCGGAAACCCCCGGCCGGGGTCGGCTTGATTCCAGACCTTGCGGGCGGGCGGGTGGTCGTTGAGCAGCGCGGCGGCGGCGTGGAGGTTCTTGACCAACTCCAGAGACGCGAGGGTGGAGATGCTTGCCCTCACCAGTGTCGCGCGCCGGTTCGCCCCCTCTAGACGCTGGACGATGGCGGACGCATGGGAGAAGGCGAGCCGGAAGAGCGGCTCTCGCAAGCGGTAGTACTGCGCCTGGGCCTGACGGACCCTCTCATGCCCGGCAACCGGCAGCACGGCGTTGGTCCCCGGGCTCTCCCACATCGCCCTGCCGAGCCGAAGGATGCCCGCACGAAATGTCTGCCCCGCTTCCCTGAGCGCGACGAGTTGGCTGACATCGGCCGCGGGGTCGACGGTGTGCTGCCAGGCGGGAAACGTGGTGCCCGGTTGACCGACGAGCACGACCGCCAGGCAC
>JBFISJ010000063.1:0-12950 GCA_041608595.1 Nitrospiraceae bacterium
GAGCCAGCATGCCTCACCGATGGACCGGGTGGATCGCCTGGATGCTCAACAGGTCGTTGACCAGTTCCTGCACGTCCCGCTCGATCTGTTCTGGCGGAACCTCGTAGTCTTGCAGGAGATCACCGGCAATCTCTTGCAGGGACCGATTCCCGTCCAGACGCTCCCAGATCGCCGCCCCGGTCTCGTTAAGTACGTAGAGGCTGTTGGCCTCCGTCAGGCGGCGGCGGACCGGGATCAGCAAGCACTCACCCGCGACGTGGCGCTGGACGAAGTCCGGGTTCTTGACGAAGGTCCCATCCATAAGAATCCATCGGATTGCGAGGAGTGCGAGGACGCACTGAGGCGAGCGTAACACGGCAGGGCAGGGCGGCCTAGCGAAATTAGAAATGCGTAGGATACCCAAGTGCGACGCAATAAAGTTAGGTAATATCTTAAGCAAACACCGCGTACTGCCGGAGCCAGTTCAATTCCTTGACGTGGGCGCCTGCGCCGTGGAGTTCGGCTTTCAGCTCGGCCTCGTCCTGAAACAAATGAAAGAAGTGACCGCCCTGGCAGACGTCGCCCCTCTGATAGTGCGAATTCGATCCCGGGAGCTTGACGAGCGCGGCTCGAAGCCTTTCCGTCAACCTGTGTAGGCGGCCGTCGGGTCGATTCTCGATTTGGAAGCTCACGATGATCAGGCCCTTCGGCTTGCAGAGGCCGCGCACGTGATGGAGCCAGGCTTGCCGCGACTCCCGGCCCGGAATGGCGCTGTACATGGTCCCGGACAGAAGGATGTATTGAAAGCTGCCGGGCTTGCAGGGCGGAGCGAGAAAGTCGCCCAGCATGAATTGTGCGGGGAGCTTCCGTTCCGCCGCGACGCGGTTGGCGACGCTCAAGACACCGGGGTGGAGATCCAGTCCGACGACCTGCACCTCCCGCTCCGCCAGGCCGATCGCTTCACGGCCCCACCCGCAGCCGAGCACCAGCATGCGGCCGGATGAGAGGCCATACCGCTTGCACACGTCCACCTCCCAGCTCTCCAGCTCGAAGCCGACGCTCTCCAGGGACTTCGGGTCTCCGAGCGATTCCGCCGAGTAGTAGGTGTTCTTGTAGTAACGGTTCAATAAAGCGGTCGATTCGTGGGGAGGCAGGAATACGGGCAGAAGATTGTGAAAGGCATTGCCAACCCGGTAGAGCAGAAGCCCCACACGCTCGAACACACGCGCGATCAGACGGAATAAGTAGCCCAACGGTTTCAGCATGCGTCCCCGTCCTGTGCGCGAATGGAGCGCGACAGGCGTCGTCTCATTCCTTCGCCTTCGGCCCGATGTGCTCGAGCCGCTTCGTCGCCCGCTCGGCATAGTCGCTCTGCGGGAACTCTCGGATGATTTGCTCGTAGAGCTCTCGGGCGTGGGCGAGGTTGTGTTGCCGCTCCTCGAACTGGGCGAGCTTGAAGAGGTCTTCCGCGCCGGAGCCCGTGCAGCCCTGCAGGGCGAGGAGGCACAAGCCGCAAGCCAGGAAGAAGACAAGCCAAGCGCTGAACGCGCTCGGTGCTTGTTTCACGGGATGACTATCGAGCAGCAAGGTCCTGGAACAGCCAGGGAGTCTCGGCCTTGCGGCGTTGCTCGTAGGCCGTGATGGCGGCTTCGTGCTGAAGGGTGAGACCGATCGAGTCGAGGCCGTTGAGGAGACAGTTCTTCCTGAAGGGGTCGACCTCGAACGGATAGGATCTCCCGTCCGAGGTCGTGACGGTCTGGCTCGGGAGATCGACCGTGAGGCGGTAGCCCTCATGGGCGAAGACGGCTTGGAACAGCTCCTGGACTTCATCGGCTTTCAGGACGACGGGGAGAATCCCGTTTTGGAAACAGTTGTTGTAAAAGATGTCAGCAAAGCTCGGGGCGATCAGGCTGCGAAAGCCCTGGTCAAGCAAGGACCAGGGCGCGTGCTCGCGCGAGGAGCCGCAGCCAAAATTGTCCCGCGTCAACAGGATCGTCGCACCCCGGTACCGCGGTTCATTCAAAAAGAATGCCGCATCCGGCGAACCGTCCTTCTTGTAGCGCCAGTCGTAAAACAGACCTTCGCTCAGGCCGGTCCGGTGGATCGTCTTGAGGAACTGCTTGGGGATGATCTGATCGGTGTCGACATTCACCCGATCAAGCGGCGCGACCAGCCCTGTCAAAGTTGTGAACGGCTCCACCGTATCACTCCAAGGAAATGGTCAAAAGTAAAAAGGCAAAAGTCTGAAGATGGGTCAGGGGTCAGCGGTGGGCGGTAAGAGCACAACATATTGATCTATCCGCTGTTCGCTTACCCCATCAACCCCAATTCCTTATATCAACGAAATGCCCTTCGATGGCTGCGGCGGCCGCCATCGCGGGCGACACGAGGTGCGTCCGTCCGCCCTTCCCCTGGCGGCCCTCGAAGTTGCGATTACTCGTGGACGCGCAGCGCTCGCCCGGCTGCAACACATCCGCGTTCATGGCCAGGCACATGCTGCACCCCGCCTCCCTCCATTCGAAGCCCGCTTCGCGGAAAATCGCGTCCAGCCCTTCTTGCTCAGCCTGTTGCTTGACCAGCCCCGAGCCGGGAACGATCATGGCGTGGACACTCGGGGCAACCTTTTTGCCCTTAACGTATTGCGCCACGAGTCGCAGGTCCTCAATGCGGCTGTTGGTGCAGGACCCGATGAAGACGCGGTCGAGCATGATGTCCGTGATCTTGGTCCCCGGACTGAGCGCCATATACTCGAGCGCGTGCTCCGCGGCCTTGCGCTGCTTGTCGTCCGCCATGGTCTGCGGGTTTGGCACCGTCGCGTCCACGCTCGCCACCATGCCCGGGGTCGTCCCCCAGGTCACTTGCGGCGAGATCTCCTCGGCGCGGAGCCGGACGACCTTGTCGAACTCAGCATCCGCGTCCGTTCTGAACTGAAGCCAGGTCTCGGCCGCGTGGTCGAAGACACCGTCCTTGGGTGCCAGGGGGCGTCCACGGAGGTAGGCGACCGTCCGCTCGTCGGGCGCGACCATGCCGGCCCGAGCCCCGCCTTCGATCGACATGTTGCACAGGGTCATCCGGCCCTCCATGCTCAGAGCCGCGATGGCCGATCCCGTGTACTCGACCACGTACCCCGTGCCACCCGCCGTCCCGATCGTGCCGATGATGGCCAGGATGATGTCTTTGGCCGAGCAGTACGCAGGCAACCTCCCCTCGACCCTGATCTCCATGCTGCGGGGCCGCTTCTGGATGAGGCACTGCGTCGCCAGCACGTGCTCGACCTCGCTCGTGCCGATGCCGAAGGCGAGCGCGCCGAACGCGCCGTGGGTGGAGGTGTGGGAATCTCCGCAGACGATCGTCATGCCGGGCAGCGTGAACCCTTGCTCGGGGCCGATGACATGCACGATGCCCTGGCGAATGTCGTTCATGCCGAACAGGGTGATCCCGAAGCCCTTGGCGTTGTCCTCGAGCGTGGCGACCTGCTTGGCGCTGACCGGATCCGCGATACCGAGCCGCCGGTCGGTGGTGGGCACGTTGTGATCCGGAACCGCGAGGGTGGCCGCCGGTCGTCGTGGCTTGCGCCCCGCGAGCCGCAACGCCTCAAACGCCTGGGGGGACGTAACCTCGTGGACCAGGTGACGGTCGATGTACAGGAGGGTGGTGCCGTCGGGCTCCTCCCGCACGACGTGCGCATCCCAGATCTTTTTGAACATCGACCTCGCGGGCATATATCGCGCTCCTTCCCCGTTCGGGACACCATAGCATCGCCGATGCATGGGCACATTTTCAAGTCGGCGCACCGACGGGCCATGGAGCAAGAGGGCACGGGTGAGGGGGAGACGGTGAGGAGCGAGGAGATCAGCTCTTGTATGGGATCGGATTCCCTTCGCGTGCACGCGTTCCGTCTTCGAGGAAGGTACGACGGACAGGCAGCCGCGTCACGGGTGCTTATGTACCGAGCCCGAGCGGTGCTCGGTTGAGGAGGGCGCGGAGGATATCGGTCGTCGTGAGAATGCCGACCGGATGGTGGCGGTCGTCGAGGATGGGCACGGCTCCAATGTGCTCGTGGAGCATCACCTCGATGATCTCTTGGCCGGGCGTGTCGGGCGTCGCGGTGATGACCTCTCTTGTCATGACCTCGCGCACCAACGGGAAGGGGGGCAGGACCCGCCCCTCCGTCCCGTGCGAGGCGTGCAGCAGATCCACATCCGAGATCATTCCGACGAGCGTCCCAAAATCGGACACGATCGGAAGATGGCGGAATCGACGGCTCCGCATGACCATCCATGCCTGGACGAGCGGCGCACTGGCGGCAAGCGTGACTACCGGGACCGACATGATCTCCCGGGCGACCGCAACCGGCTTGCGCGTCCAGCCGAGCGGGCCCTGTCGGCAGGCCCCCTGCGCCGGCGCGTCGGCCGGGTCAGTCGAAGGAGGGTCCCCGCGCGGCGCCACGGTCATCGGGAGCACGGTGGATTCGTGTCCTTGGGATCCTTGGCGGTTCTGGTAAAGGGAGTATACGCCGTCGATCGATTGCACCAGCGGCATCCTGTACCTCCGCATCTTCATCTTCTTCGGCAACTTCCGCGATTGCTTGAGGAGTCGGCGGTCGGGAAGAGGGGGCGCCAGATGCAGCGCGATAGACGGTACTGGTGGATGTATCACCTTGTTATCGGGTAGAGTGCCAACACTGCACGTTAGGTTTGATTGGAACAAGGTCATTCTCGTTCGCCCCAATTGATCCGTTACAGGGACGCTCCGGCCGCAAGATGATTGGTGAGGAGCCTGCTGGTATGACACCGCCAAACGCGATCCCCGACAACATGACCTCCGCATCGGAGGCGCCCCCTGATCCGAGCGTGCTCGTCGTGTTCGGCGCCGACGGCGATCTGACGAAGCGCAAGCTGATCCCAGCCATTTACAATCTGGCCTCTCACAAGCATCTCCCCAAGGAGTTCGCGGTCGTCGGGTTTGCGATCACGAATCTCGGCCAGGAGGATTTTCGAGACGGGCTCTCCCGGGACATCCGGCATTTCGCCACCGGTGAGGTCTATCCCGCTGTCTGGGACGATCTCGTGCAACGGGTGTCCTACGTGCAGGGGGACTTTCGCGACGGCGAGGCCTACGTTCGGCTGCAGCAGCAACTCGCGCAGGTGGACAAGGCCCATGGGACACGGGGGAACTACCTGTTCTACCTGGCGACGGCTCCGAGCTTCTTCTCGGAGATCATCGAGCAGCTGGGCGCTTCCGGCCTGGTCGAAGAGCGCGACGGCTGCTGGCGGCGCGTCATCATCGAAAAGCCGTTCGGGCACGACCTGGAGAGCGCCAAAGCGCTCAACCGCGAGGTCACCGGCGTACTCAAGGAGAGCCAGATCTACCGGATCGATCATTACCTTGGCAAAGAAACGGTGCAGAACATCCTAGTCTTCCGATTCGCCAACGGCATTTTTGAGCCGATGTGGAACCACCGCTACATCGACCACGTGCAGATCACGGTGGCAGAGAGCTTGGGCATCGAGCACCGCGGCCGGTATTACGAGGAGGCGGGCGCGCTGCGGGACATGGTGCCGAATCACGTGATGCAATTGCTCTCCCTCGTCGCGATGGAGCCCCCGAACTCGTTCGATGCCGATGCCGTGCGGACCGAGAAGTCCAAGGTCCTGCGCGCCATCCTACCGCCCCATCCCATCGAGGTGCTGCGCAACGCCGTAGCGGGCCAGTACGGCGAGGGCATCATCGGCGGGGAGGCGGTTTCGGGATACCGCGCGGAGCCGAATGTCTCGCCGAGCTCCAACACCAAGACCTATGTCGCACTCAAGCTGTTCATCGACAGCTGGCGCTGGGCCGACGTGCCGTTCTACCTGCGCACGGGCAAGCGCATGCCAAAACGGGTCACCGAGATCGTCATCCAGTTCAAGTGCGCGCCCTTGATGTTGTTCCGCAAGACCAGCGTAGAGGAGCTGGCGCCCAATGTGCTCGTCATCCGCATTCAGCCCGACGAGGGGATCTCTCTGCGCTTCGATGCCAAGGTCCCGGGTCCCACGGTCCGCGTCGGAACGGTCGACATGGACTTTCAGTACTCCAAGTACTTCGGCGACGCTCCGAGCACCGGGTATGAGACGCTGCTGCACGACTGCATGGCGGGGGACGCGACGCTGTTTCAGCGGGCGGACAACGTGGAGCTGGCCTGGTCCGTCGTGCAGCCGATCCTGGACGTGTGGCATGCGCTGCCACCGGCCAGTTTCCCGAATTACGCGGCCGGAACCTGGGGACCGCAGGAGGCCGACGAGCTGATACGGCGTGATGGCCGCCGCTGGCGGAACATTTAGGGGGCATCGGAGATCGTCACGTTTCACCATGCAGGAGCCCTGGAAAGACGCCGTGATTCAGCAGTGGTGCCGGCTGCTGCTGGAGAGCTATAGACACTGGACGAGGCGCGATCTGATTGCGGGCGTGGGCACGCCGGAGGAACAGGCTCGTGCGCTTTTTGAAGCTCCCTTCGTCGTCGTCTCCCACGGTCTGGAAGACGACCCCGTGCTGAACTTCGGCAACCGGGTCGCGCTGAATCTTTGGGAGATGACCTGGGACCAGTTCACCCGGACGCCGTCACGGTTGACCGCGGAGCCCCCAGATCAAGCCGCGCGCGCGCGCATGCTGGCCCAGGCTGAGGAACGGGGATTCATCGACGACTACCGCGGGGTCAGGATCTCGGGCAAGGGACGGCGATTTCTCGTCAACCGCGCGCTGGTTTGGAAGGTGGTCGACCCAGCCGGTCGCAGGCGTGGGCAAGCGGCGACCTTCAATTCCTGGACCTTCGTGGGGGACCCGTCGTGAGCCTTGCGGTTTTTACGAATGCGTTTCGCCCGGTTCGGATTGTTCTGCTAGGATTCGACAGGCGGGGCCCCAGACCGCCCCAGGTCACACGCTTAAAGACCAAGCGCGCAACAGCCTCGGGGCGCTCCATGATGCGATCAGCCATGAGCCGATTTCAAACGTCTCTTTCCTCCATTACCCGCTTCCCAGTTCTGTCCCTTCTCCCGACCCTACTGGCCGCCACCCTGGCGCTCTCGGGCTGTGAGGCCATGATGCGCGGCATGGGCTCGCTTTCCGAGAGCGAGCAGGGCCGGGAGTCGGAACAGGCCGCTTTGCAAGAGCGGCAACAGGAATTACAGAAGCGCCAGGCGCTGCTGGAGAAATCGCTGAGCCAGCAAGTGACCTTGGGCCGGGATCTTGAGGAGCGGGTGGCTAAGCTGAACATGCTCCTGCTCGAGAAAGAGGCCCAGCTCGATGAGCTGAACAATCGGCTCGGCGAAGCCATTCTCGAGGTCGTCCGCGCGAAAGCCAAGCTTCGTAGTCTCGAGAGCAAGGCCGAGGCAGCGTCCAACCTGGCTGAGGCCGAAATCGCGCTAAAAGCGCTCCGCACCAAGACCCCGCAGGTCGCCCGTGATCCGAAATACGTCCGCGCGGTCGAGCTCTTGAGGCTCGGAGCGGAGGAATTCAAAAAGCAAAATTTCGGTGGTGCGTTGTATTTATCGGGGCAGGCCAAGGGCTTGATCCGCGAGAGCCAGGAACAGAGCCTGAGCCGGCAGGACTTGCCTTTGCTGGTGGGGGAAGTTCCCTTCGCGCTGCCGGTTCGACTGAAAGCACGGGACGCAATCAATCTCCGCGCAGCTCCCACCTTGAATTCCAAGGTCATGATACGTCTCCAGGCGGGCGATCCCCTCATCGGGCATTCGTATCGCGGCAAGTGGGTTCGGGTGCAGAACGGGACCGGTCAGGTTGGATGGGTATACTTCGAGCTAGTTGGCGCTCGGTAGGCGTGCGGGCGCACGCTTCTTCGGCTTGCTGTTGGCTGCCTTCACCTGGTTCCGGCCGGCGCGTTTGGCCTCGTAGAGCGCCGAATCGGCGCTCATGACTGCCGCGACCGGCGTGTCCCCGTGGATCGGGAAACAGGACACGCCCATGCTGAGCGTCACGTGGGACGCGAGCTCGGGATCGGCCCCTGTATCTTTTGCCACGCGCGATCTGATTCTTTGTGCGACTTTGACCGCCTCCTCGATCCCGGTCTCCGGCAGCACGAGGAGAAATTCTTCCCCTCCGTACCGGGCCACGTAGTCCACCGCCCTGACCAAGTCACGGAACAGCGACGACACCTTGATGAGCAAACGGTCGCCGGCGACGTGACCGTGGGTGTCATTATAGGACTTGAAGTGGTCGATGTCGGTCATGATGATGCAGAACGAATGGTGATGCCGGCGGGCGCGGCCGGCTTCGCGCGTGAGCGTCTCCATGAGGTGCTTGCGGTTGTACAAGCCCGTGAGACTGTCCGTCACGGATAGTCGCTCGAGCTCCGTATTTTTCTCGCTCAGTGCCATGTTGATGGCCGCCAGCTCCTGCCGGCTCTGTCGCAAACGTGCGACCATGTTGTTGAAGACCTGGGTGAGGTAGCCGACCTCTCCCCCTCCCGCGATTGGCAGGTCGACATCCAGGTCGCCTGCTGCGACCTCGGCCGCTCCATTGGTCAGGCGGCTCACGGGCCGCACGATCGTGTGCCCGAGCAGGTAGGCCATCGAGCCGATCCCGACGACGAGGCAGGCCACGATCAGCAGGGTGAGGTTCCGGCTCTTGGTGGACTGGGCAAACGCATGATCCTGATTGATCTCCGCCACGACTCCCCAGCCGAGGAAGTTGACCGGCATCAGCATGCCGATCACACCGGTTCCGACGTAATTGGTATAGACGCGGGCGCTGCCCTCGTGCTCGAAGAGCGCGCGGGCCGTGTCACCGGCGAGCTTGGTCTGCAAGAAGGCCTCGGGAAGGGGCCGGGACGCGAGCACCACGGAGCCATCCGCGCTGGTGACATAGAGTCGGCCGACCTCATTCACTTTGTGCGTCTCGAGCACCCGTTTCAGTGTCCGGAAATTCAGCTTGGCGATCAGCAGGCCCAGCAGGCGGCCATCGGACGTGCGAATGGGAACGCCCAGATCGATGACACCGCGCTGTCGGCCGTCGTCCCAATGCGGGTCGCCCACGATGGTCGCATCGGCCCGCGCCAGGCCGAACCAGTTGGAGGGGAGGTGCACCGCGCTTGGCTTCCGCGCGCTGGTCGCGATGACGCGGAGCTTGCTGTCGACCACCACCAGCTCCTCGTAATCGGCAAATTTCACGCGAACCGACTTCAAATAGTCTTGCAAGCGGCGGACCGCGGTACGGCGGCCCCGTCTGGCCAGGGTCTTTTCGAGGTTCTCGGTCACCTCGTAGGAATTGGAGAACACCTTGGCCTCGTGCCGCCGCTCGCGCAGCCAGAGATTCAGCTCTCGCGCCGTGTGAGCCGTGGCGTTGCGCAGCTCCGCGGAGGTTTTCTCCACAAGAATCTGCTTGTGCTGGGCGTAGGACAACCAGCCCATGGTGAGCGAGGGGATCATCGTCGCGAGGAGCGCAAACGCCATGATCTTGCGGCGGATCGTCTCAGGCCACAGGACGTGGACGATGTCCAGCAGGGTTGTTTTCCAGTTCTGCATACACACCAGCGGGCTGCTTCGTACGGTCGACCCCTCGTCGAGCTGTGGCGGAAGAATGGTTCCCGAATCCCGGGGAAGAGGGCGGTCGGCCTTCAGCACGGGCCCAACAACTAATTGTAGCAAAGGACCGACGGGACCCCGATCGCTCCTACTATTGCGGGGTTCACGCCATGTCCGGCCTCGAAGGCGGGCCCGGCCGGAGCCGCTCTTGCGGCCCGGCGACCGAATTGGCTACAACCGTCCCATGAGCGGGGAGTGTGAACATGGCCCATGACCTCCTGGTCATCGGGGGCGGCTCCGCGGGCTATGCCGCGGCGCGCACCGCCGCCGAGGCGGGCGCTGATGTCGGAATCGTCGACCACGGGCCTCTGGGCGGCCTCTGCATCCTGCGCGGGTGCATGCCCTCCAAGACGATTCTCCGCTCATCCGACCTTATGGCCCAGATGCGGCGCGCGGCGGAATTCGGACTCTCGCCCGTAGCGGCCAAGGCGGACCTGGGGGCGATCATTGATCGCAAGGCGCGCCTGGTCCGGGAATTTGCTGAGGACCGAATCAACTCGCTGCGCTCCCCGCGGTACACCCTCTATGAGGATCGCGCCGCCTTTGTGTCGCCACACGAGGTGGCGGTCGGCAATCGTCTACTGAAAGCCAAGGCCTTCGTCATCTCCACGGGATCGGTCCCCTCCCGGCTTCCGATCCCCGGATTGGAGGAGGCGGGGTACCTCACCAGCGATGACCTGCTCGAGCTTCGGGATCGGCCGCGCTCCCTGCTGGTGCTGGGTGGCGGGGCCGTCGCGCTTGAGCTGGGACAGTTTTTCGCCAGGATCGGCACGAGCGTGACGCTCGTTCAGCGGAGCCCGCACCTGCTCTCGTACCTCGATGAGGATCTGGTTCTCCCCGTCGAGGCGCAATTCCGGGACGAGGGCGTGACGCTGCACCTCGACACGCAACTGCATCGGGTGGCGCGCGAGGGTGATCAGCGGGTGGCCTTCTTCTCACAAAAGGGACAGGAGATGCGGGCCGCAGGGCAGGTTGTCCTGCAGGCCCTGGGGCGGCGGCCGAACATCGACGGCCTGAGCCTGGCTGCGGCGGGGGTGGACACGCGAGCGGGCCGGATCGTGGTCGATGACGCTATGCGGACGACCCAGCCGCACATCTTCGCCGCCGGGGACGTCACCGGGCTCCATGAGATTGTCCACATTGCGATTGAACAGGGAGAGATGGCCGCGCGCAACGCGCTGCGCACAACGGGGCCGGCGGAACAAATGAACGACCGGCTCAAGGTTGAGGTCATTTTCACGGACCCGCAAGTCGCCACCCTGGGTCTGAGCGAGAGGGACTGCCGCGCCAGAGATATTCCGTATCTCTCGGCCTCCTATCCCTTCCATGATCACGGA
This sequence comes from Nitrospiraceae bacterium, assembly GCA_041608595.1. Classification (GTDB taxonomy): domain Bacteria; phylum Nitrospirota; class Nitrospiria; order Nitrospirales; family Nitrospiraceae; genus JBFGRM01. The sequence goes on from JBFISJ010000063.1 coordinate 10,892, forward strand.
AAATCGCTCATCCAGGGTGCCACGCGCGGGCACGTGAAGCTGATCTGCCGGCCGGAAAGCGGTGAGGTGATCGGTGCTCACATCGTTGGCCCGGAAGCGGGGGAGCTCATTCACGAGTTGATCGCCGTCGCTTATTACCGGGGAACGGTGTATGACTTGCTGCGCATGCCGCATTACCATCCCACCCTCGCGGAGATCGTGACCTACCCGGCGGAGGAGCTGGTAGGGCGACTCAAGAACGCGCAAACGTGACACGTTCCGAGTTCCAGGTCCCACGTTCCCCCTTTGGGAATGAGAGTGCTCTCGAAAGCGTGGAGCCCGAAGCCTGAAAGGTGAGACATGGAACTTGGAATCTGGAACGAAAGGCGCGCGGAGTGCCGGTTGAAAGGCGAAAAGTACTGGAAGGTCTCCGAGTCTGTTGCGGCAAGCGTGCTGATTGCGCTCCTTCTCACCGCATGCCCGCAGCAGAGCTGGGAGTCGGCGATGGCCGCCGGGCAAGAGGCATTGACGCGCAAAGACTACGCGCGTGCCGAACGCATGTTTTCCGCCGCCCTCGTCAAGGTGAGGGGCGGGGATGATGATGACCTACGCATCGCACTCACCCTGACGTTCCTCGCCCGGGCCTATGAGGGACAGCGGAAGTTCGTCGATGCCGAGCCGCAGTACCTCGAAGCCCTGCGCCTCGTGCAGAAAGTCCGGGGGCCGGACCACCTTGACGTTGCCGCGATCCTCAATAATCTCGGCGTGCTGAACAGGATGCATGGGCAGTACCCGGAGGCCGAGCACTACCTGAAGCGGGCCCTCGCGATCAAAGAGGGCGCGCACGGTCCGTCCCACCCCGACGTTGCCCTGACGGTGACGAACCTGGCTCAGCTCCACGCCGCCAAAGGCGAGCACAAGACGGCGGCCCCGCTCTATGAGCGGGCGCTCGGTATCTATGAAGAAGTCTATGGTCCCAATGACCTACGCGTGGCTGAAGCGCTCGATCGATACGTCGCGTTCCTTCGAACGGCCCGTCGCGATGACGAGGCCGACCGTCTCGAGCGACGCGCCGAAGCGATCCGCGCGGCGCGCGCAACTCAAGGGTGAGGAGCCAATGCCCCAAGCTGACCGGCGAGGATTGTCCCTCTTCGGGCCTCCGTCCGCACTGGTGGCGAGGGCTTTCGGTGTCGCCTGCATCGCCGTCGGGTTCGTGCTTGGGATCGAAGCCCTGGCCAGTCCGGAGTCGGCCTGGCTGCGCACCTCCCTTGCCCTTATCGTCACGGGGCTCCTGGCGCAGGTCTACGGCATGTATGTGACGGTGAAGCATCGTCGTGCTCGGGAAGCGGGGGAGGGAGGATCGGGGGAGGAAAATGGAAAGAAAAAGAGCGGTATCGATGATGGCCCCGGACCCGGGTGACGGTTCGTCTGCGTGGTGACGGTAATACCGAGGCCGGTCCCCCGGGGTTCGAAAGAACGACCCGGCGGCGTCCTTATGGGCGGAGCCGCCGGGTCGTCGGCGGGATGTCAGGACGCGGCCAGTATAGGGCGCTTGTCCAGGGTTGAGACGCCCTGATGTCGGTCAATGGTCGGGTCCACGATCGCGCCGCAGTTCACACAGCGCAACGTCCAGATATCAAACTCCAAATCCGTGCACCACTCGGGAACCATGAATCCTTCACAACGGCGGCATACCATCGCTGCACCTCCTGGCTGCGTGGCGGGTCCTCGTTGCCGGACCCCAGGATTTCATGTGCCAGAGGGTAGCAAGGTCAGATGAAGGTCGGATTAGGGCAATATTAGAAGGGTTTAATGTTTGCGAAGTAGGTGAAGGGCTCGGGGCAAGAGGCGGGGTGGGGAAAAAAGCGACCAGCGACAAGCGTCGCACCCCACCTACTGAGCAGGCATCGGGTGCCTTGAAGACGTGCTTGTCCGCCCGCCTTTTCTAAAGCTCCCGCCTTCGCCAAAGGCTTCGGCAGACAGGTCGGCCGAGCAAGCCGTAGCCACTCGACCGGGCCCGCGGCAGGCCTTGGCGAAGGCGGAAAACCTGGGATGTTTTTATGGAGTTTGCCAAGCTGGC
>JBFISJ010000064.1:0-12801 GCA_041608595.1 Nitrospiraceae bacterium
GCCGAATTGGCGAGCTGCGGACCCGGTGGCGCCGCCAGGAACTTGACCCCCGCCAGGCACAAGGTGCCTTCCTCGTCCGCCACCACCCGCTTCATCCATCGCACCTCGACCACCTGTAGCACGGGTGAACCCTCCACCGGCGTTGGCACCAGGACTTCAAACACCTGTTGAACCTGAGCCAAGTGGGGCAGGAGCAGCAGCATACCCTGGTCGCTGACGTTGACCGAGAGCGCGTAGCCCTCATGAAACACCAAGGGCTGTCCCTCCTGCGACTCAGTCATCTCATACCGGCATGGGCGGATGAGAAGCATGCGCTCTGCGCGTGGGGTAACTTGAGACTGTGTTGGGCCCATAGACAGGTCCCCTCTCCAGTGAACCGCCTCTCAGTCTTGCGGTCCTAACAGAGCCCACGACCAGAGTCAAGCGAAAAACACAAGATACTGTATTCCGCCGTGCCAAGGTACGGATATATGGTGTGTAAAGGCTGTGCGGAGCCTGGGGAAACGGTCGTGACAAGGTGTTCACAGGCGCGCTCCCCCCAAGCAGTAGCTCGGGCCTGATCTGGAGCCACCCTTGATTCCCGCCATCCCGTCTCAGTGTCGCCGAGCAAGGGCCCGCATCCCTCGCCCCTCCCTGTGGATGAGCACCGCGAGCGCCGACGAATCCACGAAGCGGATGCGGCCGCGAAGGGACGCTTTAAGCGGGCCGTTTCCCAGCGCCTCGAGTAATAAGTCCCGCATCGGAAGCTGCCGGTCATGGCGGTTCGTCGCGGATTCAAACATCGTGTACCCATCCCCGCCGTCGGCCAGGAACGAGTCGGTCGCCACGGAATAGGCCCGTGACGGATCGAGGGGCGTGTCCCCGACGAGGACCTCTCGGAGGCGCGCGCCCGGCTCAGCCAAGAGGTCAAAGGTTACCGTGAGCCCGGAAACCTGGAGGAAGCGTCCGTTGAGACTCGGCAACCGGCTGGCGCTGTTCTCCAGCGCGAGCCGCAGTGTCTCGCCGGAGATGGTGAAGGTCACCGTGGGCGAGTCGAAGGGCAGCACGCTCAACACCCGTTTCCGGTCCACGGGGCCGGGGGGAATGCTGTCGCGGATCTGTCCCGCATTCACGAGCGCGATGTCCGTGTGGTACCGGGCGCGCAGGATGTCCGCAAGGAGGTTGCCCAGATTCGTCTCCCCGGACCGCACGCGCGCGCTCTCACCGTCCAGGGTGACCAGTGAACGGCCCACCACGGTGCCCAATTCCGCCTGCAACCTGCGGCTGTAGGCATCAATGATTGCCTGGACGGTGGCATCCGCCTCGAGGGCCTCCGTAACGGGAAGATTCCACGCACGGGCGCGGGCGACGGCCAGGCCACCGCCCTCGCGTGGGATGAGCGTCAAGTCAAGCCTGCCGAGGGTCCGTCCCTGGCGATGCGTCTTGACAAAGACCGGCCCCGGGTTCGTCAGCTCCTCAACCGGCCCAGCGCTGTTTCGCGACCGCAGACCGTCGAACCCCACCGTGTGCCCCCCCACAATCACGTCGATCCCAGTGTGGGCGGCGAGCAGGTCCAGATCCTCCGGCGTCTCCAGGTGCGTGACAGCGACAATGACATCGGCGCCGTGATCGGCCCTGAGCGACCGCGCGAGCCGTCGCGCGGTGTCCACGGGGTCGGTCAGGGCAAGCTGCGAGACCACGTTGCGGTTGAAGCTGTCGGGGAAGTTCCGATGTCCGAGAAGGCCCAACAGGCCGACGGTGAGGTCGCCTACCGGGACGACGGCCCAGGCGCGACACGGGAGCGCGTGCTCCCGCGCCCGGAGGTTCGAACAGAGAAGCGGGAAATCGGCCAGGGCCTCCAGCCCGGAGAGATGGTCCAGTCCGTAATCGAAGTCATGGTTCCCGGCGGCCATGGCGTGGTAGCCCATCTCGTTCATGGCCTTGATGTCGGGCTCCCCGCGGAAGAATGACGACATCGCGGATCCGATGAGGATGTCGCCGGAGTCCACCACCAGCAGATCGCCGACCTCCCGGCGGATGGAGTCGATGAGAGTCGCCCGTGCGGCCATGCCGGCCACCGAGGGAGCGCCGCGGCGTTCGATGGGACGCACGGTGCCGTGATGTTCGCTCGTGTGCACGATCGTCAGCGTGTGGTGGCTACCCTCCGCTCCGGCGCTCGACCGGCCCGGCAGCAGGAACCCGACAAGAAGGAGGACCAACAAGGGAGGAAGAACACGGCAGCTCATAAGCGGATTGCCTTTCCGCTGAGGGATGTCGTATGCTTTCGCCGTGTCACGAACAGCTTGACGGCGATGATCACCAGCGACCTGTTGACAAATTACATCCGAAAAGCGCTCCCGGATGCAACCGTCTCCGTCACGGATCGGACGGGCACGATGGATCATCTGATGGTGCGCGTGGTATCGGACGGGTTCAAGGGCAGAAATCTACTTGATCGACACCGCATGATTTATCAAGCCCTGGACGAGCCCATGAAGGACGGGCGCATCCACGCGTTGGAGATCACCGCGGTCACCACCGATGGATCTTAACCGGTCGCCCCCGATCGGCGATGACGGAGGGTCATATGGCAGACCAGATCGAAGCGGAAATCCAGCAAGAGATCAGCGCGCATAAGATCCTCATCTACGGCAAGGGTACGAAATCCATGCCGATGTGCGGCTTCACGCGCGAGACGATGCAGTTTTTTGACCGATACGGCTACCCCTACGAGGTCATCGACGTGCTCCAAAACCCCGCCAAGCGGGAGTCCTTGACCCGCATGACGAACTGGCCCACCCTGCCCAAGGTCTTCATCAACGGCCAGTTCTATGGGGACACCGATGTCCTTGATCCCATGGAAAAAAAAGGAGAAGTGGAGCCTCTCCTGAAAGCGGCCTTCGAAAAGGCCTAGCCGTGCCGGGACCTCACCAAAAAGGATGATTCCAGGGGGGACCACGGGGTCCCCCCTCGACCGACTCCCCCTCGTTTTCCCCCGGCCGCCACCCCCTGTAAGGCCAGCCGGCCGCAAGGCCCCCCGACATTCGGCTGCTATACTTTGGTGGAGCCCCTGCGCCCGGGCATGGGTATCGGGTGTTCCGGAGAGAGCGGCGGCCTCGTCCCCTTTCGTGTTCATAAGTAATTGGTATCAAAGTGTTTTTAGGCTTGGCTGGCCAGGAGTCCGGCGACGACAGGCCTGTCCGAGCTGAAGCAACCACGCAACCTCCCGGTCTGTCTGCCGGCCGGCCGCTCGAGGATGAGCGGACCCATTCCCTGCCGGACGCGGGCCACCCGCGATGGGGGCGCGGCGTGCACGGCTAGAGGTCGAATGGCTGTCGACGAGCTCCTTTCATCACTTCAGAATCTGGGCAAGGACGCCTCCCGCCTCATCTATGAGGACGAGCTCACGGGTGTGTACAACCGCCGGTACCTGCTCCACTATTTCGAGCACAAGATTACGTGGGAGGGGGAGGAGCGCCAGCCGGTCTCGCTCCTCATGATGGACCTCGACCACTTCAAGCAGATCAACGACGCGCACGGACACCTGACCGGAGACCAAGCCCTCATCCACATCGCGAGATTGCTCAAAGAGGTCGCCGGTGACCAGGGCCTCGCCATTCGCTACGCGGGCGACGAGTTCATGATCCTCCTGCCGGGCAAGCGGAAGCTGGCGGCGATGCAATTGGGCGAGAAGCTTCTGCAGCGATGCCACCAGGAGCCGCTGGCCGTCGAAGAGGGGGCGAGCTCCCTCAACCTCACGCTCAGCATGGGATGCGCCGCGGCGCCCGACGACGCGCAAAGCGGCCGCGCATTGATCCAGAGAGCCGACGCGGCGCTGTACTTCGCCAAGAAGTCCGGGCGAAACCGTCTCGCCAACGCGGCCGATGTGGCGACGAAGGACGTGCCGCAGAAGGCGGCGATACAACACCTCAAAGGCGCCACGATCGTCGGCCGACACCAGCAGCTGGCCCAGGTCACGGAAGCCTACGACCGATTCGTGCAAGGCGACAGCCAGTTCATCCTGGTGGAAGGTGCCGCCGGCATGGGCCGCTCGACCTTCCTGGATACGATCTATCAAGCACTCACGAGGAAGGACTTCAAGTTGGTCAAGGTCAGCGGTGTGCAGCAGGAAGGCTACCGGCCCTATTACCTGCTGACCGCCATTCTCCGTGCGTTGCTGAACCAACTGCCGGACAAAGGGGCGTCGCTGCTCGAGAGCATGAGCTCGAAGGAGATGGCCTGCCTGTTTCAGGTTCTCCCCCATCTGAGCGGCGGCCAGGCGACGGAGATCGACGAGGACGAGGCTGCACAGCGCGAGTCCATCTTTGCCATGCTCGTGAACTTTCTGCCCCGTCTCGTCGACTACGAGCCCTTCATCGTCCTCATCGACGATCTCCAGTTCGTGGATCCCGGCACGCTCCTGCTGATCCGACGCGTGATCCTGCGTCGTGAGGCTCCCCTGTTTCTGTGCGGCACGGCGCTCAGCGACATGCCGGCCTCGGAGGAGAGCCAGGGGACACCGCTTGATCGGTTCTGGGCGGACTATAGCGAAGAGCTCAATCTGCAGAAGGTCACGCTGACCCCGCTCGGGCCGACCGACGTTCATCACCATCTGCGCGGGCTCTTCCCCCAGATCAACGTCAGCGAGGAGTTCCAAAACGACCTGCTCCGGATCAGCCAAGGCAACCCGCTCATTCTGGGCGAAGTCGTGCGCAAACTGGTGCTCGATCAGAAGATCACCCTGGTCGGGCAGCAGTGGACTTTGCAGGCCCTCGAGGAAGGCTACCTGCCGAAATCTTTGGATGAGATCATCAATCAGAAGATCTCGGCGCTCGATGAGGAAAGCCGCAAGATCCTGGCCCATGTCTCCACGCTGGGCGAGGACGTGCCCGTCAGCATGTTGACCGGAAGCACCGAGGAGATGGAATCGAAAATCGAGGAGTTCATCGAGCGGTCGGCGGAGCTCGGGTTGATCAGCTCGGACTTTCGCGACAACGACGAGGTCATTCGTTTCCTCGGCAAGCGCGTGCGCGACATCACCTACGGCAGCATCGAGGAGCAGGACCGCGAGCAGTTGCACGAGCGCGTCGGAAATTATCAGGAAAAACTCTTTGCCCAGAAGCTCCTGCCCTCCGCCTCCTACTTGGCCTACCATTTCAAGCGGTCGGCAAACCAGGAAAAAGCCAGACGCTACGAAGAGATGCAGGCCTTCCACAACAGCAAGGTGTTCGATGTCGAAGAGGCCGTCAACTACAGCGGAGATATGGCGGGGGACGACCTCCCTGACACACCGCTCGATCCGGCGGGGCTGGCGGAAATCCCGCTCGTCATCCGTTCCCTGCTCACCGCGGTCCGCACGGTCAAGCTCTATCCGGCGGAAAGCAAGACCGTGATCAACACGAACCTCCAGGTCATGGATACGATCAACAAGGTGCTCGCCACGAACCCGCATTTGAAGATCGCGCAGGAGGAGAATGCGCTGCTCGTCAATGGCCAGAAGATCGACGTCAGCGACTACAAGACCTTCGCGGACAACTTCCTGGAGTTCCTCAGGGGCGTGGAGCTGGGAACCATTGCGTTCCAGAGCGGCCTGAACCAGGATGAGATGCAAGCCTTTCTGAGTGCCTTTGCGCAGATCAAGCCGGCGGAGACCCTCGACCCGCGATTCTGGAAACAGTTCTCGGTCAAGCGACAGCTCAGTCACATTTACTTGAAGCAGGTCAAATACGCCGAGCGCGGCCTGCACACGGATGACAGCGGCTCCGTGGTAGTGTCGCCGGCCCTCAGGCTGAAGCAGGACGGCCTGGCTCAGATACATGAGATCATCCGCAGCCTCTTGAGCACCTCCAAGAACATCAAGATTTATCCGCTGAAGAGCCGGACAGTGACGACGTCGTTGGAACAGTTGATGGGCTCATTGTCCGCGGTGCTCGAGGACCGGCCCGCGCTGACCTTATCGAAGGCAGGCACTTCCCTGCTGGTCAACGGCGACAAGGTGGATACCACCGAGTACAAGGCCGTCGCCGACGGGTTTCTCGAGTTTCTCGACTCGATCCGATTGAGCAGCCTGACGTTTCAGCGGGGCGTGTCGATGCAAGAAGTGGAGGGATTCGTCGAAAAATTCCGGGATTTGCCCAGCACGGGTGTGACCCGAGCCTTCTGGAAGGAGCTGAACAAGACTCAGACCTGCACGCACATCTTGTTCGACGAGTACTTGTACGGGATCGAGCTCGACGCAGGAGGAGCGGAGAAAGATGGCGACGAACAGGAAACGGTGGAGGCGCCGGAGGTGCAGCCGGAACCGGAAGTGGAGCACCCGGACACGGAGGAGTCGTTCGACACGTTCGTGGCGGCGTTTCCCGACCGGGTCAATTCGTCCCTGCTCAACGGCGAGACGGACTCCGTCCGAAAGATGATCACCCGGCTGTTCAGCCAGTACAAGGTGCTGGACCGGAAGATGTGCGAAAAAGTGCTCGATGCCTGCCGGAGCGCCCTCAAGTCCGCGCCCATGGGCTTCAAGCAGGAGTTCAGCAAGCTGCTTGCAGAGCCACTCCTGGCGGTCGGGCCCGAGGAAAAGGATCCCAAACTGACCGGCGTCATCGGGGAGACGCTGCATCAGATGGCCGAGGACCTGCTTCCTTTTGCCGACTACCTCCCGGCGACGCGGATCTTTTCGCAACTGCTGGCCTGGACGAGACAATCCGAAAAGGGCAAGGACCCGCGCGCGCAGGCCCTCGCCAAGGTCATGGACCGCAAGCTGGATTCGAAGACCCAGAGCCTTCTCGTGGAGGACCTGAAATCTGGCGAGTCGAGCAGGCAGCAGGTGGCCGCTCAGCTACTGGGCAGCCTCGGGTCGGGGAGCCAGCCCATGCTGATCGAGGTCATCAAGCAGGAGGAGGACCTGCGGGTTCGCCAGATCGCCGCGGGGCTGCTGGCGCAGCTCAGTTCCAAAGCCGGGGAGCAGCTGAAGCAGGCTCTCGTGCTGGAGGTCACCGCCCAGGGGCGCTACCGCATTCTGGAAGTGATGGACACGGTGACGCGCTCTCTGCAGGCGGAGTTGTCGTTTGCGCTGGGTGATGAAAATCGCCGCGTCCGCAAGGCCGCCTTCCAACTGGCGGAGCGCCTGAACGACAAGGAGGTCTGGACGCTGTTGATGACCTATACCTCCAGCGAGGAGATGGGGCTCGCGACCGGCGCCATCAAGTGTCTCGGCAAGCTCAAACCGCCTGGCGCGACCGAGCAGTTAGTGTCACTCCTGAACTCCACCAAGCAGACCGAGCGGGCCATTGCCTGCTGCCAGGCGCTCGGGCAGATCAGCGACACCGGCAGCATCGAAGCCCTGGCCCGGGTGCTGGCCGCCAAGGGCTTCCTCTTCTTCGGGAAGCGGTGGAACGCGCAGGTGCGTGCGGCTGCCGCCTTCGCGCTGAGACAAATGCCCCGCGCCCGCGTGGCCCAGGTGCTCCGTCCCCTCTCGCAGGACCGCGACCCCCGCGTCCGCCAAATCGCGAAATCGTTCGCGCGCGGGTAAACAGACGTGAGGCATAAGGGGATGAAATCATCTTCCTCTTACGGCTGACCCCTGACGCTTACCGCGCGTCACTCACACCTTCACATTCATATTCCCCAGCCGCCGCTCACGTGGATATTGGTTCCGTTGACGTAACGTGCCTCATCCGACAGCAGGAACCGAACCGCCGCCACCGTGTCGCTCACCTCGCCAATGTATCCGGCCGGGATCCGCTTCGTCATGGGCGCCAACTCCTCCGGCGGTGCGCTGCCCGAGTTGATGAACCCGGGCGAGATCGCGTTCGCAGTGATGCCGTAGGGCGCCACCAGCCTGGCCAGGGTCCTGGTCAGGATCAGCACTCCGGCTTTCGCGATGTAGTGGCCGGTAACCTCGGGTTGTGCCACCATCTGATCCGCGTTGGCCATACTGAAGGAGACGATGCGCCCGTACTTGCGGGCCTTCATGCCCGGGATCACCGCCTGGGAGAGGTAGAAAATCGGGTGGAGGTTGTGGTCGAACATCTCCGCCCACCCCTCCGCGGACTCCTCCAATAGATTGATCCGATGGTAGGGGCCGGCACCGTTGATAAGGGCATCGATCCGTCCCCAGGTGCGCTCCACTTCGAGCACGATCTCCCGGGCTGAGGTCGGATCGGAAACGTCGCAGCGCCGAGCCATGGCCGTGCCGCCCCGTGCCTCGATCGCCGTGGCCGTCTCGTCGGCATCCTGCTCGCTCTTGCGGTAGCAGATGGCGATATTCCACTGCTGCGCGGCAAGATCAAGCGCGACCGCACGTCCGATGCCGCGAGCGCCGCCCGTGATCAGTGCGATTCGTTGGGTCATGGCGTACCTCTGTTCTCGGGTTGAGTAGTCGGATAAACGATGGCCACACTTCCATCTGTCATCCCCGCAGCGTTTATCGGGGATCCATCTTACCCATTAGCGGTGGAAAAGATGGATTCCCGCTTGCGCGGGAATGACGGAGGGGGTTGGCTCTTCCGTTTCCTTCACCCGATTCCGTCACGGACTCTCCGTCGGGCGTGCCCGGAGACGTGTGGCCAAGGTGTGTAACACACCGGCTGTTCGTTTCGATAGTAGAGTGGCACGTGGCAAGGGGCGCGTGGCGAGGGGACGGGACCTGTCATGCTCCGCCGCTGGCCTCGCGCCTGGCGCCTCGAGCCCTGCCTCTTCCATCAGGCCGTGCAAATCTTCTAGTCGATCGATGTCGCGCAGCGGCGCGAGTAAGGCGACGCGAAGGTTGAGCCCGGTTGCGATCCTCTGCGTCACGGGGAGCACCTCCGGGGTCGACCAGGGGACCTCGCGAAAGAGTTCCGGTACGACCCGGGTCAGCCCGATCAGATAGTAGCCGCCGTCCAGCGCAGGGCCGAGGACCACGTCGTGTTCGTCCAACTGCTCCACCGCCTCGTTCAAGAGACGAGGGGACAGCGTCGGGATATCCGTGCCGACCGTGACCACCCGTCGATAGCCGCGCGCGAAGACCGTTTCGAAGGCCTGGAGCATCCGCGCACCGAGATCAACGCCCGTCTGCGTGTCGAGGCCTACGCCATGCCGCGCGCCAAGAATCTTGAAGTAGACGTGATCGGCGGAGGGCGAGCAGCACAGGGACCGATCGAAGGCCACACGCGCGCGGTTTTGAGCGTCTCGACTTCGCTCCAAGATATCGAGCACGAAGGTCCCGTGCAGCGTGGCCGCCTCGTCCGGCGTCAGAGGAGGGCAGAGGCGGGTCTTGACCTGGCCGGGTAGCGGAGCCTTCGCGAAAATAATAAGCGCGGCTTGCGCGGCATTCGCGTGAGGCGTCGAAGGTGAAGACGCCGCTTTGTATCTTTGTAGCCGTTTTTTCCTGCTCATCGCGCTTCTTTTCTTTCACTCCTCCGGTCTTTGCCTCTGTGCATGGAACATCGGACTTCCCTCTCCCCCGTTTCGGGGGAAAGGGTTTAAGTGAGGGGGCAAGGCCGGTGGAACCACCGGCACCCCAGCCCTCTCCCTCCAGAGGAGGGAGAGGGCTGGGGTGCGCCCTGCACGATCTCTTGAAGGGCCTTTTTCTCTTACTCCCTTCGCCTCACGCTTTCCCCCTCACGCCTGACGGGTTTGCTAGCGAACGACTCGATAGTACGCACTCAACGTTTGCGGACTAACCCCGGCCCAGTACAGGAACCGGAGGGTCCACATGAGCAGGATTGTGCGCAGGGGCCCGGTCCGCTCCCAGCGGCGGAAGGACGTCGTGACCTGCTCGCCGAGCGCCGCCACCCGTCCCGTTCGTTTCAGTCTCCGGGTGAAATCGACATCCTCCATCAGGGGCAGGTCGGCAAACCCGCTGAGGCGCTCGAAAATCACCCGTCTGACGAAAATTGCCTGGTCGCCTGTGGCGATGCCCGTCCAGCGCGAACGACGATTCATGAACCGGCTGATCAGCCATGCCCACGCGCCCTCGCGGTCGAACCGAAGGTCGAACCGCCCGCCCACGCAGGCCGGGTCTTGCAGCACACGGTCGATGGCCTCCCGCGCGTTCGTCGGCAAGGCCGTGTCCGCATGAAGAAACAGCACGACGTCCTCATCACTCGAGGCGGCGCCTGCGTTCATCTGTCGCGCGCGGCCGGCGGGTGACGACAGAAGAGTGATCGGAGTCGTCACCCCCTGCGGGGTAAGGCGTGCTTGCCCGCCGTAGTCTTGGCGAGGCCAGGAGGCGTGAGGCGAACGGATGGCATCAGAAAGATCAGTGAGTGATGACTTGGCGGAGAATTGTTGGACGATGTCGCGGGTGCGGTCGATGCTGCCCCCGTCGACGACGAGGATGCGGTCGAAACCGAGTGCGGCCGTCTGTGCAAGCGTGCGCGGTAGGTGCGCTTCCTCATTCAGCGCGGGAATCACGACCGCCACGGTCATCGGGACCCTCTTCGGGCTTCGGCGCGCTCTTGAACATGAACACGACGACCAGGACCACCGTGCCCCAGAAGACCACTTGCTTGTGCCAGAACAGCACCTCACCGAAATGCACCAGGGCCAGGCCGAGGACGACCGCCGTCCCCATGACCGTGTAGCGGACCGTGGGGTTGATCACGGCCGCATGAGCCCAGACGAAGAGCCCACCGCAGTAGATCAGGAGAGGCACGATGTTGATTTCGTAGCCCCCGCTAATGGAGAGCAGCACATTCAGAAATCCGATGAACATCATCGCGGTGCCGAGGATCTTTTCGGCGATCAGAAGGAACCGGTCCTCGCCGGCCGAAGGGTCGTGCTCGCGCGAGGCGGGGGGCTGATGGCGTGAGGGAGTGGGCGGGACGGGGGCTCCGGGTGCGGGGTTGCCGGCCTCGTCATGGCGATCGGTGTCGGACATGCGACTAGACTTTGAACTGCTTGCTGAGCGTCAGCCCTTGCCGTTGATAGGACGAGCCCAGCGACGTGCCGTAGACGTGGGCCGGCCGCGAGAGCATCCGTTCGTACACGACTTTGAAAAAGGTTTGCCCGTCATGGATGAGGAACGGGACGTCGTGCGGCCGCACCTCCAGAACCACCTGCGTGCCCTTCAGCTCGCCGCCGCCGTATCCGAATCCGGGATCGAAAAAGCCCGCGTAATGGGTGCGCAACTCTCCACACGCTGCCTCGTAGGCCACCATCTCGGCCGCAAAGCCCGGTGGGACCCGGATACGCTCCTTAGAGGCCAGAATGTAAAACTCTTCGGGCTCCAACAGCAAGCTTCCCTGGCGATGGCGGCGAAGGGGCTCCCAGAAGTCGGCTGCGGAGTAGTGTCCGATCTTGCTCAGGTCGATCACGTGGCTGTTCTTCTTCGCCCGGTATCCCACGATGGGGTCCGTCGGTTGCTCGGGACCTTGAAGGTCGATGCGGAGAAAGAGCCCGCGATCGATCCGGACCTCGCGTCGGGCCAGGGGCTTGTCTTCGGTGGAGTTGTGGAAGAGCAGCCGATCCTCCGTGTGGTGGAACAACAGCCGGCTGTCGGACACCACCGGCTGGCCGCGAACGAGGCGCAGCTGGTTGAGGGACTGGCCGGTCTGCACCTTGATGGTGAACGAGCGGGGCACGACCTCCAGGTACAGGGGACCGCGATAGCCGGCGCGGATCTCGTCGAATCCCGCGTTGAGATCCGTGACGACCCGCGTGAAGACGTCCAGGCGGCCGGTGGTGCTCTTGGGGTTGGCGCGCGCCCGGAGGGTCGACGGCAGGGCGAGCTGCTCCAGCAAGGGGACCAGGTAGACGTGGCCTTTTTCAAGGATGGCGCCCTCGGTGAGGTCCATCTCGTACATCACGAGATCGGACTGATAGAAATCAAGGACGTTCAGGCGGCTGGTGATGTCCGACAGCTCGGGGAGGAAGCTGCTGATCAGCCGGTAGGCTTTCCTGCCGAGCCGCAGGTCGAGGCTTGCCGGCTGCAGCTGCCGCGGCTCGATGGGGACGTCGGCGTGAATCGCACCGGTAGCGACGAGGTGCTTGAGATCCTGATAGGGCAGAATGCCATGCCTGGTCGCTCTGCGCATCACACGTCGTCCATGCCTCCCTCGCCGCAGGCCGACAGGCCGCCGCGTGCGCCGACCATCGGCAGCTCGCGACCCGTGCCGTTGTGAGGCTGCGGGTAGTGGTACGTCTTCCGCTCGTAATTCCTCAGCACCACGCCGTCCTCGTCCGCGTGCACGACGTAGTCTCCGGGGAGAATCGGAATCTTGCCGCCGCCGCCCGGCGCGTCGATGACGAAATGGGGCACCGCCATCCCGCTCGTGTGCCCTTGCAGGGCGCGGATGATGTTCAGCCCGGCTTCCACCGTCGTGCGGAAGTGGTTGGTCCCCTTCGTGAGATCGGCCTGGTAGAGATAGTACGGCTTCACGCGGGCGAGCAGGAGTTGGTGCACCAGGCGTTTCATGACCTCGGGATCGTCGTTGACCCCCTTGAGCAGCACCGTCTGTGCGCCCAACGGCACGCCGGCGTCGGCGAGCCTCCCGCAGGCAGCCTTGACCTCCGGCGTGAGCTCGTCCGGATGGTTGAAATGGAGGTTCATGTAAATGGGGTGGTACGGCTTGACGAGCTCGCAGAGGGCCGGCGTGATGCGCTGCGGCAGCGTGCCGGGCACCCGGGAGCCGATGCGAATGACCTCGATGTGGGGGACGGAGCGCAGCGCCTTCAAAACCCGTTCGAGCAGATGGTCGGGCAGCAGGAGGGGATCGCCGCCCGAAAGAATCACGTCGCGCACCTCGCGGTGCTCGCGCAGGTACTCAATGGCCCGGTCGAGCTCGCCCTTCTTCAGGAAGCCCGGTTTCCCCACCAGCCGTTTGCGCGTGCAGAACCGGC
>JBFISJ010000065.1:0-12723 GCA_041608595.1 Nitrospiraceae bacterium
CCCTGAGATGTCGGCTGCCGGCCGATGCGGGGCCCGGGGCTTCGTCGGAGTCAGGGACAGGCATTGACCGGCCTGCGCAGCTCTGCTAAGAAATCGCCGTGGAAAGCCTGGACGTACACGAACCCAACTTGCCGGACCTTCAGTTCGTCTTGATGGTTGTGGCCCTCTGTACCTGCGACCTTCCTTCACTCAACCTGCCGGAGTCGCTGCGGCGGGAGATCTTCGACCGCTGCTGGGTCCTCCTGCACGACTCACCACCGCCGTCCCAGCCCGAGGAGCGCAAGCTCGACCTCCGGCCAGGCACCGAGCTGACGCTCGAGGCCATGGTTCAGACGATCCGCACGACTCTGAGCGAAGCCGGAATCACCAGGCTGACCTGGGACCATCCTCCGAGCGAGCCCAGTCAACCGAGCACACCGGCCGCCCAGCCCTTGATCGACCGGCTCCAAAAGCTCTACCCTGCACCGCCTGATCCCGTCGACCCTCCCCCTCGCGCCGAAGACTGAGCGGCATGGTCGCAGCCTTCTAAGGCAGGAAGGCGATGATTCTCACCGGCCCCCCCGTCCCCCCTTGGATTTTCATGGGCAGCGCCATCACGGTGGCCCCTCGGGCCGGGAGCTGCTCCAGCGCGGCCACGTTTTCCAAGGCATAGACATCGGCCTCGTTGAAGACCTGATGGGCCGGAAAGTCCCGGGATGGGCCGGGATCGATGCTGGCGGTGTCGATCCCGACGCCCCGCACGCCTCGTTGTGTCACGAGGAACGACGCGGCGTCGCCAGAGAAGCCGGGAAAGTGGAGACTGCGGGGATCGTCGAGACTGGTGGTCCCCAAATAGCGCGCGGCGTCGGGCCATCGCGAGCCCCAACCGGAATACATGAAGATGATGGCGTGCTCGGGAATCCGTCCGTGTTGGTGCTCCCACGCGAGAATGTCCTGCACGGACATCGTGTAATCCGGGTCGACCTCGCATGGGGCGCGCAAGTCGATCACGATGGCCGGGCCCATGAGCTGCTCCACGGGAATCTGGTCCAGCGTCCGGCGCCCCTCCGCAAAATGAATGGGGGCGTCGATGTGGGTGCCCCCGTGCTCGGCGGCTGCGAAGTCGGCGGAGGTGTACCAGTACCCTCCCTCGCTCGACCCCCAGGCCGTTTTTTTCCAATTGAATCGCTGGTTGCCGGGCCAGTAAATGGTGTCGTCGCCAAATGCATGCGTCATGTCCACGACCTGGCCATGGGGCGCGGGGCCTGCGCATGCTGCGAGGGCGGCGAGTGCCGCAAGGCCCGCGCCCAGGTTCGTGGTCCACCGCTGTCCGTGTCTTCGCATGAGTCCGCTCCGATGAGGTCGCGAAAAACCTACCAGGTCGGCGCGTCGGAAGGCAACGGGCACAGACCGCACTTCAATCGGCGAGGCATGGCCGGACCGGACGTCTCGCCCCTCATTGACCCGCGATGTTGGCGCATGGTAGATAGTAATCATTCCTAACAAGGAACCAGATGAAACTCACTCAGGATCAGATCAGGGCGCGATTTCGAGGCTGCGACGTGAGGATGACGCCGCAGCGCGCGGCTATCTACCGGGCGTTGGCGGAGCGTCTCGATCACCCGACCGCCGAGGACCTGTACCGTCAGGTGCGCCGGGCCCATCCCATGATCTCTCCGAACACCGTGTACTACACCCTGACGGTGTTGAAGCAGGCGGGCCTGGTGCACGAGGTCAACTACTGGCATGATCGATCGCGGTTCGATGCCAATCTCGCCCTGCACCACCACCTGATCTGCCTGGGGTGCCGCAAGATCCAGGACGTGACGGACATCGCGCTGGACCGATTGAAGATTCCTTCACACGGACATGGCGCGTTCGAGGTCATGGGGCATCGGGTCGAGTTTCACGGCTACTGCGCCGCGTGCCGCCGCCGGGCGCGGCGGCGATCCGCTCGGAGCGGGCACTAAATCATTCAACGACAGCAGAGGAGGCTACGATGGGAAAGAGTTTGAAGGGAACCAAAAGCCACGACAACCTGAAAGCCGCGTTTGCCGGGGAATCACAGGCCAACCGGCGCTACCTTTACTTCGCGCGTCGCGCCGACATTGAGGGGTTCCCCGACATCGGCGGGCTGTTTCGGGACACCTCGGAGGCGGAGACGGGGCATGCGTTCGGTCATTTGGACTTCTTGAAGGAGGTCGGTGATCCCGCCACCGGCGTCAAGTTCGGCAACACCGAGGAGATGTTGAAGTCGGCCATCGAAGGCGAGACCTACGAATACACCCAGATGTATCCGGGAATGGCCAAGACGGCCCGTGACGAGGGCTTCGCCGAGCTGGCCGAGTGGTTCGAGACCCTCGCCAAGGCGGAACGGTCGCACGCCAACCGGTTCACCAAGGGGCTCGACAGCCTGAAGCAACAGGTCTGACGGTCCGTGCCTCTGCCCCCGACCTTCTGCCCGGCCCCGCCGGGGTGAAGGTCGGGACGAGGCGTGAGGAGATCATGAAGGGTTTCGATTTGATGACGCCGGGCGTTGACCGCGCCGCCCTGGAGCGGGAGACCCTGCGCGTGTACGACATCTGCGACGGATGCCGGCGCTGCTTCAACCTCTGCCCGTCCTTCAATACGCTGTTCGACCGGATCGATGAGCACGAGAGCGAAGTGGCCAAGCTGACGGCGGGTGACCACGAGCGCGTCGCGCAGGAGTGCTACTACTGCAAGCTCTGCTACAATCATTGTCCCTACAGCCCCCCGCACCAGTACGAGATCGATTTCCCCCGCCTCATGATCGCCTGGAAGAAGCAGGTCGCCGGCGAGCGTGGAACTACCTGGTCGCACCGATTGATGACGAAGACGGATCTGCTCGGCCGGGCCGGGACGTGGCTCGCGCCCGTCACCAACTGGGCCCTGCGCACGGGGTGGACCCGCGCGTTGCTCCATCGGGTGATCGGGCTTCACCATGATCGGCGTGTGCTCGCGTATCAGCCGGAGCCCTTCACGCGTTGGTGGGCGGGCCGCAAACCCGCCGGCTCGTCCGCGGGCCGGAACGGCAAGGTCGCCCTCTTCGCGAGCTGCCTGGTCAACTATCAGGCCACCCCCGTCGGTCAGGCTGCGGTCCAGGTCCTGGAGAAGAACGGTGTCGAGGTCGTGGTGCCCGAGCAGCGCTGCTGCGGGATGCCGTCCTTCGATGTGGGGGATACGGAGGCGATCGTGCAGGCTGCGAGGACGAACCTGCGCCTCCTCACGCCCTGGCTCGATCAGGGCTACGACGTCGTCTCGCCGGTGCCGAGCTGCAGCCTGATGCTCAAGCGGGAATATCCCTATCTGCTGCCCGGCGGGGAGACGACCCGGTTGGCCGAACGGACCTTCGACATCTGCGAGTACCTGATGCGGCTGAAGCGTGCCGGGACCCTGGCGAACGATTTCGTCAAGAAGCCCGGGCGCGTGGCCTACCAGATTCCCTGCCATCTCCGCGACCAAAACATCGGGTTCAAGTCCAAGGAGCTGATGGAGGCCGCCGGAGCCGAGGTGCGCATGGTCGAGCGATGCTCGGGGCACGACGGCACCTGGGGCGCCAAGGTCGAGTTTTTTGACCTGTCCATGAAGATCGCCCAAAAGGCGGTGCGCGAGCTCGAGGAGGCCCCGGCCGATGTCATCGCGTCCGACTGCCCGCTGTCCGCCTTGCAACTCGATCAAGCCGGGATGGCCCCGGATCCGCATGCGCCCCGGGTCGTCCATCCGATTCAAATCGTGCGTGATGCATATGGGTTGCCGTCATGAGACCTCTCGTGCAGGATGACCTGGTTCCCCCGGCCGAATATGAGCACCGGCGGCAGGACTACCGGCGGCACATCATCCAGCTGAAGCAACGTCGTCGTATCTCGGTGGGCGAATACGTCACGCTGGTGTTCGAGAATCGGGAGACCATCCAGTTCCAGATTCAGGAAATGCTCCGGGTCGAGCGGATCACGGAGCCGGATAAGATCCAGGATGAGCTGGACGTGTATAACGCCATGCTACCGGGCGACGGGGAGCTCAGCGCGACTCTGCTCATCGAGATCACCGATGAGGCCCGCATGAAAGAGCTGCTCGATGCGTTCCAGGGTCTCGATCGCGGCCGCACGGTCGCCTTGCGGGTGGGGCGCGAGGCCGTCTTCGCCGAGTTCGAGGGCGGGCACAGCAATGAGGAGAAGATCAGCGCCGTCCACTTCATCAAATTTCGTCCGGACGGGGCCTTCATCGACGCGCTCGCGTCGGGCCAGACCCCGGTTTCGGTTAGCGTGCAGCACGGGCCCTACCAGCATGAGACGTGCGTCCCCGACGGCATGCGCGAGGAGTGGCTGGCGGACCTGCAGCCTGAGCCCCTCTCGCACGTGGAAGGCTAGGCCCAGGCACGTGGGACAGGTCTTACTTACCAAGCGCATCGAATTTGCCGCCGCCCACCGGTATCACAATGAGCACTGGGACGCGGAGCGCAATCAAGCTGTCTTCGGCCCGTGCAACAACGTGCCGGGTCACGGCCATAACTATCTGCTCGAGGTTACGGTGGGAGGAGACGTGGACGTGGAGACGGGGATGGTGGTTAATCTCTACGACCTCAAGCAGGTGCTCAAGTCGGTGCTCGAAGAGTTCGACCACAAGCACCTCAACCTCGACACGCCGTATTTCAAGGACCGCATCCCGACGACCGAGAACATCGCCGCCGTGCTGTGGGGAATCCTCGCCGGGCGGTCGGAGATCGGGAGACTCGAGCTCGTGCGGCTGTTCGAGGACGAGGACCTCTACGCCGAGGTCACGGCGGCGACGGGCACCGAGGCGGCTCGGGTCACCAGACGGTATCACTTCGCCTCCGCCCACCGGCTGCACGCGGCACAGCTCTCGGCGGCCGAAAACGAACGGGTGTATGGAGCCTGCCACCGTCCCAGCGGGCACAACTACGATCTCTTCGTCACCGTGTCCGGTCCCATCGACCGGGACAGCGGGATGGTCGTGGATGTACAGGCGTTGGATCAGGTGATCACGCGTGAGGTGGTGGATCGCTTTGATCACCGTGACGTCACGGCGGATCCCGCCTTCGCGGGAAACGTGGCAACGGGCGAGAACTTCGTCCGACTGATCTGGCAGCTCCTCGTCAAGTCGATTCCCGGCGGACGACTCCACCGCGTCAGGCTGGTGGAAAGTCGTGATCTGGCGTTCGAGTACGCAGGAGAATGAGCGGGGGAACTGCCGGGTCAGGCGGATGTGATCAAGTAGTCGTTGATCAGGGCGGCGAGCTCGTCGGCCTCGATTTTTCCTTCCCTCGTCAAGATCAGCTTCCCGTTTGAAAACAGGTGGGTCGTCGGGTAGGTCTCAAACTGGTGGGTCTTTTTGATTTCCCGGCACCGCCCCGGTACGTGCATTTTGGCCTTGCCGATGCGCACCACATCGTAGCGCGCCGCCGTCTGCGCCAGAATGGGATCGTACTCGGCGCAGGGCTCGCAGGACGCGATGCCGTAAGCGACGATCGCCGCCGGAGCCTGCACGAAGTCCTTGTAATTGTTGTCGGTGACGTCTTCGACGATACCAGCCACAAAAAAGTGCTGAGGGCCGAGTGCCGAGGACTGAGAGGAAAATGAATTCCCTCAGTCCTCAGTCCTCATGCCCCAGTCCTTCTCACGATTCAGCTTAGCTTCTTCAGTGCCTCGAGAATCTCCTTGTCGTCCCGCGCGGTCTTGATCTCCTGGACCTTGACGTAGGCCACCTTGCCGTTCTTGTCCACGATGACCGTGGCGCGCTTCGAGCAATTGAACGGCTCGAAGTAGAGCCCGTAGGACTTGGTCGCCTGCCGGTGGAGATCGGACAGGAGGCGGTGCTTGAGGTCCAGCGACTCGGCCCAAGCCTTGTGCGAGAAGGGGCTGTCGCAGCTCACGCCGAACACCTCGGCGTTGGCGGACTGGAAGCTGGGAAAATCGTCGGTCAGGCACTTGTTTTCCCCCGTGCAGACAGGGCTCCAGTCCAGCGGGTAAAAGGCCAGGACCACGTTCTTCTTTCCTCGGAACTCGCTGAGCTTCACCTCTTTCTGATCCTGGTCCTTCAGGGTGAAGTCAGGCGCGGTATCGCCAATTTTTATTTCCGGGGCCGCATCGGTCGACATGTTCGTCCTCCTCTGGGATGGGTTACGTTGATGAATGTGAAGATGCACGCACGAGATCACTGTTCAACCTTACTCAGCTAGCATGGGGTCTTGAAGCTTGTCAACGGCCTAGAAGGCCTAGCCATTGGCCCTGTCGGGCCCCGGCGTGTCGACCTCGACGTCGAAGTGCTGAAGATTTCACGGGCTTTGCGTGCCTCAGCCCGTCGACTCCCACGAGATTTCACGGACGGCGACCGCAATTCCGCTCACGGGGATCGTCCTGTGGCGCAGGATGGAGACGCGGAGGCCCGAGCGCTGGCAGGACACCGTCTCGCCCACGCGCGGCTGGAGCCCCTGGCGCTGCAGGTCCTCGGCGATTTCGATCAGGCGATCGTGTACCGGGCGGTCCGGAAGGCCGGCCGGTCGGTAGGTTTCAAGCTCGTCCCGGCCGAATTTCGCCAGCCCGAGCGTGTAGAACCAGTCGTAGTCGGGTCGGTCCGACTCGGCTTGTTGCACGACGACATGGTCGCCGAGTTGGAAAACCGCCAACCGGAGGTCCGACCAGTCCGAGGGATTTAGATAAGAGCCGGTCGCCACGTCATAGGCCGTGCCCTCCGTCATGAGCGTCAGCCCCCGCGCGAGGCGAGCGGCGTGGAGCACCGTGTCGTAGGCGTTGGCGGGAGTCACGCTGGAGGCGATGACCGCGGCGGCGGACTCGTGGCGCCAGGAGAGCCCGGTCTTCCAGGCGTCGGCGTCCTGTCCCCCGAGCTCGGTGCGTAGGGTTGCGCTCCAGGGACCGTGGGTGACAACGGTGCCGGCGCCTCGTCCTTCCTGCGTCGGCGCAGCCTGTCCGAGCCTCAGCGGGCCGCCGTACTCCAGATCGAACCAGACCTGCAGCTCGATCAACGGTGGGGGCGAGGCTGAGTAGCCGATGAGGTAGAGCGGGCGGGCGGCGCGCGGGCTTTTGGGCGGCTTGCGTTTGATTTTCACGGGGATGCGACGGCGTCTCAGGCCGCGCTGGATCGTGGTCGTCGATCTTTGCGGGCCTTGCGGCGGTCTTCGGGATGGAGGAGGCGCTTTCTGATCCGGATCCGGCTGGGCGTGACCTCCACCAGCTCGTCGGGGCCGATGTACTCCAGCGCGAATTCCAACGTAACCGGGCGCGGAGGCGTCAGGGTCAGGGCCTCGTCGGACCCCGAGGCGCGCATATTGGTGAGGTGCTTGGTTTTGCAGGCGTTCACGTCCAGGTCTTCGTCCCGGCTGTTCTGGCCGATCACCATGCCCTGGTAGACTTCGACCCCCGGCCCGATGAAGAGGCTGCCACGCTCTTGAATCATATACAGCGCGTAGGCGGTGCTGGTCCCCGGCTCGATGGCGATCAAGGATCCGTGGGGCGCAATCGCGAGCTCGCCCTCGTCGACCGGCTCGTAGCCGCGAAAGACGTGGTGCATGATCACCGTGCCTCGGGTGCGCGCGAGAAGATCGCTCTTCAGACCGATGACGCCGCGGGTGGGAATGTAGTACTCCAGGTGGGCTTCCCCCGGGCCGTGCTCGGTCTGCACGAGCTTCATGTGTCGGAGCTGCCCCCGACGTCCCCCCACTTCCTCAATCACGGTGCCCTGGTAGTCGGTCGGCACATGGATCGTCAGCTCCTCAAACGGTTCGCTGACGACGCCGTTGTTCTCGTGCAGAATGACTTCGGGCTGTGACACTTGCAGCTCGTACCCTTCACGTCGCATCTGCTCGATGAGCACCGCCAGGTGCAGCTCGCCGCGACCGGCGACCAGGAGCCGGTCGGGGCTGTCGGTGTCCTGGACGCGCAGCGAGACGTTCGTCTCCAGCTCGCGATAGAGCCGCTCGCGAAGATGGCGGGACGTGAGGTACTTCCCCTCCCGGCCGGCGAGCGGGCTGGTGTTGACGGAGAAGGTCATCTGCACCGTGGGCTCGTCGATGGAGACCGGCGGAAGGGCCTGGGGCCGCTCGGCATCGGCGATGGTGTCGCCGATGCGGACATCCGGCAGGCCCGAGATCGCAACGATCTCTCCTGCGTCCGCCTGCTCCACTTCCTCGCGCGACAGACCGGAGAAGACGGAGACGTCGTTGATTTTCCCGGGCACCTGCGTGCCGTCGCGCGCGATCCGGACGACGGCTTGGCGCCGGGACAGCGAGCCCGCCGTGATCTTGCCGATGGCCATCGTGCCCTTGTAGGTATCGTAGGCCAGGGCCAGGACGAGGAGCTGCAGCGGCGCATGCTCCCGGATGAGCGGCGGCGGAATCCGTTCGAGAATGGTGTCGAGCAGGGGCCCGATCTCCGTCCCGGGCTGGCTCAGCTCCAGCGTGGCGGTCCCGTTGATGGCCGAGGTGTAGACGATTGGAAAGTCCAGCTGCTCGTTGGTCGCGCCGAGGTGCACGAACAGATCGAACGTGCGGTTGAGGACCTCGTCCGGCTGCGCATCCGCACGATCGACCTTGTTGATGACGACGATGGCACGGTGCCCGGCAGCGAGGGCCTTCCGGAGGACGAAGGTCGTCTGCGGCATTGGTCCTTCCTTCGCATCGACGAGAAGCAGGACGCCGTCGACCATCCGGAGAATCCGCTCCACCTCACCGCCGAAATCCGCGTGTCCGGGCGTATCCACCAGATTGATCTTGACGCCCCTGTAGGTCACGCTGGCATTCTTGGCGCGGATGGTGATGCCCCGCTCTCGTTCCTGGTCGAGCGAGTCGAGGATGCGTTCGCCCATGTCGTCGATCTTTCGATGCACGTGCGTCTGGCGCATGATCGCGTCGACGAGCGTGGTCTTGCCGTGGTCCACGTGTGCGATGAGGGCGATGTTGCGGAGAGTCCGTCGTCGGGACATTCCCGCCGCCTCCGGGAGTGGATTCTGAATTGTCGGCTGCTCCATGTGGCTCCTGCTAATTGTCTACTTCCCTGATTCCGTGTCCGTTCCTCCCCTTTGTAAGGGGCTCGTCCGCCGAAGCCTAGGCGAAGGCGGAAGGCGAGGTGGGATAGAAGGTAATAGGTGAGTATACGTCGTCGGTCAGCTCGATCTTCTTATCGCTCTATTTCCCCCAGCCCCTCCTTTGTAAGGAGGGAAGGTCAGGAACGGCTACGGGGCACAAAAAAAGACGCCCACGGGTGGGCGTCGAGGTAGAGTATACCCTATGGAGGGTGGGAGAACAACCAATATAGGGCGTGCCACGCCGTGCTCCCGGTGCAGACCAGGTCACGTGCGACTGCCCGACAACCGCTCGACGCTTGAGTTTTGGTCCGCAGCATTGTAATGTGATCGGTAGCATCCCACCTCCTCGTAACGCGGACGTCCTCGTCGAAGGAACCCATTCGATGCCATTCAGCGACCGATTCGTCGAGCTCCGGGCCCCGGTGCGGCACTGGCACGGGTGGCAGATCGCCCTGGCCGTGACCGGCCTGATGACCATCCTCGGGGGAGCCGCGGGGGGCGGCCTTATCTGGTATTTTTCCCGCGACCTCCCCGATCTCCATGCCATCGACGAGCACCGACCGAACATCGTCTCCCGCGTTTACGCGGACGATCGCCAGGTCATCGGTCAGTTCTACATCGAGCGGCGCTTCCTGACACCGCTGTCGGACATCCCCGACACGCTCATCCAGGCCGTCATTTCGGTCGAGGATGCGCGCTTCTTCGAGCATCCCGGTCTCGACGTCATTGGCATTTTCCGAGCGGCCTGGACCAACTTCCGTCGCGGCGGGCGCGTCGAGGGCGCGAGCACGATCACGCAGCAGCTGGCGCGCTCCCTGTTCCTGTCGCCTGAACGGACCTACACGAGAAAGCTCAAGGAGCTGATCCTCGCCTACCGGATCGAAAACCGGCTGACGAAGGAGCAGATCCTGGAGATGTACCTGAATCAGATCTACTTCGGACACGGCGCCTACGGCGTGCGCGCCGCCGCGCAGACCTTCTTCGGCAAGCGGCTGGACGAGCTCAGGATGGACGAAGCGGCGCTGCTCGCCGGCTTGCCCAAGTCGCCGAATAATTACTCGCCCTTCCGCAATCCCGAGCGCGCGAAGCGGCGGCGCGATCACGTGCTTGCCCGCATGGAGACCGCCGCGTTCATTACGGCCGCCGAACGGCAGGAGGCGGCGGAGCGTCCGGTGACGACGCGCCGGCCCGAGTCGAGGGATATCGGCCCGTATTTCATCGAGCACGTCCGCCAGCAGCTCGTCGGCATGTTCGGAGAGGAGACGGTGTACACGGGTGGGTTGGAGGTCTTCACCACCTTGAACGCGGAGATGCAGCGGGTGGCCGAGGCCGCCATGGAGAAGGGCCTCCTTCAACTCGACAAGCGGCAAGGGTGGCGCGGTCCCGTCCGCACGCTGACGCAGGAAGAGCTTGCGGCGTTGCTCGCGGCGCCCAGGGATCTGGAGGAGGAGCCGCCCGAGCCGGGGGAGATCATCGAGGGGGTGGTGACCAAGATCGCAAGGGAGTACGCCGAGATCCTCGTGGGCTCGACGGTCGGACGCCTCGCCTTTTCAGACATGGAATGGGCACGACGCGTCCTCAAGGGACCGGACCCCAGCAAGGACGCGGTCACGGTTCCCTCCGTGAAAGGGTTGCTCAAACCGGGCGATGTGATCGAGGTGGCGATCAAGCAGGTCGACAACGAACTCGTGCATTGGCGGCTGGAGCAGACGCCGGTGGTCGAGGGGGCTCTGATCGCGATCGATCCCCGAAACGGCGCGACGCGGGCCATGGTGGGTGGGTACGACTTTCTCCGCAGCGAGTACAACCGGGCCATCTCGGCGCACCGCCAGCCGGGCTCGGCCTTCAAGCCACTCGTCTTTGCCACCGCCCTGAAACAAGGCCTGACGCCGGCCACGATGCTGCTGGACGCCCCGGTCGTCTTCGAGGACGAGGAAACGCACAAGATCTGGAAGCCCGAGAATTACGAGAAACGGTTCTACGGTATGATCAGCCTGCGCGAAGCCTTGATCCACTCGCGCAACCTCGCCACGGTGCGCCTGCTCGAGCGCATCGGCGTCAAGACCGCGACCAATTTCACCCAGTCGCTTGGCATCGCGAGCCCGTTGAACAAAGACCTGTCGCTGGCCCTGGGGTCCTCCAGCATCACCCTGGAGGAGTTGACGGCTGCGTACGGGGTCTTCGCCAATCATGGCTACCGGTACAAGCCCTTCACGATCGCGCGGGTCGAAAATATCAATGAGGAGGCGCTGTACCAGATGCTGCCCGAGCCGGAGCAGGTGGTCTCCAAGGAGACGGCCTACCTGATCACGAACATCTTGGAGGATGTGATCCAGCGTGGCACGGGCCAGCGCGCGCGCGTGATCAAACGCGAACGGCCGGTCGCCGGCAAAACGGGGACGACCAACGATTTCACCGATGCCTGGTTCGTGGGCTACACGCCCAACCTCGCCGTGGGGGTCTGGGTGGGGTTCGACGATCGCAGGACGCTGGGGGATCGGGAGGCCGGCGCGCGCGCCGCGCTGCCGATCTGGATCGACTTTATGCAGCAGGCGCTCAAGCAGCTTCCCGTGATGCCGTTCGAGATCCCGGACGACATCCTCTTTGTTCGGATCGATCCCGAGACGGGTCTCCTGCCGTCCCAAGAAGACGGGCATGGCACGGTCGAGATTTTCGCCCGCGGTACCGAACCGAAACAATCCGCGCCGCTGCGCATTCTACCCACGGACTTTTACAAGTTTGACGACTACGACGATTCCTCGACGCGCACCACGCCGTTCACACCATCCCCGCAGGACCTGGCAGCCTTTTAGAGGTTTTTACTTCTC
Organism: Nitrospiraceae bacterium; assembly: GCA_041608595.1. Classification (GTDB taxonomy): domain Bacteria; phylum Nitrospirota; class Nitrospiria; order Nitrospirales; family Nitrospiraceae; genus JBFGRM01. The sequence goes on from JBFISJ010000065.1 coordinate 11,886, forward strand.
CCTCTGTCATGCCTGCGGAAGCAGGCATCCATCTTGTTGCGCAAACTGGGTTCTCCCCTGCACAGGCGGGGATTGCGCGGGCATGACGGAGGAGAAACCGTAAGGGGGAGAAAAGGACGCGCCTCCTCGGCGGGGCGTTTAGGACTGTGCGTCCTTGTATTCTTCCAGCCACGCCATCTGGATCGCTTCGAGGACGCCCTCACTGGATTTCTTGGGGTCGTCCTTGAATTCCGGCAGGGCAGTGATCCAGGCGTGTAGGTCCGTGAAGCGCACGGTCAGGGGGTCAACGTCGGGATGGGCTTCGTGCAGTTGAATGGCAATATCTTCCGTATCGTTCCAGGTCAAATCCATATGATCCATGCCTCCGGTCGGTTCCACGTTGCCGGCTGGCTTTGTGCGGCCGGGCCGGCATCGCCGCGGTATCCTTCAGCTCACGTCGGATACTTTCTTGTCCTGCAGCGCCTGCTTCAAGGAGCTGTCCATGAGCTCCTCGGCGAGGTGGTGCGTCACCTTTTCCACGTCCTGGATGCGGGCTCGGATCTCACGGTGATCGTCCTTCCCCTTCGCATCCTCCAGCGCCGACAGCGCCGCCTTGATCGTCTTCGTCTCCTCAGCGCCGATCAGAGTGCCGCCAAGCTCGAACGCCTTTTCGGTCGCACGGAGAATGGCGTCGGCCTCGGTCCGCGACTCGATGAGCTGGCGCGCCTTCAAGTCCTCGGCCGCGAACTTGAAGGAGTCCTCAATCATCCGCTCGACTTCCTCGTCGCTGAGCCCGTAAGACGGCCTCACCTCGATCGACTGCATCTGGCCGGATCTCACATCCTTGGCTGTCACGTTC
>JBFISJ010000066.1:0-12715 GCA_041608595.1 Nitrospiraceae bacterium
CTGCAAGACTACGAGGTTCCGCCAGAACAGATCGAGCGGGACGTGCAGGAACTGGTCAACGACCTGTTGAGCATCCAGGCGATCCACCCGGTCCATCGGTGAGGCATGCTGGCTCAAGAATTTGCCGACCGCCTTCCGGCTCGGTTCCCATACACCTGCCAGTGGGAGATCACGTGGCGCTGCAACCTGCGCTGCGTCATGTGCTACACGGACTGCTTCAACCGCGCTGACCTGGTCAACCAGGAGCTCCCCACAGAGAACGTGCGTCGCATTCTCGACGAGCTTGCGGACGCGGGCTGCGTCGAGCTGTGCTTCACCGGTGGCGAGCCCTTCGCCCGCGCCGACTTCCTCGACATTTACGACTACGCGATCCGCAAAGGCTTTCTCGTCACGATCTTCAGCAACGGCACGCTGATTACCGAAGCCGTTGCCGATCGCTTGGCGCACTCCCCGCCCTATCGGGTCGAGATCAGCCTCCATGGACTCACTCACCAGACGTTCGAGCAGGTGACGCAAGGGCGCGGATCCTACGACCGGTGCATGGCCGCCATCGAGCTCCTGCGCGCGCGCGAGGTCCCGCTGGTGCTGAAGGCGACCGCGCTGAGCCTCAACAAAGACGAGATCCTGCCAATGAAGCGATATGTCGAGCGTCTGGGATCGATCCCGTTCAAGCTGGGCGAGGAGGTGCGCCCCGGGCTGGACGGAAATCGCGCGCCGATGCGCTGGGGCCTTTCGGAGGAGAAGCTGGCCGAGCTCAACCGGCAGGATCCCCAGGTCTGGCGGGAAGCCTGCCAGCGAGCCGCGCAGGAGCCGCCGGCCTGCCGGAGCGGCCTGCGAACCTTCCACATCGATCCCTGCGGCCGATTGCAGCTCTGCTCTGGAAATCGGCAGCAGAGCTACGACCTCCGGACCGGGTCGTTTGAAGACGGCTTCTACCACCACCTGCCGTCCTTCCCCTGCGCATGGAAAGCACCTGCTACACCGGGGCTCGTTCACGTGGAGCGGCACCATGCGTGAGTCGCAGGCGATACGTCCGCTGGCCTACCGGGATTTCAGTCGAAGGGCGCATGAGCGGGCCGCCTCCGCTGACCGCGTGATCAAGGCCCAGCTCGAGCTGACCTACCGTTGCAACCTCCATTGCGTGCACTGCTACACGGATCCTTACAACGCGCGCGAGTACTTTCCGCGTGAGCTGACCTGCGAAGAAATCGTGCGCCTACTCGATGACATGAAAGACCTGGGAATCCTCTGGCTCAACCTGTCGGGGGGCGAAATCTTGACGCACCCGAACTTTTTCGAGATCTACGACGAGGCCTACAGCAAAGGATTTCTCCTGCAGCTCTATACCAATGGGACGGTGTTGACGGAGGCCATCATCGAGCGCCTGAAGATGTCACCGCCCTTCTCCATCGACATCTCATGTCACTCGGTCGACGAGCAAGCTTTCGACTGGTTCACGAAGGTTCCCGGGTCGTTCAAACGGTTCCTGAAGGGCATGGAGTTGCTCAGGAGAAGCGGCCTGCCCTTCTGTTTCAGGACGAAGGCAATGAACTGGAACAAAGACGAGCTGCTCGAGATCAAGCGGTTTGTCGAGTCCTTCGGCCAGCAGTTCGGCTATACGACGTCCCTGTCACCCCGTTTGAATGGGGACTGCTCGTCGCTGGCCTACCGCCTCGCACCGGAGGATGTAAGCGCCATCGAGGACATGCTGAAATCGACGCAGGGTGGGGAACGCGCGGGCGGAGATAACGACGACTGCCCTCTCTCCGAGCCGACTTCGGACCATCTTTATCGCTGCGGCTGTGGGACCAGCACGATCCATATCAATGCCTGGGGCGAACTGGGGACGTGCACGCTGCAGTACGAGCGGCGGGTGTCCCTGCGGGACTACTCACTGGGAGAGGCTATTCAGAAGGTTTTTTCTGAAACTCGCGAGCTCCGTTACACCACGGACTCCCCCTGCAAGACCTGTAACATTCTGTCATTTTGTGACAAAAAACCGACCGATGCCCGCTGGGAGATGGGAGAGGCTGAGGCGCCGATCCCATACAATTGCGATGTTGCGCTGGCACGGGCGGAACGTGCCTTGCAGCAACCACTCATTCATCCGCTCAGGATCCGGGATGATGTGCCGGGAGCATGAACCTGGCTGGCCCCGGACCGGGCCTTTCGTCGCGAGGGGAGACTCATGAAAGTTAAGCGAGCCTATACACGTCCTGAGATCTTCCGGGTCGAGCTGAAACCAGATCAGGCTGTGTTGAGCGCCTGCAGCCTGACGACGACAAACGTCGCCAATGGCATGATGACCACGTGTCGCGTGCTTTCCTGCAAGAGTCATTCAAGTGCGAGCATGTCCGACAGCGGCGCTCGGCCATCCTGATCTGGATAGTTCAAGATGAGCGTTAACCTGCTTATCGGTGGCTATCGACTCCGACTTGCCGCCACGCCGGACGGCACTCGCCTGAGCTGGCCCCTGAAACCGTACGAACCCTTCCTGACCGGCACCGAAGACCCAGCGGATCTCCACTTCAACATTCATGTCGTCAAGCAGCTTCCGCAAGTCAAGCACGGGGCTCTGCTCTTCGACTCCTGCCACGGCCTCTGGCGACTCTTCGAAGGAGAATCCGGTTTCGTGCTGGAGGCCCTGGACACGAAGACGCGGGCTCCCCGCTCACGCTCGATCATCTCGCAGGACTACTCACGCATCGACGTCTGGCTCCTCGAACGACGACTTCGCGGCGCGACGGGCTGGCTGCCCATGCATGTCCTCAACCCCCTTGCCGAGGTCTGCCTCCTCACCCGACTCGGCCGGGAGGGTGGCTTCTTGCTCCACTCCTCCGGCGTCCTCATGCAGGATGAGGGGTGGGTCTTCACCGGCCACTCAGGCGCAGGCAAATCAACGATGTCTGGGTTGCTGGCAAGCCGGGGAGCCCGTGTGTTGAGCGACGAGCGCACGATTATCAGGAGGGGTGGCGCCGAGTTCTTTCTCTACGGCACACCGTGGGTTGGCGACAGCCTCCATGCGCTGAACCGGAACGGCCGGCTGACGCGGCTCTTCTGCATCCGACATGGTGAGCGCCGCCATGAGCGCAAACCTATGAGCCCGATGGCGGTGAGCCAGTTCCTCCTGCAGCAGTGCTTCCTGCCGCATTGGGACCAGGAGGCGATGCAGGGCGCACTGTCGACGATCGGGGATCTCGTGGAGCGGATCGACTGCACCGACCTGGCTTTCCTGAAGGACGCGAGCGTGGCCGACTTCCTGATACGATCGACTGCGACAACCCAGGCGGTGGGGGTCGTATGAAGACCGCCCATGGCGATCGGTTTCTGGATCAGCTCGCGACGCGATCGCGTGAGAAGCGAGCGCCGGAGGGCTTCACCTTCGAGCTGACCTACGGGTGCAACCTGCGCTGCGTCCATTGCTACAACCCCACGCACCGTGCCGTGCCCCAAGAGGTGTCGTCCGAAGAAGCCTTCGTCATCCTCCGGCAGGCCGCCGACATGGGCATCGTCACGGTCACCTTCAGCGGAGGCGAGCCGCTTGTCAGACCCGACGCCTTCGAGATCTTTCACGAGGCCCGACGCCTCGGATTCCTGGTCAGCCTGCTCACCAATGCGACACAGTTCACCGCCACTGTCGCTGACGCGCTGGAGGAGATCGACTGCGAGACCATCGGTGTCTCGATCTACGGGGCGACGAAAGGGACCTATGAACGGGTCACCGGAGTGCCAGGGTCCTACGAGCCTTTCGTCCGCGGCCTCGAGCACGCGGCGTCACACCGGTTGCCCGTGGTCGTTCGCATGCCATTGATGACGGACAACGTCCACGAGGTGCACGAGGCCAGGGCCCTCGTCGAGCGTCTTGGCCTGAAGTTTCAGTACTGCCTAGACATCATGCCGCGCACCGACGGCAACCTGGCGCCGCTCGCGCACCGGTTGAGCCCGAAGCAAAAGGTCGAGATCAACAACAGCCTGATCGGACATACGACTATCTCAAGGGCGGATGCGGCCTGCGCAATGACCGACGCCTTCATCTCCTGCGCGTGCGGCCGGAATCGATTCGCCGTGACGCCCTACGGCGAGATGAATCTCTGCGTCGCCTTTCCCATGCCGAAATATGATTTACGAAGCGGGACCCTGCGAGACGGCTGGGAGGTGCTCAAACGGACGGTGGACGACGCGCAGCCGAACAACCATTACGAATGTCCGCGCTGCGACGTCCGACTTCATTGCAAGCAGGGTCCCAGCGATGCCTGGCTTGAGACGGGCGACATGAGCCGCTGCCTTCCACACTTCAAGGAATTCGCGCGGCTGGAGAAACACGTGCATGAACTCCTCGACCCTCGACAACCTGTTTGAGAGCTACGCGCGTGTCAGCCGGCTGAACCAGCGCGCACTCGCGCAGTTAGGCGGCACCGCGGCGGCGTTCAAACAGAACCGAATCGACTTCGTGCTCCTGAAGGGAGCGGACCTCGTCTCACGCCTCTACGGAGTTCGTGGGCTGCGCCCGATCGCCGACGTCGACCTGCTCGTCCGCGAGCGCGACCTGCCGGTGATCGATCAAATTCTCCCCGCACTGGGCTACCACCAGGAGGTCGACGGAAACCCCGCGTACAGTCTCCCCGACGGACTCACGCTGGATTTGGTGACGTCGATCTGGTACCTGGACGGGACGGACGCGCTGGAGAATCTCTGGCAGCGGTCGATCAGCCGCCAGATCGGGACTCAGCGGGTCTCCGTCATGAGCGGGGAGGATCTGCTGATTTACCTGACCGCCTACACGGTCGTGCATCGCGCCGCACTCTCGCCTCGGTTCGCCAATGACCTGGCCTTGCTCACCCAAAAGGAGCAATTGAACTGGGACTTCATCATCGCCGAGGCGAAGGCAAACGGCCTTCGAGTGCCCCTTCACCATGGCCTGTCCTACGCCCGCGCCAGGCAGGGCCTGTGCAACATTCCGGAGGCGGTCCTGCACCACCTGGAGCCCCAGGTGTTGTCGGAACGGCTCATGGCCTTTTTGCTTCACAAGGTCGTGACCGAGCGGTTTGTCTACGGAACCGGGTTCTTTCTCCTGTTTCTGACCAGACCCGGCCTGAAGAAATGGCAGTGGCTGTCCCGCGCTTTCTTCCCTTCTTCGACGTTCCTCCACTACCGCTACGGGACTCGAGCCGCGAGCCGCCACGTTTGGCTGCGCCTCATGCGGGTCTTCGCGTTGCTGAGTCGCATCCCTGGCGTGGCCTGGCACATCGTCTCGTCGCTGTGTAAGCGTTCCTTTTCACCCACGTCATGATTCAGACACTCGCCCCCGGCCACTACCGGGACACGCTTTCGCTGACGGATTTCCTCGTCGGTGACGACCTGGCCTGGGTCGGAGGGGCCTTCACCCTCCGGGTGACGGGGTGGAGCATGTTTCCCGCCCTTCGAAAGGGCGACGTCCTGCGCCTCCTTCCCCCCGACTCCGTCGAAGCCGGTGATCTGGTGCTGTTCCGTCTTGACCGCACGCTGGTTTGTCACCGGGTGATTGCCTCGGTGTGCGAGGACACGGTCCGGACTCGCGGCGACGATGTTGCCGGCGATAGCGAGCTGGTACGGCGGGCGGACCTGGTGGGGAAAGTGGCGGAGGTCGTGCGGGGCGACACATCCATCGACCCCCGTGTCCCTCAAGCTGCGGCGACCCTCGCGAGGGTCGGCCGCTCGGTCGAGCGGGCCATGGCTGCGGCACGGGAGCGGGCCGTCCAAACCGTGAGCGGCGTCTTGCGAGCGTTCCTGAGCAACCCGGTTGTGCACCCCGCGGCCAGGCTCCTCCTGACGCGGTCGCTTTCTTACGCCGTCGGCTTTCCGGCACCCGTCCGAATGGTGCGGGCCTACCGGTTCGTCGAGCTCGGCAGGCGCCCAATCGATCCGCGCGTGACCGGTGCGGCACTCCGTTCCGTGCGGTCCTTGCGGGAAGCGATCGTGCTCGCGCGGCTCGGCACGGTGCCGCTAGGCACAATGGCGGTCAGCTCGGGAGAGGTTCAGGTTCGCCGGGCGGGCGCCGGCCTGGGAGTCGAGCAGAATCTCCGGGCGATCGTGAGCGAGCTTGTCAGGCTCGAGTCTGCACTCAGGAGGTAATTGGCCTTATCTCTGCAGAGGGACCAGGGTCCAGCGTTCCACTTCCATGTCCTCAACGACCTTGTAGCCGTCGACATCGGTGTAGATCCACTGCCCCGGCCAGTTCGTCTTACGCACCTGCGCCTGGATGGGGATGCGTCCTGTATTGTCGCGAGGGGTAAAGATCGGCGTCGCCAGCTCGGCCCAGAGCTTGGAGCAGGCCACCTGTTTTTCCCAGTACCCGAGCTTATCGAACTCTTCCTGTTCCATGATGCCCCTCCCGATGGCCGGCTCGTTACGACGAAACCACGGCCACAAAGACGAAGGGCACAGGGTACAAGAAGCGGACGCGCCGGATCAAGGACTCGACAGGGCCCCGCTCTGATCGGGATCGGGGGTGGAGCCCACCGGTTCCGTCTGTCCCGTCGGAGCCGCGTCGGCCTCCACAGAGCGAACGGCTTGCTCGCCGACCTGGACCGTGAACTCGCATTGGTCGTGGAGGCATACCGGTCCCTCTTCGGTGAAGACCGCGACCCTCCAGGTCCCCGGTGCCAGGTGTTCCTTGTAGGTCCACGCCCGCCATTGCACTCCCCGAACCGTGAGCGGGATCGTGTCACGGACAACGAACGTGTCGCCCTCGCGGTGCGCCCACTTCACGTAAATGGGAATGTCGGGGGTCACTTCCGGTTCGCGGATGCAGGCGTCCCCGCACTCCACGCGAAACCAGAACCAGAGCCGTGATGACTCCTCCTCCCCCAGAGTGAAGGACGTGAGGCGATCGCCGGGTTCGCGGGCAGACACCGAGTCGGTAAAGGTGGCATCCGTAATGGCGAGCGGCGCATCCGTGCTGGCGAGCGCGGTGGTGGCTGCCCCGAGCAGGCAGAGCAACGCGAAGGTGAATATCTGTGTGAGAGGTCGCATGGTTCACCTCATAGGCTGAAAACCAGGCTGCGATGCCGGTGTCTCCGGGATCGGTCCAGTGCCGAGAGGCAGGCTTCCAAGCCGCCACCGAACGGCACCCCGCCCTGTTATGCAAGAGAAGCTCCCCGACGCGGCGGCTGGGGTGCTCCTGAGTCAACCATGCCTGTAAGTTACTACCAAATCAAGATTAATCGAGATGGCCAGGTGCTGGGATGCCCCAGTATCGGAACGAGGGAGGGTTAAAGGACGGGAGGGAAGGTACAACCCTGTAGGCTGAAGCCTTCGGCCTGAGCTCTATAAGTGATGATACCCAGCTTGGCCCGCCGCCCACCTGGAGCGACAGCCGGGGCACATGCCGGCCACGGCCTCGCGCCCCATTTCCTGCTGGATGAACTCGTCGACCTTCGTCCAGCTTCCCTTGTCATCCCGAATCTTCTTACAGGTGGGGCAGAGGTGCAACGGGGTATTGACCAGCTCGTCGTGCTCCTGGACGGTCTTGGTGGCCAGGGCGGCGAAGAACGGGACCCAGATCGCAGTGACGAGCAGGGTGAGGCGCCCGAGCATGGCCCACGCAATGTCCTGCGGGTCCTGGATCGCGACCACATACTCGTAATGGTCGTAGACGACGAGGCTGGTAAAGGCGAAGGCGGAGAGGAAGGTCAAGGTGCGCTTGTCGGATGCCAGCGACAGCATCACCAGGGACACATACACCACCCCGCTGACGACACCGCTGGGCAAGACAATATCGAGGATCAGGACTCCCAGGAGGAGCCCGATCCCCATGCCGATGAGAAAGGGTTGCGTGCTGCCCGGTGGTTTTTTCATCGCGTCCTTCTATCCAATGGCTCCCGCCCCCAAAGACCCTGGTCGGGCTCAGGGGGTTCTTCCCGCAGCTCGACCAAATTCCAACTCGAGCAAGAATCGGACCTCGGCCTCGGCGCTCGGGCGGCGCCAACGAGGCTGTTCTCCTTCAGCTTGCGACCATTTTGTGATCCCCTGTGCGTTCAATTCCGCACGGGCGGTGCCGCTTTTCGAAACTAGGGGCTCTCGCGGCGCGGCCTTACTTGGTCCACTTTACGTAATCCACCTCGGCTTCCGCCTCGATCGGGACGAGCCGCGGGGGAACGATTCCTGTATAGCTCACCGTCAGAGTTTTGGGAACGAAGGGTTTCAGATCCTCCAGGCATCCGATTTGATGGACATCCACAAAGATCCGGTTGAGATCATGGAAGCGCACATCGATGCAAACCTTCTCAGCCGTCCAGGTCGAGTCCACATTTTCTAGGGACATGGTTGCCTGATAATGCGCGATCCCCAGCGCGCTGTTGAAATTTGGAATCGCCGTGATGTTGCTGATTTTGATGACAGCGTTCCCAGGCGGATCGATGCGGCGGGCCCCACCTGGAATGGGCCCCGGCACGGGCATTGGCGGGGCGGCAGCCTCTGGTTCTTCGACGGGCGGCTCGGCGGGCTGTTGATCCAGGTTGGGGGGGAGCCGTTGCAAATCGGGGAGATCGGAGAGTGGTTGGCACTCCCCGGTCAACTCGCGATCCGAGAACACGAGTGAGCCGTCGGGCAGTGTACAGGCCCAGAGCGCATCAGGCGATGAGGGCTGACCGAGTGCCGGGCCCGCCGGGGCGGCCAGAATGGTGATGAGGGCAACCATTCGAGGGATTGCTTTTGTGGCGGCGGCGCGCATAGATGGTGGCTGACGGTTTCGTGGCCGTCCGACCTCGACACAGAGTGTAGCGCAGGCGGATAAAGTAGCAGTTTCATTATGTTACAAAGGCCGATCGAAGAGTTCACTGCACGAGTCAAAAAGGGGCGCCGTCTCCACCGGTCGCGAGCGGCCGCATGGAGTCTCCGAAGTCATGCTGACTGAGACGCTCAAGACCGCGAGCACGCCGTCCTTTGGCGTCAGCCTGGCCGGCCTGGCGAGCGCCGCGGGCCTGCTCGTGAGCCTGTCGAGCCTCCTCGGTTTCTTCGGTCCCCTCTGGTGGTTTTTCGATCTGTTTTCGCATTTTCGCGTCCAGTACGTGCTGGCGTTGCTGCTCGTCATGCCCGTGCTGGCGTATGCGGGTCGATGGACCTGGGTCGGTCTGTTGGCCGCCTTCGCCGTGCTCAATCTGGGAACGATCGCGCCCTTCTACGCCGGGATGCCCAGCGCGCAGGCGAACCCTCCGGCCTACCGCGCACTTCTGATCAACGTCGAAGCGGAGAACACACGCCACCTCGCGGTGCGCGACTTCATCACACGAGAGAATCCCGACCTCCTGGTTCTGTTAGAGACGACGCAGGCCTGGCTCGACGCGCTCGAGCCGCTGCACGACCGCTACCCCTATCGCGTGCGCCAACCGCGGGAGGGTCATTTCGGGATCGCGCTGTTCAGCCGGTTTCCCCTGCACGATCCGGAGGTGATCGCGATCGGCAGGCCCGACAGCCCGACCATTCGTGCGCAGGTCCAGCTCCACGATCGTCGCCTCACGATCATCGCCACCCACCCGCTCCCCCCCATCGGTGCCGGGCAGTCACGGATGCGGAACCAGCAGCTCGCCGCTCTTCCGGGGCTGTTGACCAACAGATCCGCCCCGGTCCTGATCCTCGGCGACCTCAATGTGTCGCCCTGGTCTACTCACTTCCAGCAACTCCTCGATGACAGCGGGCTGCACGATTCGTCGGCCGGCCGTGGCCTCTACCCGACCTGGCCCGTGCACATGCCAATGTTCCTGATTCCCATCGACCATGTCCTGCACTCCGCCGACCTGATGATCTTGGACAAACACACGGGGCCCTCCGTGGGGTCGGACCACTATCCCGTCGTGGTGGGCTTTGCGTTTCGATCCTCGTAGCGAAGCGCTGGACGATGCGTGCTGGACGCGCGCCGACGTGCGCGTGGAATGACTCGCGCAACGCTCTCATGCCGAACGACCGCTCTCATATTCGCCGGCCGACCGAGGCAGACCTGCGGGCGCTGTTCGACCTCGAGCAGGCCTGCTTCCTCGATTACTATGCTCCGCATCGATTCATGCAAGTGCATTTCAAGACCTATGTCCGGAATGAGCGAGCGCTGTGCTTCGTCGCCATGCGTGGCGGATCCTTGCTCGGGTACGTGGCGGGGCTCGTCGGACGCGGTCGGGCGCCACGTGCGCGGCTCGACAGCCTGGCAGTCGACCCACGCCACCAGGGGCGCGGCGTGGGGAGCCGCCTCTTGCGGCGCTTTCTCACCGAAGCCAGACGGCAGGGCTGCGGCGGCGTGACGCTCGAGGTCGCCATCGCCAATGACCGCGCGCTCAGGTTCTTCGACGAGCGCGGCTTTTGCGGCACGTCCCGGCTGCCCGGCTATTACACCCCGCGACACGACGGGCTTCGCATGCAGGCGACGCTCTGACCAAGTAATCAGGCACCGGATCGCAGCGCGATCCCACCCCTTGAGTCTCCTCCCCCCCCAGGAGGTCCACAACCGTTTTGACGCCCTGCTTTCCTCGGATTGACTTCGTGCTATACTCAGTGCCCAACCATCGGTCACGGGTGCTCGGGTATCGGGCGCTCGCCCCGCGAGTGTATCACCCTCAGCGCTATGATCCTGCGCACCGCCGAACCACACACCCATTCCCATGAGCGAGAGGGCGAGTCGACTTGAACGATAAACACCGCTCGCTACAGATGTCCGGAGTTTATCTGCTTGCGATCTTATACCTCGGAGTCCTGCCCACGCAGGTGGCCGCCGAGCATCTCCAGACATTCGTCGACCGGTGGAACACCCTGCGCAACAAGGTCGACAACAAGGGGCTGACCCTCGAGACGGTCAACACGATCGACCTCCTCGGAACCGCGTCGGGCGGGGTCCGGAACCGCACAGCCGTATTCGGCGATCTTGACCTGCTCCTGACGATTGACGCGGAGAAGCTCGTCGGCTGGCGCGAGGCCACGTTTTTTGTCTACGGTCTCGGAATCTACGGCGACGGCGGCGGCGATGACATCGGAGAAGCGCAGACGATCAGCAGCATCGCCGCCCCCAATGACTTCAGGCTGTTCGAAGCCTGGTACCAGCAGAACTTTTTGGACGAACGGTTCTCGATACTCGCCGGCCTGTATGACATTACCTCAGAGTTCTATGTGGTCCGCTCGGCCTCCGAGCTGTTTGTGAACAGCTCGTTTGGCACCGGCCCTATCCTTGCCTCGGCCGGACTCAACGGCGTCTCGACCTTTCCCTTTACCACTTCTTTGAGCCTGCGCGGCCAGGCCGTGCTCACGGACAACCTGACGCTGCGCGCGGTAGTCGCCGACGGGGTACCGGGCGACCCGGGCGATATTCATGGCACACAGGTCACCCTGGACAGCAAGGACGGCATCCTGGTCACGACCGAGCTGGCCTACTACCTGGATGAGCAACACGGCGAGGCCCACGCGTCGGACGTGGTGCCGGCCGAACGTCCCCGCCGGTTGCTCTTTCGCCGCCTCGGCCGCGCGGCCGAACTGGATTATCGCGCAAAATACGCGATCGGCTTCTGGGCGCTGACGACGGAGCTGGAAGACCTCAACGATCGAGACATCAACGGAAACCCGGTCAAACAGGACGGCACCTACGGCCTCTACGGGCTGGCGGAGCACAGGGTCTACCGGGAGCCGGGGCAGGTTGGGGATCTGGACCAGGGGCTCATTCTGTTTCTCCAGGCCGGCTACGGGGATTCACAGGTCAACCGCTTCTCGCGCTACTTCGGCGGTGGGCTGGTCTACAGGGGGTTGTTCCCTGGTCGCGATCAGGACGAGACCGGATTCGGCTTTGCCATCGCGCGAAACGGAACGGATTATAAGTCCGCCCAGCGCACCGCCGGCCTGCCGGTCAACAACGAGGAGGTCGCGCTCGAGCTGACCCATTCCCTCGTGGTGACACAGTCTTTCATCATCCAGCCCGACATCCAGTACATCATCAATCCGGGCACCGACCCGTCCATCCAGAACGCTTTCGTGATCGGCGCCCGGCTCGAGCTGAACCTCAACTGGTTCAGGTAGTGGGGTCAGGCCTGCACCGCACGGCTAGTAATCGGCCCCAAAACCGTTCCTTTCTTACAAAAATTGACCCTTTTTGATCAGGCCGCCGGTGCCGTCTCTCTGCCAAATCATTCTAAGTATCTGAATTCTTATACTAAATTTGACATTCGTCGGCCAAACAGAACGGTGGCAAGATTCATGCTTTTCCCACCGTTGGCCCGGAGTTTCCGGGCCCGGGACACAACCTTAGACGTATTGCAGCCATGCAGGTTCCAAAGATGCTGCCAAGTAGAAGCGGGATGCAATCTTGAAGACCATCACCACAGCCCTCCAGACGACGCGCGTGCCTGTCGGCATGCCGGCCTCCCCTCGACGGGCGGGGGATGATCCGCAGCGTCGATCGACGAGAGCCGAGCTCTCGGCAACTTCCGGTTGTGCCCACCAGCTGATCACGCCGTTTTCGAATACCTCAGCTGATCAATCCTCGGATTCCGTTATCGACGAATCGCGAACTGTTGCTGGATCGCGGGCCGTCGCGCTCCGAGAGTGGCGGGATGTCCACAAGGTTGTGCAGCCGACGCCAAGACGTGGCGGGCTGCATGACGGCAGTGGGGTCCCTTGTCCGGCAACAGAGGAGAACCAGGCCATGTGGAAGTTTTCACCCAACCAAAAGGGCTTCACGCTCATCGAGCTCATGATCGTGGTGGCGATC
>JBFISJ010000067.1:0-12713 GCA_041608595.1 Nitrospiraceae bacterium
CAGCGTCATCGTCGAAGGCAAGGTGCCCGTATCGTCCTGGTAGAGGTCAATCACTTTCGCGAAATAACGGATCTCTACGATCGCTCGTTTGATTCTGGCCTTTTCGAGATAGCCCGTGTAAAGGGGAATCGCGAGGCCGGCAAGAATTGAAATAAGGGCGACCGCCGTCATCACCTCCAAAAGCGTGTACCCGGACGAGTCCCCGGGTGGCAGCCGTTCCTTAAACGAGCCGAAATTTAAGCGCACGTTCGAGCGACCTCCCTCGCCCTGCCTCAGATTATGGCGCCGTCTTGAAAAGACGAAGCCGCGCTCCCAATTGGTCGATCTCTGTTTCCAGGCGCTGTAGCTGCCGGGCCATGTCCGAACCACTCGTGGCCGACTTCGTCACCTCGAGCAATGCACCCTCCACGGCCCGGTGCTGCGTTTCAATATCCACGATTTTGGCTCGCAGTGATGCGATCATCTCGTTGATGCAATCGGCCTCTTCCTGCAAGTAGTCATACTTGCGGATGGAGGCCTGCACCGACAGATTTCCCTCCGCGATCGTTTTCAGAACGTTTCGCAGTCTGTAGAGCGGGCCGGCAATTCGGTGGGTGAACACGACGGTTCCCACGCAGAGAATCACGAAGAGGAGCACGACGGGCGGCCAGATAAGTTTTTGGAATAGGAGATATTGGCTTGCCAATTCCTCCGATCCGAAGAAATAGGGAAAGGCCTCAAACTCCATCCCGATCATCAACGGACCAAAGAGGGCCGCGCCGAAGATCAGGAAGAGGAACAGAAAAAAGTTAAGGTTGGTCAACGAGAAGCGATTGGGAATTTTTCCTGCTATGAGCCGTCTGCGATATGTTCGGTTCATACCGGAGCCCTTTCTTTGATTAGCCTGGGTGCACCCACTCGGGTCAGCAGACGCGGTCCGCTAGAAGCCTTCCCAAAACACAAACGCCCATCCCTCGATCCTCGAAGGATGGGCGCACTTTTGCCGTGCATCCGTTGTGCAGCGTGGCAACCAGGCTGACCCGGGAAGATCCTTCCCCAGTAGGTCCCTTGGCTTTGCGTCCCACCCTCTCGAGTGGTTTGCCTTTTTCACTCTGGTAGCCTGCTGGTACGCAAGCCTGGTGCCTACATTCGATGGTCCTAACGTGTTGAATTCCTCACCAACTGCTTCCTCTGGCGAGTGTGAGCGATGCCTGGGTACCAAAATTTTGTCACTAACCATCACAAAGAGCGTCGTTTTTATCGGCTACGACAGGGGTTCCCGGACGCGAACCGCGACCGGCTCCAACCCGTATTTCAGCGCGAGCCGACCAATCCGGAAGCGACTCGGCGAGCTGGGGTGGCTATGCTCACGCGATTTTAATCGGCCCGTGACTCTGACCAAAGGGAAAAGATGAATCGCCCGGCCTGACTGAAAAAGAGGGGGGGAGTGAGTGTATGATGAGGCGTCTCGCCAATGCTTCTCACCTCACTAATGCGTGAGGCCTCACACGTAAAACCTTCGGATAAGCTTCTGGCAAAACTCTCGCTCTACGCTATCGGCAGCGTCCGCCTGCTGCCCATCCGTCAACCACCTCACACGGCTTGGGGATTACCAAGTCCATCGGAATATTGTGCTCTTCGTGTTGATGAGAATAGAGACCTGAACTCGCCGCTGGCCGTGCCTGGCGGGCATCGACCCTTCACGCACGCGGTGGTAGAATCGCCCACATGACCTGCCCCATCTGCCGGAAGCGAACACGATGGAAAGGGAACGCATGGCGCCCGTTCTGCTCGGAGCGATGCCAGCTCCTCGACCTGGGACTCTGGGCCGGCCAGCGCTATCGAGTCCCCGGTGCGAGCCTCATGGTCACACCCGTCGATGAGGACCAGGACGACGAGACCCCTCGCCAGCCGCCCCCGGACGCCTGACGTACAACCAGATCTGCCCGCACCCCATACCCCTCACCGCTGAGGTCTGGCGGCGCATTCGCACGTGGTTTTCCTAAGGTGGCGTGATTGGAGAAGGGGCCGACACGCCGAGGTCGATGCAGATCTGGCGGGTCGCCTTGGATTTATTGAGAGTGTAGAAGTGGAGCCCCGGGGCCCCCCTCGCGAGGAGGTCCGCGCATTGTTTGGTCGCGTACTCGATTCCGAAAGCCTCGACGGCGGCCTGGTCGCCGCCAAAGCGCTCGATGGCCGCCTTCATCTCGTGCGGAATGCTCGCGCCGCACATCGCAGCGAACTTCTGGATTTGAGGGCCGTGTGTCACGGGCATAATGCCGGGCACGATGGGAACCGTGATGCCGCTGGCACGGGCCCGTGCCACGAAATCAAAGTAATCGGGATTGTGGAAGAACAACTGAGTGATGACCACGTCCGCGCCCTCGTCGACCTTGCCTTTCAAGTATTCGAGGTCACGGCGTTTGTCCCGGCATTCGACATGGCCTTCCGGATAGCCTGCCACGGCGATGGAGAAGGCCTGTCCGAGCCGCGAATGCCGCCGGATCAGCGCCACCAGCTCCCGCGCGCCCCGCAGCCCGTCCGCCGTCGGCGTGAAGGAGGGTTCGCCTTTCGGAGGATCACCGCGTAACGCCACGATGTTTTCGATACCCTTGTCATGCAGCTCCTCGAGAATCTGTTCGATGTGTCCCCGCGTGTGAGCCACGCAGGTCAAATGGGCGGCCGCCTCGATCCCGATCGTGCTCTTGATGTGCTCTACGATGCGGATCGTGTTCGCACGCGTCGTGCCCATGGCGCCATAGGTCACCGAGACGAAGGCCGGGGCCAAGGGTTTCAGCTGGGCGATCGTCTCGAAGAGCTTTTTCTCGCCTTCATCCGTCTTGGGCGGAAAAAACTCGAATGAGAAGGTGTGCGTCTGGGTGCGGTAGCAGTCGGTCATGCGCATCGTGGCGTTACTATAACGAACCGCGTCCGGAAGTAAAACCCTTTCTCTCACAGGGACATCGGATTCGCACGCGGCTCAGTTGCGTTGAGCGGGAGTCGCCTGCGATAATCTGCAGCGCCGGGGGCGTACGGCTCCCGCAGTCCTCTCCACTTCATGGAGGCCGATATGAGGTCACTCACTACATATACAGGTTTGATTGCGCTGCTGGTCGCCGTCTTTGCGCTCGGGCCGGGCTCGCTCGCTGGATCTGCACTGGCGGGCGCTGACAAGGTCAAGGTCGTCTACCACGTGGACGGGAACGATCTCGCCACCGCCAAGTATGCCTTGGCGCTCATCAACAAACACATCGAGGCGGAGGGCGGACCGGACAAGATCGATATCGTGCTGGTCGTACATGGCCCCGCGCTGGAGCTCTTCAAGGAAGAGAGCGTCGACCAGGACCTGAAAGGCAAGCTCAAGATGATCATCGACAGGGGTGCCCAGGCCGAGATGTGCCAGGTCTCGATGAAGCTCTTCGGCACTCCGCTGGAGAAGCTGGTCGCGGGATTCCGACCCACGGAGCACCCGGTCGCGGTCAAGCGGATCGCCGATCTGCAGCGACAGGGCTACGTCTACATCAAGCCGTAAGAGACCGAGTATGGAGGGCACGCCTGCCGCCGTGCCCTCTGCCTTCGGTTGAAAGCCCGTCGCTGAGGAGCCAAACGTTACTTACTAGCGGGCTTCTTCTCTTTCTTGAACACACTGCCGAGCGCGTCACTCACGGACTTATAAGCCTTGCCCAAGAAGTCCGTCGCTTCCTTCAACCCCTGGGCCGCACGCTCATCCCCTCCGCGTCGTATGCCCTTCTTGTTCCCTGTCCGATCGACCCGCCGGGCATTCTTGGTCAGGGCTTCGCCGGATGTTGAGACCACCGTTTGAACGGCTCGCACGGTGCTGGCTAGGATCTGGCTCGCCACGCTGTCCATCGTGGCCCCGCGCGAGCTTTTTCCGATGTCGCGCAGGTGGATCTCGTCCATGTCGAACGTCATCGAGCGACCTGCGAAGATCGACGCGCTCACGTTCAACTTAGGATCCTTCACGATGAAATGGTTGATTTGCACGTACTTGAGGTCGCCCTCGGCCTCCTGCTGGTTCGTCCCGTGCCGCTTCGTTCCGTGTTTCCTGCTGAAGGCTCGGACGTTCTTCTTGATTGTGTCGAGGTTGTTGCCGGAGAAGTTGATCTCGTAGGTGATCTCGGGCCCTTCCAGCACCATTCGGTCTATGATGACCTTGCCCTGAATGACCGAGGTCGGATCGAACGTGATTCTCGCGTTTGGGACGTAGTAGGCGCTGGGCGTGTGATAGCCCTTCGGATTGCTGACGACGAGACCCTGGACCCGGCCCCGCCCCAGGACGAGGGAGAGATTGACCCGCTCGACCGATACCGGTGTGCCGGTAATTTGCGGCCCGATGCGTTCCAGGCCCTTCTTGACGAAGGCGTCGAGATAGAACCCACCGGCCACCCACCCGAAGAAGATCAGGAAGGAGAGCAGCACGACAAGGCGGATGAGAATGCCGATCATGTGTCCCTGGCCAAGCGGGGCGGTGTCCCGGGTTTGACTTGCTCCCTGCCCTCAAGTCTACCCGACACAACCTGACAATCTTCCCTTTATTTCACGATCACTTGCGCATGCCAGCCGTCATGCTTTCCGGCCTATGCGGGTTTCGCCTGTCCCCTTTGACACCATCCGGGCGGCGTGTTACGCTTCGAAGCCGTTCGAGCCGCGGTAACTTCCCTGCCTCTGGCCCTTCCGCTTCGGTGAGCTGGACGTCCTCGCGACCGGTTTCGCAGTCCCCCCGCTCCTACGGCCCGACCCTCCGGGCGTCACATGCCGGACTCGGAGGGGGCCAGATCTGGTTGCCGGCATTCGAGTCGAGTTTACGCAGGGACGGTCGTGCAAAATGCGGTCCGGGTATCAAGCCAGAGACCGCCCGAACCGCGGAGCACACCTCCTGCCGTCAAACCCCGCGTCGCGGAGAGGAGCCGGCATGGCGAAGCTGAACGTTGATCCCATCACCACGTTTCCCGATGGCTCCCAGTTGCTGATCAGCACGCAGTGCTCAAAGGAGGGCAGCTTTACCTGCGGCCTGTATGTGGCCACGACGGACGGTAAAGAGCGCCTTGATCTCCGGATGGTCACGGATCACCTGGCAGCCTCGACCTGTCTCGAGGCACAGCAACTCGCCTTTGGCTACGCACAACGCCTGTACCCTGGAACCGCGGTAGACATGAAAAAGCCGCCGTATCTGGTCTGGCAGGGACCGGCCTGGCAAACATGACGCAGTGACGTGATCCTGTTGTTCATGAGCACTCATCACACCGGATGATCACGAGACGGGAGAATTTCATGAAGATCAGCGGACGCTGGCCCGGCAACGCAAGCAAGAACAAGATCAAGCGAGTCATCCGCAAGCCGAAAATTCGATGGCAGGCGTTGGGGTTGGCGGACCCCGCCGATAAGCACGCCGCCCTGTCCATGGATGACATCCGACGCGAGGTGGCCACCCTCTCAAGCCGCGGCTTTGGGCAGGGTGCGCGGTCGCGAACGGTGGCCCAGGACACGCGGAGCGTCGAGAGGCACGGTCCCGCAGAGGGAACGAAAAAGCGTCGTCGCGGCGCGACCGAATAGGCCACCACCACCTCATTCCGACTTGACCTCCCTTCCAGGCACCGGCTGGGGCTGCGGCAAAGACCCGATGAGCGCGGCTCCGCCGATGATGCTGGTCGTCCTGTTTGCGTGGTTCCTAGCCACCGCCACCCATGGAGCAGGGCCGACCGAGTCCATGTCCCTCGAGCCCACTGGCGAGGGCATCGGGGTCGCCACGGGCGTTCTCACCTTGCCTGGATCCCCCCACTATCACGGACATCTCCTAACCGACGCCTCGAACTGGACGGGCCTGTTTGCTCACCGGTCCGGGTACGGTCCATGATCCGACAGGAAAACCGGGCCGTGACCGACATGTACTGGTCTCCTCCCTTGTCTTTCGACGAGCTTCACATGGTCGTCGAAACGCGAGGGATCTCACTTCACCGGCTGGAAACCAGACTGCTCCATGGTGATGTACGCCGGTACGCCCATGTCTGGCACTTGACGCCCCTTGCCGGACAGCGTTGCACTCGCGCGGTCCACGAGCTCACGATGCGACGGAAAACATGGGTGACGAACTGGTTTTCCCTTGGCTCATGCAGCCAGAATTGGATGGACACCGGGAACGAGTCGCCGCCGAAGCGGCCCGCCGAGCGGGCGATGGGATCACCTGCGCCGTTGCCCAACCGACGGATGCTCCATCCGGTTGACTGACGGCCGGCGTTGGACTACAAGCACCCGCAGGCATGGTTGCCCCCGACCGAAGACTCGAGCGCGTGCACCGGTTCTTCTCCGGCACCGGCACGACCTACGACTGGATGGTCAACGCGGCCACGCTCGGCATCGACCGGCGATGGAAGCGCCGGATCGTCGACTGCATTCCGCCGGACGCCGGTCGCGTCCTGGACTTGGCTTGCGGGACGGGGATTTCGACCCTGGCCATCGCGGACCGGCTTCCGGGCTGCCTGGTCGTGGGTGTCGAGCTGAGGCAGGAGTATCTAGCTATTGCGCGGGGCAAGATTGCCCGGACGCGGACGCGTAACGTAGAGCTCGTCCAAAGCCGCGCGGAGGACTATCGCTCCGAGACGCCGTTCGATTGCGTCGTCTCGTCCTACCTGGCCAAGTACGCCGATCTCAAGAGTCTGACCCGCAGCACGAAGGACATGCTCACGCCGGGCGGGCTTCTGCTCATGCACGATTTCACCTTTCCACCCAAGGCCTCTTTGGTACGGCTGTTCCGGCTTTACTTCTTCCTGCTGCAGCGTCTGGGGAGCCCGCTCTTCCCCGCGTGGCGCGAGATCTTTTTTGGATTGCCGACGCTCATCGAAGAGACGCGGTGGGTGCCTGAGCTGACCGAAGCCTTGCGCGACAATGGGTTTACTGATATCCGGACGGAGTACCTGACCGCCTATGGGTCCGCCATCGTGACGGCAAGAAAAACTCCTGCTCCTACTTTCCAGTCTCCATCCTAGCCAACACGGCCTGTACTCGTGCGGTCCCGTCCGAACCGAGCGCTCATCCGATCACCCGCCAGGCGACAAAGCCGGCGCCCAGCAGCATGACTCCCACGCTGACGCTCTTCAGAATGAATTCAAGCGACCGCATCTGCTCGCTCGCGATGGATTGGCCGGTCGAGCCGAGCTCGCGCTTCATGGTCTTGTAGGGCCGCGAGGCCTTGATCTCCACCAGGCTCAGAAAACCCATGGACGCGGCCACCAGGAGCGACGCCACCGACACGCGGTTCGTCTGCAGCACATAGCCTGCCAGGACCGGAAGGCTGCCCCAGGACAAACCGAACCAGGCGTCCGTGTGAAAGCGCCCGTGAAACCACTCTAGATTATAGGCGAGGAGGAAGAAACCCTCTGGAATTGCAATCAGCCAGAGCAGCGGTGTGTACAGCACCATGTAGTAAATGCCGATAGTGTACGCGGCCACGACGGATACGATGGCGAGGGCGAGGAGCGTTCGCTTCGAGAAGACGGTTCCCCACGGTTTCAGACCTTTGCTGCCCACGGCGTCCAAAGCATGGCCCCCTATCCCCAGGGCGAGAAAGTAGATCAGCAGAATCGCCCCGACGCGATCCCAATAGATCTGCTCGGCCATCATCGACCCGATCACGGTGTAGGCCAGGACCATGCCAGTATAGGGGAGAAATAAAAGCCCGATGAAGAGCCGCAGCTTCAACGGGCCAACCGAGGGAACAAACCACTCGGTCCGCCGGTCTTCTCCTCCACTCGTGTTCATGAAGTCCTCCCGGTACCGGCCTCGCCCATCGCTGGGTCGTGCCCTCGACGCGCCACCTCGTGTGCGCCGCACAGTACGCTCGACGTCCTCGTCGATCAAGGCCCGATGAGCCGCTCACGAGGGACGTGGAGGGGGAGATTGGGGCGAGGATGTGCAGGGCAGGCGTGTGTGTTCTGCCTCCGATGCCGCTTGAGGCGGAGGCTTACGCGACCGTGGGGGAGCGCGGGGCTCACTGTGTTTGCGGGTTCTGGCTCTCCACCGATGTCTCCGCCTGGCAGGTCCGGTCGAGCACGAAGTAAACCGGGCAGAAGCCGGTGAAGCCGCTCTGCAGCAGCGTGATGCCCAGGAGACCCGGGACCAGAAGCCAGAGCGGGTCGACCCAGTACCCGAGCGCGACGCCCAAGGCAATGACCGCGCCGGCGATCCCGTCGTGAATGCGTCGCTTCGTGTTCATCCTCACAACCTCCTGGTAAGGGCGGCTACCCGGCTCAGCTTATGCTCACCGCGTACTGAATACCATGGGTCCTCTGGCTATTTCTACCAGATGGCGGAGATCAGCGAACGACCGGCCCGTGCCGCCGGTTTGGGAGAGTGCAGGCGCACCCGAAGAGAGGGTCTCCCCTCCTTTGCTCCACCCCTTCTTTGACCCCGGACCCCCCATTTTCCTGACCAGGGAGGCTGACGAAAGGGCACGAGATGTATTACAGTATGGCCGCTTCTGAGCCCGGGCAGGGGACCCGCTGGGTGGGTTCAACGATCGTGAATCAAGGAGGGCAAGCCATGCTTCCCACGAATGGATATGCCGCGATGAAAGCGGGAGCTCCCCTCGAGCCGTGTAGGTTCGAGCGCCACGCGGTGGGGCCGTATGACGTCCTGATTCAGATCCGCTATTGCGGCGTCTGCCATTCGGACATTCATCAAGCGCGCGACGAGTGGGGGGGCAGCATTTTCCCCATGGTGCCCGGCCATGAAATCGTCGGCACCGTCCGCCAGGTCGGCGCGTCCGTGAACCAAGTTCGCGAAGGCGACACCGTTGGTGTGGGCTGCTTTGTGGACTCCTGCCGAACCTGCCCATCCTGCCGGCAGGGGCTCGAGCAATATTGCCAAGAGGGTATGATCCTCACCTATAACGGCCGGGACAAGAAGGGCCAGCCCACCTACGGGGGCTATTCCACGCAGATCGTCGTGGATGAGAATTACGTGCTGCGGATTCCTCAGCCCTTGTCGCCGGAGGGCGTGGCCCCACTTCTCTGCGCTGGCATCACCACCTACTCACCGCTGCGACACTGGGGCGTTGGCAAGGGGCACAGCCTCGCCGTCGTCGGGCTGGGCGGCCTCGGGCACATGGCCGTCAAGCTCGGGCGCGCCTTTGGAGCCAATGTCACGGTGCTGAGTCGTTCAGAGGCCAAACGCAAGGAGGCCGAGCGCCTGGGAGCCATGGACTACGTCGTCACCGGCGGGGGCGAGGCCTTCTCTCGGCATTCGCGGCAGTTCGACTTTATCATCGACACGGTCTCGGCGGCCCATGACTACAACGCCCTTCTCGAGCTGCTGAAGACCGATGGCACGATGATCCTGGTCGGCGCGCCGGCTCAGAGCATTCCCCTGGCGCCGTTCTCCCTTGTCCTGCGGCGGCGCCGGCTTGTCGGCTCGCTCATCGGCGGGGTCAAGGAAACGCAGGAGATGCTGGACTTCTGTGCGGCCAACGACATCACCTCGGACGTCGAGGTCATTCCCATCCAGCAGGTGAACGAGGCTTACGAGCGGGTCCTTCGGGGGGATGTCCGCTTCCGCTTCGTCATCGACATCGAGTCCTTGCAATAGCCGCGCGCCGGTCGGCGTGGGCGCGCGTATCGATCCCCACCCCCAGCAGGGAATCAGCCTCGACTACCCCGACGGTCCCCAACTGCCCCCGGATTGCATCGGGAATCCGCGGACGCGGCGGCGTGGTCACACAGCCCGGCAACCGACGAGCGCGACAACCAGGACAGCGGTGAGAAGGTTTCGACCAGTATGGACCACTTCGCCTACTCCGCCTGGTCCTGCCCCCCGGTAGAACTTCCAACTTACAAATCTTCATGAAGCGAAAAGGGCTCCGCCCAATCAATGTCCTGGACATCGGCAAGGGTGAAGGTTGGAAGAGTCCCTCTATACTTCGAATTGAACCAGAGCACATCGGACGGACGGTCGTACATGACAAAGAACGCAAGGAACCACCCTTTTGTGTTGGGGACCCGCACCTTCACATCCCAACTTGTATCCGAATCCGATCCGATCAGAAGAAAACGAGAGCTGTCTTTGGCCCAAATGGCCCTCTTGACCACCGCAAAATCCCGGGCTGTTAGCAGATGACGATGTGAAATCAGAAAGATGCCCCAGCGTTCCTGGATGGCGATGGATGCATACCCGATCCCATGGACCGACACGCGGGCGGTTCGGTCAGGTGAGTACTTCGACACTTGCAGGGGCTGGAGCGCGATGTACGAGCCGACTGCCGTCACGCCGAGAACCCACACCAAGAACATCAGCACCCCATGAAGGACGCGTCTGTGGAGGGGGCGCTGAGGTCGAGGCTCCCGCACCCAGTGCTCGGGACCACGACCCAGAACGGCCAGACACGTAATGAAGCCGAATACAGGTACAAGGCCGAGCGTCGCCCACCATGGGCTCCGACCGAAAGTGCGAGCTCGAACGAACAATCCCCAGACGCAGGCTGCGATGTAGACACACATGGTGAGGGATGGAATGGTGAGGAGGACCAAGGGGAAGTAGTACTGCGCATACTCAATCCACTGAAGGATCCCGCCGAGCAGAATCCAGGTGAGCGGCGAAGGGAGACCCCATCGTGAAGAAGGGGCAGGGGCTCCCGTTGCCATACTGCGGAATGGACTGAGCGATGGCGCTGTTCCCACTTGGTTCATCCCATTTTGGGGTTCATCATAGAATCGGGCGAAATCGGCACAAAGAAAAAAGGTGAAAGAGTATGGCCCCACGCCGGCCGCAGGCCGCCCGACGAACTAGCAGAGAGGTACGGGTCGAGAACCTCAAAAAGGCATGCAAGAGGACAGTGCAGTGTAAGCTAGAGCGCGTCTGTGGCACCAATTCGGTAGGGGTAGCATGGACCTCTCTCCGTCGATCAGCCCGAAGAAAAAGCTGCTATATGTCGTGGCGTTCTTTGCGGTTCTTTATTTGATCGTAGAGATTTCTGGTCTCCGAGCACGGCTCTCTCCCGATTACGTCCGAGACCTTTTCTGGGAGTACGAGACCTGGGGCATCGTCCTCTTCTGCCTGGCTTTTAGCGCGGGGAACTTGCTCTACGTACCGGGGTGGGTGTTCCTGATGGGGGCGGTCTTCGCGTTGGGAAAAGAATGGGGAGCGGTCGTGACCTACGCCGCCGCGCTGTCCTCGGCCGGGATCAGTTACGCGCTCATTCGGGCCGTGGGCGGGAGTGCACTACGCAGCCTCAACCACAAGTGGGCGGACAAGATCTTCGCCCACCTGGACAAGCGACCGATCGTCTCCATCACTCTCCTGCGCCTGATGTTTCAGACCCTTCCCGCCTTGAACTACGCCCTGGCCCTGGCGAACATCCGGTTTCGCCATTACCTGATCGGCACCATCCTGGGCTTGCCGATTCCGATCTTTCTTTACTGCTATTTCTTCGAAATCATATTCGAGCAGGTCCTGCACAACGTTCGGTGAACCAGCGTTCCGTCCACTGAACTAAAAACTCACAACCCAGAACGTTCCAACTCAGTCTCCTCCCTTGAACGCATCCTCGTCGAACTCCGCAGGCGTGGCGTCCTCACCGTCCCCGAGCCCGCCTCGGAATGAGCTGCGGATGTTCCGAACCTGCCGGAGCGTGTCAGAGCCGTCGAGCTCCTTGCCGAAGCGCTCGAGAAAGCGGTCACAGAGCTCGGCGCCCTTTTGGAAATAGCGCGGGATCGTCACCTCCGTGACCTGCTGCCAGGTGATGTAAATCAGAAACTCTTGAAAGAAACGCGCGTCGGGCAAGCGCTCGCCGGAGCTCTGGAGCCGCTCGAAGGCCTCGGTCGCCTCCTGTCCGGCGCTGGAGGAAAAAGTTTCCTCCGCATCCACGATCTCCTCTCGCAGATCCCCCAGCTCGTCCGCTTCCTCAGCACGGTGCAAGGCCTGTTGTGCGGCAATCGACGGATCAAAGTGCATGATGGTCTCCTGAACGTCGAACGAGTTTTGGCGAAGCCGAATTCGCTTGGAACAGCCCGGCTCCTACGCGTAACCCTATTACAATCGTCCAACAAAGGGAAAGGGGCGACCTCAGTCGCCCTTTTCCGCCCCTTGGAGCCGGTTTTAGGTCATGTGCCTGGCAAGAACCTTGCGTACAGCAGAAGATCCGAGGGACTCGGCTATACTAGCCCTCAGAGGGAGAAGCGGTCATGCGAGGGACACCCAACATGCTGGTCGTTGGCATCGTCGCAGTGCTCGCGGGCTGCCCGGCTCCTGCCTTCGATATGGCTCGGCCGGTCAAGGCGTCGGATGCCAACTGCTGTCAGGCTGGAGACATCGCCGGGCGACGGCACGCCATCGCTAAAACCGCCGCCGGCCTCGTCGGTGCAAAAACGATCAAGTACAAGGGACGGCGCATCAAGTACGACTGTGCGGGCGTCACCCGCGCGATCTATCTCGCCAACGGAATCGATCTGTTCAAGAACCCGGGTCGGAACCGACATGGAAACGGAACCAAGGTCATCTACAACCACGTGCGCCAATTTGGGCGCATCCACCGAGGCCCGAAGGCCCATCCGGGCGATCTCGTCTTTTTCAACAATACGTGGGATTCCAACAAGGACGGAAGGGTGAACGATCCCCTGACTCACGTCGGGGTGGTCGAGAGAATTGAGCCCGACGGCACGATTGTCTTCATCAGCCGCGTCTCACGAGCGATCGAACGATATCGCATCAATTTAAGCCGACCCGGC
>JBFISJ010000068.1:0-12525 GCA_041608595.1 Nitrospiraceae bacterium
CCGCTCCTCGGCGTGTTCGGGGTCATGTCCGCCAAGATGACCGTCGCGAACCTGATGATCCTCGTCACGTTCATGAGCTTCATCATGTACTGGCGGGCCGGGAAGACGGAAACGGCCACCTGGGCGAGGATTGCGAAAGCCGTCATGGGCGCGCTGCTGGTCATCGCGGCCATCGCCATCATCATCCTCGGCGTCTGGGGCTATTTCGTCCCGGCGATCATTCGCATCAATTACTTCTCGGTCGCGCAGGTATTGATCGTGCTCTTCATCCTGCTGACGTTCACCCCGCTCACGGCGCTGTTGATGCGGAGCGCCAAGACCACCTCGGAGATGGTCTGGGGCCAGATGCCGGTGCGCGCGGGCTACACCCTCGTCCTGAACGCCGTGATGGTCATCTTGCTCATGACCCTGATGGGCTACGCGCGCTCGGGGTCGCGCGTGCATTGGCACGTGTACGGGGTGATGCGGGATACCTCGGAGTACGCGTATTCGCCGGCGCTGGGCTACGCGGCCGCGTTCATGTCGCTCAACACGTTCCTGTTCTGCATGCTAATTGCCTTCATCTTCTACGTCGCCAGCTTGGGCGACAAGGGCAAAGGCGGGGAGCCGAGCGGAAAGCGATACGTGTCCGACCAGCCGGTACCCGCCATGGCGGGAGCCTCACCCGCCTTGGACAAAAAATAGGGTCGAGTGTTGAGTCAACGGACAACTAAAAACTAAAACCCGAGAACTTCTTTATGAGCGAAGTCGCCTTCCTGCAATTGATCAGTCTCGGCGTGGTCGGGGTCGGAGTGCTGATCCTGTTGTTCATTGCCGCGCGCTTCGTGCGCGTCGTCGGGTTCGTGATGATCTTCCTCGGGGCCTTCACGCTCATCGGGCTCGGGGTGCCGCAGATGCAATCGCTGCCGCCGGCTGTCGAGACCTTCGATCTGGCGGCGATCAAGACGCCGAAGGACTTGGCGTCGATCGGGCAGAAGATCTTCTTCAGCAAGGGCCAGTGCGCGCTCTGTCACTCGATTGGCCCGAGCGAGACGGCGAGGTGCCCGGATCTCAAGGGCATCGGGGCCAAGCTGACGAAGGAGTTCTTGTACGAGAGCCTGACCGATCCGCAGGCGTACATCTACCTGGACTTTCGTCATGAAGGGCAGCCGAAGCAATATCCGGCCCGCATGCCCTACATCCATCGCAATCCGATCGCATTGACCAAGCAAGAGATCCTGACCGTAATCGCATTCCTCCAGCAGATGAGCGGCGCCCCGGTCACCGTGGCGGTCAAGGAAGTGCTGAAGGCCGGGCAGGAGTCGGTGGAGGTCGCCAGCGCGAGCGGGACGAGCGAGCGATCCTGAGCGGATGCCGGACTCGAGAAGCGTGGCCTGTGCGGGGTTATCATAGGGAGTCGGTGATATGAAGAATCCTCTGTCAACTGCAGCGATCATCCTGGTGGTGGTGTTCATCATTTTTGAATTTGGCATGCCCCTGTTCACCGCCCCCCTCCCGGCGAGCCTGGTCTATCTGTACCTGGCCTTGACGCTCGCGGGCATCATGCTGTTCGCGACCATGAGCGGCACATCGAGCGAGGCGTTCATCGGGCCGATCAGGCGATTCCTTGTCGGGGATGGACAGGTCGGCGCCGCGAAGACGGCCAGGATCCTCGTCTTCGTGCTCTTCCCGTTCCTCGTCGGGTGGCAGACCTTCTCCACCCTCGCGCCGAGCGACATGCCGCCGGCGGAGAACCGGACGATCCATCCCGCGCCCCCCGGGGAGTTCGTGGGCCTGGCGAACCCGCTGCCCCGAACGCAGGACAACATCACGCAGGGGCAGGGCCGCTACTTCTCCCTGTGCTTTCCGTGCCACGGGGCGTTCGACGGGAAGGGGCCGGCGGCGGTCGGGTTCAACCCGCCCCCGGCGGACTTCAAGGATCCGGGGACCATCGCGCAGCTCCAGGAGTCGTATTTGTTCTGGCGCATCAAGAAAGGCGGCGTGGGGTTGCCGGTCGAAGGCATGCCTTGGAAATCGGCCATGCCGCGCTGGGAGCTCGAGCTCTCCGACGAAGACATCTGGAAGATCATCATGGGTGAATACGCCGGCGCCGGTCAGGAGCCGCGCACCTGGGAGGAAGAGGAAGAGTAGGGGCAGCGGACAAAGGACCTCTCGCCAATGGGACACACGATGCGGCTGACATATTGGGCATTAGTCGGACTGATGGGACTGGCCTTGGTCGGGATAGGCCTGCCGGGCCCAGAGCCTTCGCGGGCTCAGGAAGGCGAGGCCGAGCCGGCTGCCGCCGAAGCGAGCGAGGACGTGGCGATCCGCGTCGACCTCACGGATGAGAGCCTGCCGGACGCCCCCTTTGCCTCGGCCTGGGAAGACGTGCGCGCCGCGGAATTCAAGCTGGCGCCGCAAGTCCATTGGCCCGATCGACTCTTGGATGCGACCGTCAAGGGCGTCCGGGTTCGGGGCCTGCATGATGGCGAGCGGATCGCGGTGCTCCTGGAATACCAGGACCCGACCAAGGATTCCGACGACGCGGCGGGACTCGAGTTCATGGTCGGGGACAGGAGGGCACACTTTGCTCATGGGCAGGAAATGCTGCAGGTCGAAGGTGGTCCGGTTAACATCTGGTTCTGGAGAAACAAAGACGGCAAGGCGATCGACATGAGCGCCGAAGGCTTCGGCACATTGGCCACGCAAAAGCATCAGGATGTGACGGCGCAAGGGGAGTGGAAGGATGGAACGTGGCGCGTGCTCTTTACGCGCACCCTGGAAACGGCGAATCCGGAGCAGGACGCCCAGATCGTCCCCGGCCGGTGGACGAATGTCGCGTTTGCCGTCTGGGACGGCAAGATGCTGGCCAGTGGAGAGCCAAAGGAGAAGGGGTCACAGAAGGCCATCTCGTCCTGGTGGTACTTCCGGGCGGAGCCTCCCCCGGACTACACGGTCTTCATCTACGCGGCTCTCGGGCTCGGCATCGCCGCGCTTTTCGAGCTCGCGCTGGTGAAGAAATTGAGGAAGGGATAGGCGGCATGAGCAAGGGAGATACGCCGAGAAAGGTGCTGATCGGAGCGGCGGTCGCCGCCGTCAGCGCAATCGTCGCGATGCATGGCTGTGCGCTCTTCGAGAGCGAGCGCGTCGCCAAGGGGCGCGGCGTTTACCAGCAGTACTGCATGCATTGCCACGGGGAGAACGGCCGGCAGAACGAGGGGTACAACTGGATCCATATGCCGGACCCGCGTCCCAGGGACCTCTCCATCAAGGTTGAAATGGAGACGTTCAAGGACGAGGAAATTTTTCATACGATCTATCGGGATATGAAGGACACGTCTCCCGAAGGCGGTGACCACATCGGAGAGGATGAGTTCGCAGTCCCGACCATGCCGACGTTCAAGTACACGCTCTCCGAGGAGGAGATCTGGTCCGTCGTCGCCTTCGTCCGATCCCTGCACAGCACGTCCCTCACCTTCGATGTCGACGCCAAACTCCAGGGCCTCCGCAATGGGGTTCGAGATGCCGAGCAGAAGCTTGCGGAGGCCAAGAAGGTGCTCGAGGTTGCCGAGCAGAAGGCCGAAAAGGCTGCCGAAGCCAGCGAGGACGAGGAAGAGATCGAGGATGCGACACTGGCGGAGGAAGAGGCCGTGGAAAATGCGGAGATGATCCTGGTTGAAGCCAAGGAAGCCCTTGAGAACTTCATCAAGCGACCGCGATTCCCCAACATGCCTCGCCCGGAGCTTCACAGCGTGGCCTCGAACCCAAGCAAGAAACTGGTTGAGCGCGGGAAGCGGCTGTACTTTAACAAGTACGGATGCAATGCCTGCCACAGCCTCGACGGACAGGGAGGCGTTGTCGGACCGGCGCTGGACCGCGCGGGGTTCCGCCTCAACGATGCGTGGATCTATCGGTGGGTTCGCTATCCCCAGGGCTTCAAGCGCAAGACGAAAATGCCGAACCTTGGGGTGGACGACGCGGACGCCAGAGCGATCACTGCGTACCTCAAAACGCTGCGTGCGCCTAAGCCGGAGGAGCGCACGGCATCGTCCGGATAGACTGTCGGGGGTTTGCGCATCTGCCTTCTCCTTGACCTGTCCCCCCTTGTCCTATAGGTGGAATCCGATTAGATACGCCCCGAGCACGGCCCAGCCCACCCACACGTGCTGCTGGAAGAGGGCAAAGGCCGTGCATCGTGAGACGGCGGCCCCACGAAGGGTCCACGCCTGCCTTAACAGAAACCCCAGCACCCCGATCAGAATCACATAGAACCCTGCGCTCAGGTTCATCACCATTCCGCTATACGCCAGACAGGCGATCATGGCGAGAGCGGCCAACGCGACAGCCATCCATGTCCATTGCCCGAAGAAAATCGGCGCGGACCTGACGCCGATGCGCGCGTCATCCTCCCGGTCCTGCAGCGCATAGATCGAGTCATAGGCAACGGCCCAGCATACGGTGCCTGCGAACAGCAGCCACACGGGTTCGTCCAGGCTGTTACGAACGGCTGCCCAGGCCATCACGGTTCCCCAGCCGAACGCGATCCCCAAGACGGCCTGGGGGATGTGAAGCACCCGTTTGGACAGGGGATAAAGGGCCGCAAAAGCCAACGCGATCGGACTCAGCAGGACCGTGAAGCGATTGAGGAAGAACAGGAGCGCGGCGGCCAGGCAGGTCAGAGTTGCCGCCAGGCCCAGCGCGGTGGACAGGTCGAGGACACCACTGGCCAGGGGCCTGGCCTTGGTCCGTTCGACCTGCTTGTCGATCTGACGATCGATCAGGTCATTGATCACCACGCCCAGCGTCCGCATCAGAAAGGCGCCGGCAACGAAGACGGCCACCAGGGAGGCAGGCGGGTGGCCGCCCGACGCCGCGACCAGCGCCCACAGCGTCGGCAACATCAACAACAGCGTGCCGACCTGATTCGCCAAGCGCGTGAGCTGTGCTAGAGCAGGCCAGTTCATCTCGGGATCGAGGCCGGGGGCGCACCCTCGTCACATTGCCCCCGATTTCCATCTGCGCCCCATCTACCATAAGAGGCGTTCTCCTGTCCTCCATCATTTGCAGCGGTTGTGCTCCAGCTCCGGTTCCGCTATAAGTCCAATGTGATCACAATGGCAGCGTGGAGCTTTCAGGCGGGCTGGTGCCCGGGGCGTCCGTGGGCGCGCCTCTCCACCGTGCTGGCGCTGCTGTCCCTGACAGCGTGCAGCACGGTCTCGCCCCCGGTCGATCAGCCTCTTCGCCACCTCACAGCCTCGCTGCGGGTCAGCCACGTGTTGGAGATGAGCCGCCTGACCTATCAGGATGCCTGTGGAAATCGTCGGGACTTTGCGCTTGGGCCCGCGCTGGCGGATGCCTTTCAGGAGACGGTGGCGGGGGCGTTTCAAGAAGCGCCGGCTCCGGGCGGGATGGCCCCCAACGCGAGCGTTGACCGGATGCTGGAGATCGATGTCGAGACCGCGGAGCTCATTCTGTTCGTCGAAAAGGGAGCAACGCGACAGTACCCGGCCAATGTCTCACTCGCCGTGGTCGTGACCGCCTATGACGCCTCCGGGAGATTGCTCGATCGCCATCGGGTTGGCGCCAACGTGTCGGGGTCGGTGTACACGGAAGGCGAACGGTGCTGGGTGAGAGGCGTCGAACAGGTCGAGTCGGAAGCTGTTGAGACGCTCGCGGAGGAGCTCGGCCGGTACCTGCGGACGTCCCGATCGATTGCCATGGGGACGGTTTCCCCGGAAGCGCCCGCGCCGTCCGTGGCGCTGACCTTCCGCGCCAGGCTGTTGGATGGCGACGGGGATCAGATTCTGGAGGGGGAAGAAAAGGTGACGTTGGAAGTCGAGGTCACGAATATCGGCACGGGGCCGGCCCGGGAGGTCGCGGCGACGGTCAGCGGCAGCAGCGAACTGGTGCGACGGCTGCCGCCGGTGATCACCTTCGGCGACCTTCAACCGGGTGAGTCCAAACGAGAAACCGTGACGACCCGGCTGGGCCAGGTGGCGGCAGCCAGCCGGGCTGAGCTGGTCCTCTCCTTGACCTCACGCTCGGCCTTGAGGCAAGCACCTGCCAGCAAGAAATTCCTGATCACGCTGCAGCCCAAACAGACGGCCGGCCGGACGCCCCTCCGCGGCGGGGACGGCGAGGGTGGGCGAGCGGTCCCGCGTGACGAGCGTGTGAGGGCTGGAAACACGTTGACAGCGCGAAATGCTCGTGAGTAACATCTGGCCGTCGTTCGAACACAACGGTGCATCGGAAGCCGGCGTAGCTCAGTGGTAGAGCAGCTGATTCGTAATCAGCAGGTCGGTGGTTCGACCCCACTCGCCGGCTCCATTTTTTTCAACACCTTCCTGATGCTCCTCAGCATTATGTACACTTGGTGCCAACTCTTGGTGCCAAGTTTCGGCAGGGTCCCCCTCCAACAGGCTGACGAAGGACTGGCCCTCGCGAGAAATCCAATGAGCGTAGTGTCTCAGGGTCGGCTCGTCGCGCCCGAGTTGCTGGCTTACGTCGATCAGGGGAGCCCGGGATGACAGCAGCAAGGACGCGAACGTATGCCGTAGGTCGTCCAAGCGGAAGGACGGCAAGCCCGCGGCCTGAAGCACTCGTTGAAAGACTTTTCTAACCTCTGACTCTTCCATCAACGGCCCGGACTTGTTAGGGAAAAACTTCGGTGAGCTTTGCCCTTCCGCCGCAGTTGCCTCGGCATTCAGCCATACCAGGTGGTGAGCCGATCTGGCGTTTCTACTACGCCGAGCCGTCCCGTTCGTGAAGTAGATCGCTCAACCTGCACTCTTGACACGCCCCCGCGGACGGCCTAGGCTTCGGACGTTGCAATTATTCCCACTTCAGTACTCCAACATCAGGAGGCCTTTGATGAAATGGTCATCTTCTCCCCTTGTGGTCTCATTAGCGGTGCTTCTCCTCGCTCCGTCCTTGGCTGGTGCGGAGATTCTCGCCATGCTCAATTACGAGAGCAAGCGGGACAATATCCTCCGCAAAGAGGGGATTGTCGTGATTGATGTCGATCCAACTTCCTCGACCTATGGCCAGGCACTCATGGACATCCCCCTCCCCCACGACCTGATTGCGCATCACATCTTCTACAACAAAGACGCCTCCAAGGCCTACGTGACGGCGCTCGGCAGAAACGAGCTGCGCGTGATCGACATGGCGCGCTTCCCCTACCGCATGAAGACAGTTGAGGTACCAGGGTGCCAAGAAGGTGAAGACCTCGTGTTCTCCGATGACAAGAAGACCTGGTATTTAACCTGCATGGGCGCGCAGAGGGTCATCGTCGGCGATGCGGTCGTAGACGAGCCGACCAACACGATCATGCTACCTAACCCATATCCTCACGGCATTGCGGTGCATAACGGGATCGATCGCCTCCTCGTCACCAGCACGATACGCCCCTCGGACCTTGGCGATCCGGGTGAGACTATCACGGTCATCGAAGCGAGCACCGGCAAAGTTCTGTCCACTCACAAGGTGTCGACCAAGACGTCCCCGTCCGGCGAGGCCCCGGTGGAGATTCTCTTCATGCCGGGTTCCAATCCGCCGATGGCCTACATCACGAACATGTACGGCAGCACCTTGTGGGCCGCCGTCTGGAATGCGGCGAACAAGAACTTCGACGTCCGGCAAGTGTTCGATTTCGCAGCCCATGAGGCCGCGGTGCCGCTTGAGATGTATTTCAACAAGCAGGGAAATCGCCTCTATGTGACGACCGCGAAGCCAGGCGCGCTTCACATCTTCGACATCGGCGAGGATTCCGCGAAGCCGAAGCTCCTGAAAACGCTGCCGGCTGCCGAGGGCGCTCACCACGTTGCTTTTACCCAGGATGGCCGCTACGCGTACGTGCAGAACTCCTTGTTAAACCTTCCGGGCATGAGCGACGGCTCGATCACGGTGATCGACCTCAAGAATGAGACGGTGCTCGGAAGCATGACCACCCTGAAGGTCCAGGGGTTCAATCCCAACTGCATTGTCCTTCTGCCCGAGTGGAACGATCCCGCGGGCCACTGACAAGGAGATTGCGATTAGACTTTGGTCGAGACAGGCGATCCCCTGAGGGATTTCGGGTGCCGAATCCAGCACCATAACCACCACCCCGCTGAGCCTCCCCCTTCTCCTCCCTGTGGGAGATCGCCGTGCTGGTGGAGGTGCAGGAAAAGACGACGGTGAAACGGCCGAGGGCAAAGATAACTCACCTGCAGATAATGTGAACTGGTTCATATCCCCAAAGAGATACTGGCCCTAGACTCACAGGCGAGGGTACGAGATGGAGTGGAGCGAGAGAACACCCTCGGAACCCGGCTGGTATTGGTTCCAGGGTAATGTCCGGGCTCCGGGGTCTGAGAAGTCGAACAAGGTATGGGCCTACGGCGTAGTCCGCATGGGTGCTGACCGTACAGTTACGTTCGTATCCTCTCAGGGAAAATGGCACGTCGCTCAGTTAAACGGGCTTTGGGGCCAAGGCGAGGCCCCTAGCCATCAAGAAGTCGCTGATGTTGACAGCAAGAGCGATGATGAGCTTGTGGTAGTGCTGGCGCAGAGGGCGCGCAGGAAGCTTGACGATCTTGGCGGCACCAGCATTCTTGGCGAAGCCCACAACGTGTTACACCAGCCAGCAAACCACGGCGATGAACCAAGTGACTTTATTGAGTGAGTCTGCCCACCTGAGACACGCCCTGGATGTAGTAACTGCTTCTTGACATGCCCCCACGGAGGGCCTACGCTTCGTGGCGATGCCGGGTTCATGAGCATCGAGGAAAGAATTGTCTCACGTCACACGAAGGAGGTCCGCATGTACAGGCTTGCCCAAATAGGACTCTTCACGGTACTCACACTGCTACTTGCGGTGTTCGGTTCTGTTGGAACCGGAGAGGCGGCAACCCCACTCACGACAGCACCCGGCTCTTCGGCAAAAGCGCACAACGATGAGGGCATCGAGCATTATAACCAGGGACACTGGGACATCGCGTACGAACACTTTCAGGAGGCGGTGAAGGCCGATAGGGCCTCGGCCGAAGCCCACTACAACCTCGCGCTGGCATTGGATAAAATGGGGCGGCATGGAGAAGCGGCGAATCATTTCAAGATGGCAGCGGACTTGGGGAAGGAGAATCCTGATATTCAGCGCTCGAAAATACTTCAAGCACATCTAAAAATGCTGGGGGATGATGTGTCTACTGCACCGCCGGATCCTCCGCGCTTGATGGAGGTTCAGTAGAGGGAAGGTCGGGCAGCTCGTCCAGAGATAAAGCGAAGCATTTTCGTTCTGAGGAGCCCCACGCCTCCGGTTGTGGGGCTCTTTTCTTGTGAACACACGTTACGTATCCTGCCCGGAATGCGTCTGGTCCCGGTCTGCATGGCGCTCAGCCTCCTGTCCATCAGCATTCCCGCCCTGCCCCACGGCGGCGGCCCTGACCGTTAGGGTTGCCACCACAAACGCGTTCAGGACCTCCTTGACACGCCCCTACGGACGGCCTACGCTTCGCGCGGTCAGCAACCCACCTGCCGAGATCCTTGAGATTTGTTTCCAGAACGCCGACATCCTGGCGCGTCGGCGGCAGAGCACTAGAGTTGCCTGATTACCGTCTGATCAGTAAGCGCTTGCGAGAGATGCTGCCTCCGCAGGTCCGAGCCTGGCTTTGGGAATGCAAGGTCGCCCTCGGCAATCGCGTACTTGCGCCAGCGTGGGGACATCGACCATGGGCGGATGGTGCTATGGGGAGACTCGCTGGCTGCGACGAACTCCGAGACCGTCGACCTTGCGGTCCCCTTCGACGCAGACCCATACCCTGAGCTCGGTGAGCCTCTAGGGGGTGTCGCCGCGCTACTCGGCGCATTATTCGATCAACATATCCGGGCCATCTATATTCACGGAGGTCTGACGAGCTACGCTTCGTTGTTGGACAAGCCATTTTTCTATCAGCCCGCCGACTCGATGATCCAGGGACTGCTGTCCGTTGCCGACATGTG
This sequence comes from Nitrospiraceae bacterium, assembly GCA_041608595.1. GTDB lineage: Bacteria > Nitrospirota > Nitrospiria > Nitrospirales > Nitrospiraceae > JBFGRM01. The sequence continues at coordinate 9,964 of JBFISJ010000068.1, forward strand.
TGACCTGGTTGCGGCGCTGGCTCCGAAGCCGGTGTTCATGGAGGCACTGGTGGATGGTTGCAACCGTCGAGCCTCTAGACAACAGGTCGCAGAGATCTTCCGTATCGCACGGATGGCATATGACACCGCCGGACAACCCGAACGGCTCCAGATCAATGTCGAGCCCGCTGCGGTTGTCCGCACCGCCACTTGGCTGCTCGCCACCGCCTGTCGGTAACCGCCCCCGCTGATGTGCCTTTACCTTCCGATCCGTCCTGAGTGCCCTCCCACGGGCGCGGTCTTCTGCGGCCGCTTGGTATTCCGATCTACCGGTGACCGTGATGTCCCCCAAGGGAACTCCGGCCGTCACTGGAGGCTGTGTCCGGGGGCATAGGACATCATATCTCGACACTGAGCCATTAAGACTACTATTAATCAATGACTTATGGATCTCATGGGGTCTTGGCCCAGCCTGACAAACTTGCCATTCGATGGTAGGGTTGATGCGGAGAAGTTTCGTTCCCACGCCCCAAGTACATGGCCCTGAGCACGACGATGGATAGGAGAAGCAGCCTCTACGTGCGCCTCCCGCTGGCATTGATCCAGCTCGTCTTCCTCTTCCTCCTAAGTCACCACCTCAACTACGCGGATATTCTTCCGGAGAGAAACTTCGTGCTGCTCGCATGCCTGGGGCTCCCCATTGGCATCCTGGCGCTGCCACAAGCGGTGTTCACGCGCGCCTGGCCCGTCTTTGTGATGGTCGCTGGAAACACGGGGGTCTTGCTGAGTAGGACCATCGAGTCGCAGGCCATCGAGCCATGGCTCGGGATCGGCTATATCATGGTCCTCCTCATCGCCTCGTTCAGCCCGGCGCTGTCCCAGCTCGTCGGCCTGGGAGGGACGTTGTGTGCGGTCTATGTGGGGGCGGTCTACCGATTTGGGTCGGTCACCTCCGAGGACGTCGTGCTGATTCCGGTCATGTTCGTGCTGGTGCTGGTTCTGGCAAAAAAGGCCGCGTTGATGCAAGAACAGGTAAAGAAGGGCGCTGAAACCGAGGAGAAGATCCGCACAGAGTCCATGAACGACGCCCTGACAGGCCTGCCGAATCGTGCCCAGTTTATGGCGCGTGTCTGGCGGGCCATCGAATGCGCTCAAAACAACAGTGAATTCAAATTCGCGATCCTGTTTGTGGATCTCGACGGGTTCAAGCCCGTCAACGACGGGCTCGGGCACAAGGCCGGGGACGCCGTGCTCATCGAAACGGCCAAGCGATTACAGGCCTGTCTGCGGAAAGGGGATATCGTCGGGCGTTACGGGGGCGATGAGTTCACGCTCCTGATCCATAACGTGACGGGCAAAGCGGACGCGATTCGCGTCGCGGAGCGCGTGCTGAAGAAGGTCACGGAGCCGATTCTCGTCAAGAAGCGCGTCCAAATCGGGGTCAGCATCGGCATCGCGCTCAGCACGAACCTTCACCAACGGCCTGAGGACTTGATCCGTGACGCGGATGCGGCCATGTACCGAGCGAAGTCCGAAGGCAAGGGACGCTACGAAGTCAGTGACCAACTCAGAGACGTGAGCCTGCCCACCGCGGTCCGGTAACGACTCCCCGGCATTGGTCCCTCTGTCTGAGACCCTTCGCGGACACACTCCATCGAGGCTTTCAGCCTTTCACCCACCGGGAAAACCCGATCTCCACCTCGGTCTTTCCAGCCGCCTCCGTTTCCTTCCCCAAGCACGATGGTGAGGCCCCCGATGTTGTGGATGACGATGATTGGGCCACATTGAACGGACGACAAAAGGGACGTAGCCAGGGTCCACGCCGCCCCCGCGTCTGTCATGACCGCGAACGCGCAGAGCACCCGGGAAGACAGCCTTTTGCATTCAGGGTGTATGGAGAGAGGGCTTGACGGTTCCTTGTCCGCCAGGGGATAACCGACCCACATTGTATGTCGGAACACCTCGACCACTATAGAAAGGGGTCGGGCCGCCAGGTAAATCTCCCCTCCCACCTGGTGGCTATGATCGTCAGCCCCATCGCCGCACGACGGCGCGCATGGGGCGAGGCCCCCCTTGGTCACTTCGCGACAGTTGAGGTGGCGCGGAAACGAGAGCTCCGGGCGATGTTACCCCGCGTGCGCCCCACTGTGCTGCTGCTTGACGGGTCGGGGCGCGGCGTGATCGAGCCGTCTCAAATCGTTGACGTCCAGCGACAGAGCCCCCAAACCGGGATCTTGACTGCGCTGGAGCGGTCCGATCTCCGGATCGAGCTGAGCCTCATTTTATCGGGAGTCAGGGGCTGTTTCCTGACGAGGATTAACGCCCCCCTCTTGAGAAAGGCTGTCGAGTCGGTCATCCGTGGAGAGTACCGGATTCGCCGGAGGGTTCTCGAAGCCATCCTGGAGAGTCGGGTCGCGGCCAGCGGTCTGCGCGAAACAGAACACCTGGCTCGTGATTTCGCCAGGATGCTCCATCTGCTGACCTCTCGTCAGCGGGAGATCGTCCGGCTGGTTGGTGTTGGGGGTAGCAACAAGGAGATCGCCCATCGGCTGAACCTTTCCGAAAAGACGGTCAAGGCGCATC
>JBFISJ010000069.1:0-12348 GCA_041608595.1 Nitrospiraceae bacterium
AAAGTAAATCAAGCGCACAAAGGACCTACAAAAAGAGCCCAAAGGCCCTAGCTTTTCATGAGCTTCGGGAATGCGGCGTGGGCGTGGGGGGGAGGCGGAGCGTTCGGCCCGGACCGGCGAAGTCGCCGTGCCTGTGCGCCCGAGCGAGGGGTCACTTTTTCATCTTGTGCTCGGGCGTCCGCAGCCCCTCCGGAGGCTTCCCGGATTGGGCCTCCCACTCAGATTCCAGGGGGGATGAGGCCTTCACCTTCCGGCGGCGATGAATCTGGGTTTCGATCCGCTTGCCCGGGGTCGGGGTTGGTCCCCTGTGTTTCTGCGCTCGGTCTTCGTCGCTCATGGGTGCACCCGCGTTTCGTCTTGTTGGCACGCGCCATCCCAGCGGGATGACCGTCAGGGGCGTTCCGACCGCGGACGGAACGGGTAGACTGGGGGGCCTTCATCCGATCCGGCCTGGACGTCGTACAACTTCTCGTTGCCGTTGACCCCATCCTCCTCAGGGTCCGCCCACATCTCGCCGCGTTGCGGCTCAAATTCCCCGTTTGAGTCAAGATCAACCCAATAAAACAACGGGTTCGCCATGGTCAAGGCGACAGGGTTCCCGAACTCGTTCATCCAGACTTTGTACGTTCGCCTCGCGGTCATGAAATCAATCTTCCCCCTGCCTGCCATGTCAAACTGCCTGAAAAACATATCATTTCGCCAGTCATAATAGGCCTTCACCTCGCGACTATCGTACTCTTCCGGCTCGTCAGGAATGGAGGTGAGGTCGGCGGCTGTGCCGACCGACATCATGAGAAATAGCGACCCAAGCAGGCCCAGGTTGGCTGCGGTCCTGGCACGTCGGTGGGAGCTCATCGCGGGCATGGGTCCCGGTGGGGCCACTCAGCCGATTGGCCCAACGAGCCGGGAGCCAGACCTTATCACCGCGCTCACGAGCGAGTCAAACCTCGCCATTTTACGCAACTTTCTTGACAGCGGGCAGCGATTTGCTATGTTCACATGCGAAGCTTCTGTTGTTCCTACCCGGAGGTCACTGCCCGTGCGGCACATTCTATTGCTCTTCTGCCTTGCGACGGCCGGGCTGCTTGCGGCTCCGTCGGCCTGGTCGACTCCGCGTGCGCTCGATCGCGTCCAATTCGGGGAAGGGGCCTTGGCCTTCTCATCCGGTTTCATTCGCGAGTCGCTCCCCGTGGTCGGAACGGTGAGCGCGATAACGGGTGACAACCAAACCAGCGGGAATCGGCGGCTGCTCGGAAAGGGCGATCTGATCTATCTCACCCCGACCGCGGACGATGCCGTGGCGCTCGGGGACGTGCTGACCGTTTACCGGCCCGTTCATGAGGTGTTCCATCCGCAGGACCGCAGCTACCTCGGCAACCTGTTCAACATCGTCGGGCTCGTCAAGGTGATTGACGATCTGGAGCTGCCCGTGACCGTCAAGGTGCTCCGCGCCTACGGCTCCATCTTTCCCGGTGACCGTGCCATGAAGTTCACAGGTCTGCCTCGTCCCTCCCCGAGACAACCCGAGGAGGTGTTCGACGGGGTCGGCATGATCATCGACGTCCCCCCCAGCCAGACATTGATTGCGCAGGGACACGTCGTCTATATCGATCGTGGCAGCGACGACGGGCTGCGTCCCGGCGATCAGCTGATGGTCTTCCGCGAGAGCCGGCGCCTGCCCAGGCGTGCCATCGGGGAGCTGAAAGTGCTCACTGTCGAACCGGAGACCGCGGCCGCGTTGATCACCGCCTCCGAATATTCCTACTTGCGTGGCGATCGCTTTGAGCTCAAGCGTAGCGCGCCGGAGCTCGTGATGGAACCGGAGAGCGAAGATTCCGAGGTGGCGGGGCTGGAGGAGCCGGAGGCGACTGAAACACCTGAGGAGGTCGAGGTCGTAAGCGTGGACCCGACGGCATCCGTTGAGGGTGTTCCCGACGAAGAGGCCCGCCTCATCCTCGAAGGACTGCTCGATCAGCTCGTCTTCGAGTCGGGTGAAATCGCGATCCGTCCGGAGGGAAGGCAGACGCTGGACCGGATCAGCGAGGTCCTCAAAGAAGTGACGGACAAGCGGATCAAGATTCAGGGCCACACCGACAATGTCCCGATCGGTCCCAGCCTCAAGGGCACGTATCCGTCCAATTGGGAATTGTCCCAGGCGCGGGCCAGAGAGGTCGTTCGCTACCTCGTTGAGGAGGCCGGCGTCAACGCCGAGAAGGTCTCGGTCGTCGGCTACGGGGACACCCAACCGGTGGCCAGCAATGCCTCGGAGGAGGGGCGCATCAAGAACCGTCGTGTCGAGATCCTCGTGCTCAAGCCGACGCTTTCCGGGCCGACTTCCGACGAAGCTCCCGCGGTGCCGGTCGAATCAGCCCCGGAGCCGGTGGCTGAGGGGCCGGTGGGCAGCGAGTATGATCCGGTCATTGGAGACCTATCGACCCTCGAAGGGGGCGCGGTCGCGCCTCCGCCTTCCGACATCCCTGTTGACGCCCTCCCCGGCGAGGTGCCCCCCGAGCCCGTCCCCGTTCCGTAACGCGCGTCGTGCCGAGCGAGACGGATTCGACCGCCCGCCGAAGTGCGTGGTCCCGCATCGTTGTCCAGCGCCCCCAGCCTTGCTAGAATAGGGCATGCCCGGTCCCCAGCCGCTGGTTGCCTCCCCGCCGTCGAGTGTTGGTCCACAGTTCGCTGATGTGGCGGTGCCACGCCGTTTACATCGAACCTTCACCTATCGGGTGCCGGACCACCTCGGGCAGCGCGTGCACATCGGCAGCGTCGTTCGCATTCCCTTCGGCTCGGCCACCCTGAGCGGCATCGTCGTGGCGGTCTCACGCGCCGCCCCCCAGCTCCTGACGGCCTCCGGCCCCAACGCCAAACAACTTCGCGAGATCCTAGCCTTGGACGACGGCGGGGAAACGTCCGGCATCGACCCCGTCCTGCTCCGGCTGGCTCGCTGGATGTCGGAGCACTACCTCGCGCCGCTCGGGCAGTGCGCGCGTCTCATGCTACCGCCGCAGGATCCCAGCGAGGCGCGCACGTCGTATCGGTTGACCGATCTAGGACGAGCCGCTGCGAACGCTCAGGACGACATGCCACCGGCCTTTCGGCAGGTCGCAGGCCGTCTAGCGACCCGCCGTAAAGGGCTCAGACTCACCACGCTCCGCCGCAGCGTCACGGGCTCCGTCGACGGCGCGCTGCGCGAGATGTTGGCACGCCGCTGGATCGAGGAATGCGGGCCGCCTGTCGTCTCCGCCGATCCGACCGGGGGCGCGGCCGACTGTGCCAGCCGCGAGGAGGCAACCGCTGTCGCGCACCTAACGCCCGATCGCGCCATCGGAACGGACGAGATGGCGCCGAGCTTCTCGTGGGCTGATCACGTGCCGGCCATGCTTGACGGCGGTGTCTGGACCCCCATCCTCCTCCACGGGTCGCGACCAGCGCGCGCGAGGCACCTACACGACGCAATCCAAACTGTGCTGGCACGCGGACGCACCGCGCTCGTGGTGACCGGGGAGGTCGATCGCGCGCTGGCACTGTCCCGCGATCTGGCGGCACGGTGGGGTGATCGCGTGCAAGCGCTGCACGGCCGCATGTCGGTGGCGGCACGGCTGGAGACCTGGCGCAGGCTCCGGCAGGGTGCGGCGAAGGTCGTGGTGGGAACGCGATCGGCAGTCTTTGCGCCTCTTCCGAAGCTCGGGCTCATCGCCGTGGAAGACGAGGAGGCATCATCGCTGAAGGACGAGCACGCACCCCGCTATCATGCGCGCGAGGTGGCCTGGTTTCGCACCCGAGAGCACCACGCCGTCCTGCTCCTGAGCTCGGCGCACCCGGCGCTTGAGACGCTGACGGCCGTGCGTGCCCATGGAATCGTGCTCTCCTCCGGGCCGTCGCCGTCTCGGACTCCGGCCGTCGAGCTCGTGGACCTGCGGCAAGGTCCGTTCGGGGCGTGCTTGTCGGAACGGATGATCGAGGGAATCGGATCTGCGCTCGCCGCCCGCGCCGGCGTGGTCCTCTACCACAACCGGAAAGGGTTTGCCCCCATGCTGACATGCCGTGACTGCGGCGCCGCGCCGCGCTGTCGGCACTGCTGCGTGACGGTCACGTATTATCGCGGCGCGGCGCGACTTCGCTGCCACTCCTGCGGGGACACGGCGCCCGTTCCCGAGCGTTGCCCGGACTGTTTGGGGGCACGCCTGGAGCCCTTTGGCCTGGGCACCGAGGGCTTGGAGGACGACGTGCGGCGGCGGTTCCCCTCCGTACGAATCGCCCGTCTCGATCGGGCATCACTGCGAGGAACGGCGCCGCTCAAGGACCTGCGCGACAAGATTCGAGCGGGGGCGATCGATATCGTGATCGGCACGCAACTGGTGTTTCGAGGCGAAGCCATTCCACGGGTGGGGTTCGTCGGCGTCCCCTTCGCAGACCTCGGGCTGCACCTCCCCGACTTTCGCGCCGCGGAAAAGACCTATCGGGCGCTGCTGGACGCCATCGGCCTGGCTCGCAGTGCCGAGGCGGGGGGCCACGTCGTCCTCCAGACTTCCCTTCCCGCTCACCCGGTCATGACGGCCCTCGCCAGCGGCGATGCCAGCCAATTTTATGATGCGGAACTATCCGTCAGGGAGGCGATGGACTACCCGCCGTTCGGCACGCTCATCAGCTTGTGCGTCTCCGGGGGAGATGGAGAAGCCGTCGAGGCTGCATCACGGGCCTGGGCGATGTCCTTACAGGAAGCCGCCGGGGCCGGGTCTCGATCGGAACGCCTCCCCCTCGGGGGGCGGGGTGGGACGGTCGGCGGGGTGACGGTCGCGGGACCCATCACCGCCCCGGCGCGCCGGCGAGGCCGTCAATATCGCAGCCAGCTCCTGGTACGTGGGCCGGACGGCGACGCGGTGCGCCGGGCCGTACGGTCGACGCGGGAGCAGTTGGAGCGTCAGCGAGAATGGCGGGAGGTGAGATTCGAAGTCGACGTCGACCCTATCGAGTTTTGATCGGGTGATTAGCGGGAGGTCCGCCGCTTCTTGCCCGTCCGGGCCGAGGGGGTGGCTGACGAGCCGGAGTCCGTCCTGGCCGTCTCCTGTCGCCGCGCCCAGTTGAACATGCCGTAGGAAAAGCTGATCCAGAAGATCGCAAAGAACAAACCGAACAGCAGGGCGTTCAGGATCTCAACCATCTGTTGATCGGTGGGGTCGCCCGTTTCAAAGCGGACCCGAATCATCGTGACGATCGGCCAGGACACGCTTTCCATTCCCACGAGGAGCGTGGCCCATGCCCAGACGCGCACGTAGCTTCGTCCCACCCAGACGAGAAAGGCGGCGACGGCGAGGAGGACGACGGCGACCGCAAGCCACTCGCGCCAGATAAGCCAGAATCCGATCCCCACGATGAGGCTGCCGGCGATGGCGTTGATGTGGATGAAGGGCGGGGTGGTGTTGCCGGGAGTCGTGTCAGTCATGTCGGTGAGGTGAGATCGATCGCGCCGATCCGTGTCAAGTGCTGAGGGATGAGCGGAGCCCAGAACCCATGTCTCGAACCGCGGACTGATTGCTGCATCGAGCCTATAGTCTGAAACCACTGCGTCGACCATGTCAATCGCGAAATCCGGACGAGCCGTGATCGGCTGACCGGATAAGGAGTGGCGATGCCACGAGTACTTGTCTTCACCGATCTGGACGGCTCGCTCCTGGACGGCGCGACCTATGCATTTGAGCCGGCTCGAGAGGCGCTTGCAAGCTTGCGCGAGCACGACATCCCCCTCATCCTGGTTTCGAGCAAGACGCGGGCTGAGATGGAACCGTTGCGCTTCGAGCTCGACAACCTGCACCCCTTCGTCGTTGAAAACGGCGCCGCCGTCTATCTCCCCAAGGATCTCTTCGAGGACCCGGTCCCCTACGCCCTGTTCCGCGATCCGTACCTGGTGATCGAGCAGGGGACCGCCTATGCGATGCTGCGAAGCGGGCTGAAAGAGATCGCGCAGGCCGTCGGGCATCCGTTGCGGGGGTTCGGCGACATGTCAACCGAAGAGATTGCGGAGCGCACCGGCCTCAGCGAACGCGCGGCGGTCCTGGCGAAACAACGCGAGTACGATGAGCCGTTTCTCATCGAGGATTCGGAGGAGTTGGTCGAGCGGATCGTGCGGGAAGCGGACGCGAAGGGACTCCGGGTCACGCGCGGCGGGCGCTTCTGTCACCTCACCGGCCGAATCGACAAGGGGGACGCGTGCCGGCAAATCATCGAGTGCTACCGGCGCCAGTGGAAGGCCGCGGAAGGCGAGATGATGACCATCGGGCTGGGTGACGGACCCAACGATCTTCCCATGCTCGCAGTGGTGGACCACCCCGTTGTCATTCCGCGACCGGACGGCTCGATCAATCCCGCCCTTCAGTCACCCGTCTTCCATACGGCGCCCGCCCCGGGTCCCGCCGGCTGGAACCGTGCCGTGCTCGGGCTCATCCGCGAGTCCTGAGCGGCCGTCACCTTGTCGCTGCCGGCTCCTTCTCCGCGCTCGTGGCCCTGATCAGCCGCTCAATCGTCAATCCCTGGACTAAGATCGAGAAAGCGACGATGACGTAGGTGACGCCGACGATCGCGTCGCGGACCTGTCCTGGTGGCAGCGACAGCGCCATGGCGACGGAGATCCCGCCGCGCAGCCCGCCCCAGGTCAGGATTGTGGCGGCGTGGGGGCTGAACCTTCGCCACAGCCGGAACAGGTACAGCGGCAGCGCGACGCTGACGAGGCGTGCCATCAGCACGATGGGGATCATGATCAGTCCCGCCGCCAGATACCGCCCCTCGAACGTGAGCGCCAGGACCTCCAAGCCGATCAGGACGAACAAGACCGCGTTGAGGAGCTCGTCCACAAGCTCCCAAAACGTGTCGAGATATCGACGCGTCGTCTCGGACATCGCGCTCTGCCTGGCATGGCTCCCGATCACCAGCCCGGCCACGACGACGGCGATCGGCCCCGACATGTGCAACGCGTTCGCCAGGGCATAGCCTCCCATCACGAGCGCGAGGCTGAGCAGAATCTCCACGCGGTAGTCGTCGATCGTCGCCATCATAGACGCGGTCAGGAAACCGAGCGCCGTCCCGAGCAGCGCCCCGCCGCCCGCCTCCTCGAGAAAGAGCAGCCCGACGTCCATCGGATCCGTCACCCCTCTGGCCGCGACCCCGAGGAGGACCACGAACACGACGACCCCCACCCCGTCGTTGAACAGCGACTCCCCGACGATCTTGGTCTCGAGAGACTTGGGTGCGCCGGCCTTTTTGAGGATGCCGAGGACGGCTATAGGATCCGTCGGTGAGATCAGTGCCCCGAACAGCAGGCAGTAGAGGAACGAGATCTCCAGGTCGACGAGACGGAAGGCGTAATACGTAAGGATTCCGACAAGACAGGTGGAGAGCGCGATGCCCACGGAGGCCAGGGTTCCGATGAACCATTTCTGACCGAACAGGTCCCGGACGTTGAAGTGGAGCGCACCGGCGAACAGGAGGAAGCTCAGAAGGCCGTGCATGAGCGTCTCGTTGAAGTCGATACGCTGCATGAACGCGACGGCCTGCCGGTGAAGGGGCATGCCGAGCATCCCGAGCGCGACCATGACCAGGGAGACGGAGAGCCCGAGGGCCATGAGCCCGATAGTGGCCGGCAGCTGGAGGAACCGCTCGTTGACGTAGCTGAACAATGCCGACAGACAGACCAGGACGGTGATGGTTTCCACGAGACTCATAGGCGTGTGCGCCTTTGTCGGATGGTGATCAGACGCCTGACCGCGGTGGAATGATCGCTCGCCCCGCCTCGGATCACTCGTTTGGAAGACTCCTGGGGGAAGCCACCACCGCCGCACCTGCGTCGATGCGCCGGCGTTCGACCACGAGCCCGGCCGTCATATAGAGGACCGAGAGGCCGATGACGGTTACCGCGTACATGGGAAAGTGCTCGGTGTTGGGAATGCCGGTGCTGGCCGGGAGAAACGCCATGACGGCGGTCGCGAGTCCCCGTGGAAGCATGGCCGTGATGATGCGCCGCTCGCTGCCTGTCCAGCCGCACCACGTTCGTCCGAACGCCTCCGTCACCAGCCAGCGGACGCTAAGACCGAATCCGAAAAAGATGATGCCCGCCAGCGCCGTGATCCAGGTGAGGGTGGCGAAGTCGAGCAGGAGACCGAGCAGGACGTAGAAAAACGTGCGGAGCAGGAACGAGAGCTCCTCGTTCAGCCGTTTGACAAAGGCATCGAGAGCGAAGTGGGCCTGGTCGAGCTGGTAGCCGATCGCGCGACGGAGCGGTACGACCAGGTGGCCCACGAGCGTCTCCATGTTGCCGAGGACCAGGCCGAACAGGAGGATCGTGATCGCGCCGTTGGCACCAATGATCTCGGCCAGGTCGTAGAGGACAAGGATGGCGGCCAGGGTGAGCATATAGGACAGGGTTTGGCCCTGGAGCCAGCTCAGGAGACGCGCCCACACGGCACCCCCTATCGTCGCGAGCATGGCGGCGATCACGAAGGCGTACGCCATGTCCGCGAGCAGGCGATGCTCGTTCGTCGGGTCCGTCATGGCCTTCATGAAGCCCAAGGCGGCGACGATCACGAAGACGTTAACCACGGCCGACTCGAGGGTGACCAGCAGCTTTACCGGCTCCGAAACTCGCGTGACGTGCCCGATCACTGGCAGGACGATGGATGCCGCGGTGCCGCCTAGGATGGAGCCCAACAGGAGACCGTGCAGCCACTCATGCCCGAGCACCGCCACGTCGAAGGCCGCCGTCGCGAGGACGGTCAGCGAAAACACCACGACGGTGTACAGGAGGGAGACGGGGGTTTCCCGCAGGACCTTGGCCAGGTGGAGGTTGAGTCCCCCGTCGAAAAGGATGATCAAGAGCGCGAGGGTGCCGAAGTACGGCGCCACGGTCATCACGCTCACGGGAGCGACGAGGCCCAGGATGGGGCCGAGGAAGACGCCCAGGCCGACCAGAAACAGGACGCTTGGGATCCCGGTTTGCCTGAGGAACAGCTCACCGGCCAAGCCAATGAGGATGATGATGCCGATGAGCCCGAGGACGGCGTGGACGCTGAGTGATTCCATTCAGATCAGACGTCGGGATGAACATCGAACTATGAGACCATGAATAACATAACATGTTGTTTTACAATAGTTAAATTTCTTGTTGACAGGGCGACACAACCTCAATAGAATGACCACATAGTCAGATATGACTCATGAGATGATAATGACCGTTAAGCCATATAAGACCTATAAGTCTATTGTGCCGCTTGGCCGGCGTCGCCAGCGTGGCGGTTTGCGCCTGTGCCGGACGAGCCCGGGCAAGATCGGCAGAATCGGATTGAGGCAGATGAAGCGGAGAGAAGGTCAGCGACCATGAGCACGGCGACTCTCGGCGGTGGTCGCACTTGTCACCGGCGTCCTGGCAGGCGCGGGAACCGGTCTTCTGAAGGCACCGCAGGCAGGAGCACGGACCGGCAGGCAGCTTCGCCACTTTGCAGAACACGTCGGGGAGCGCACGAGCGAAGTGGTGGGCGACGCGAAAGGTATTTGGGAACGAGCCGTGCTGCAGACGCGTCGCGGGACCCGACGACTTGTGTGCCGTGCTTGAACAAGACAATCAGGAGGACACTATGCGATGCGAGCGATGTAACGGGTTGATGGCCCCCTACGAGTTGATGGATCTGCTCGATTCGATCGAGGTCACCTGCGAGGCGCTTCGTTGTGTGAACTGCGGCGAGATCGTCGATCCGGTGCTGGTCGAAAACAGATCCAATCCCGAGCGTACCGAGGCGGGGCGCAGCAAGCGCCGATGGACCGGCGTCCTGGCGGCCTAGGAAGCCCGCAAATTTCGCAAAGTTCGGCTCGATGTCATCGCCCGCCCCTGCGCCGGGCCCCGCGGCCGGCTCCGGCCCGCCCTCGGCGCCAGAGTCGCCCGATCACAAGGGTCACGTTCACCGATGGTCCCCGCAAGGGGGGGGGCGACGACTAAGGAGGACACGATGGTTCGGGACTTAATGTGGGGGACGGTTTTGGTGGCGGTCGCGGTCATGACGTTTGTCGGCTACATCGCTCTGCTCAACTAGCCGGCCGGTTTCCCAGCCTCACCTGGTTCCCCTTTCACCTCCGCTTCGACAGCGGCGACTACCTCGGTCATCGAAAAAGGTTTGTACAGCGACCGCTGGGCGCCCATCAACTTGGCCACGTCGAGGAAATCCGGGACGTTCATCTTGACGGCCCCCCCAGTGATGGCGATGATTTTGGCGTCCGGGAATTCCTTTCGGAGCTCCATGATCGCTTCCAACCCATCCTGGTCGGGCATGAGAATATCCATGATGACGACGTCAGCAGGTTTGCTGCGGTAGCTCAGCAGCCCCTCCCGGCCGGTACGCCCTTCCCTGACCTGATACCCGGCCTGCTCCATGGTCGCCCTCAGGAGCTGGCGGAGCTGGTCATCGTCATCGACGATCAGGACTGAAGGCATCATGCTCGTCAACCTGGGTGTTCCGGGTTCACTTCTACGAGGGCGTTCACCGGGCTCCGTGCGCCGCGGGGAACCGACGGTGAGACGGGTTGATCGAGGGCTTGCCGGATGGCCAGCGCCAGGTCACGCAGCAACAAGGGCTTGTGGAGCAACGCGCGCACCCCGAGCGCGTGAGCGTGCTCGGCATCCATCGTGTGGCTGAAACCGATCATCATGATCACGGGTAGCTCGGGACACATCCGCAGGACGTCCCGAACCAGGCCTTCTCCAGTCGTCCTCGGCATGGACTGATCCATGATCATGAGGTCGAACCGCTGGGGCATGAGCTCGAACGCACGCAGCGCCTCGAGCGGTTTCGTTCGCACGATCACCTCGTAGCCGAGCGATTCCAACATGTCTCGTCCGAGCTCAGCGAGTGCCGGCTCGCCCTCGACGAGCATGACGCGCTCCGACCCGCGGGGGAGCTCGTGGCTCAACAAGGGCTCCCCCGCGGTTTGCTGCCTCACCAGGGGTAGGTACATGTCAAGGGTGGTGCCCTCTTTGGGGGTGCTCTTCATAGAGATGGCGCCGCCGTGGTGCAGGATGATGCCCCGCACGACGGCCAAGCCCAGTCCGGTGCCTTCGCCAGCGGGCTTGGTTGTAAAAAACGGCTCGAAGGCATGTTTCTTGACTCTTGCGGGCATGCCGCAACCAGTGTCGCGCACGGTCAGGCGCGCGTAGCGCTGCTCCCGCAGCGCCGGCCGTAGGCCAGCCATGTCGGGCGTGACCGAAACGGCGGCGAGTTCGATCTCCATCGTGCCGTGCGTGCCGCGCATGGCATCTTCCGCATTTGCGCACACGTTCACGAGTACCTGACGCAGCTGGGTCGGGTCGCCGAGCACAGGGGGGACGTCGGCCTCGATTGACTCCTTCAGCTCGATCGTGGCGGGCAGCGCGACCCTGACGAGCTTGATGGTCTCCTGGATGATGTCTTGGAGACGAACGGCCGAGAGGACCTGGTCCGATTGCCTACAGAGGATCAGCATCTGCTGGACGAGGTCCTTGGCCCTCCCCCCAGCGTTCATGATGTGCTTCAAATGGCGTTGTGTGTGGCTTGCCGCCGGGACCGCCGGAAGGACCAGCTCGGTAAAACCGAGGATGGTGGCGAGTGTGTTGTTCAAATCATGCGCGATGCCGCCGACAAGGCTGCCGAACGCCTCCCCGCGCTCCCGTGAGTCCAGCGTCTCGACTTGTCCTTCCGGGCTTGACCCTATGATCGCTTGTCCGATCAGCGCCGCGAAGGAGGCCAGCAACGGCGGCAGCGCAGGGTTGGTGGAGGGGTTTTCAACACCAGAGAACTCGATGACGGCGATGACGCTGCCTCCGCTCTTCACGGGCTGTGCGATAACGCCGCCGATGTGAGAGGTGGGGTGTCTCGGCACCCAATCCAACTCTTGCGCGACGTCCTCGCTCCACTCCGGCTCACCCGTGCACCAGACCCGTCCGATCAACCCGTCCGATGGCTTGCACGTCGATCGCCGGTGCGCGCCTGCCATCTGGTCCAGAATGGCTCCAGCGGCGACGTGAGTCTGAACGCAGCGCAGCTCATGTGCCTCGTGGTCCAGTGTCCAGAGCGATCCAACGGGCCATTCGCAATGATCGCAGATCGTCTGCAGCACTGCCCCGGCGCGGTCGAGTGTGAGTTGCGGCGACGTCCCGAGAAGATCAGCCAACGACTCCCAGGTCGCCCGACGCCGGGCGTCCCGTTTCAGGCGGGTCAGGTCCTCGCACGTGAAGACGCAATGGGGCTGGCCCTCGATGAGGAGATCTTGGCTGCTGACGTTGAGGGGGATCGATCCGCCATCTTTTCGCACGCCCACCGTCTCGCAGGACGC
>JBFISJ010000070.1:0-12286 GCA_041608595.1 Nitrospiraceae bacterium
AACAGTGGCAGGACCAGGAGCGCAGTCAGCAACCCGCCTCCGCGGACTCCCAAAGTCAGCGCCGCGCCGATCCCCCCGATCAGGCTGAGCGTCGGCGTGCCGAGGAGCAACGCTGCAGCAAGTACCGCCAGTCCCTCGCTTGAGAGGCCGTATTGCACGCCCAGGATCGGCGACAGGAGCACGATCGGCAGCCCCGAGACGACCCAATGCGCGAACCCCTTACCCAGGACCAGGAGCGTGAGGGGGTGCGGGGTCAAGAGCATGTGCTCCAGTGTGCCGTCCAGGTAATCCGTCGAGAAGAGTCGGCCCAGCGACAGCATGCAGGACAGCAAGGCGGCCACCCAGAGAACGCCCGGTGCGATCGCCTGCAACATCGCCGGCGCAGGGCCCATCCCCAGTGGAAACATGCTTGCCACCATCACAAAAAAGAAAAGCGTCATCATTACATCCGAGCTTCGCCGCAGGGTCAGCAGGAGCTCCCGTCGGACCAGTTCACAGAGCGCGGCGAGCATGGCGAATCCCGTTACCCTGCCATCCTGACTTCGCGGACGACACCGGCGGCCACCTCGACCTTGTGGTGGGCGGTCAGGACGATCGTCCCGCCCTGGCTCAGGTGCTGTTCCAGGCGAAGAGTGAGGGAGCGTGCCGCGGTGGAATCCAGCGCGGTATAGGGCTCATCCAAGATCCACAGTGGGTTCTTGGAGATCCACAAGCGCGCCAGCGCCACGCGCCGTCTCTGCCCCTGGGAGAGGACCCGCGTTGGCAGATCGCCAGAGGCGGTCATGCCCATGGCATCCAGAGCTGCGTCAACCGCGTCGCGCGGCACTCCCGCGCCGGCCAGACGAGTGGCGCTCTCGAGATTCTCGCGCGCGGTCAAATCGTCCTTGATCCCGTTCAAATGCCCGATATAGGTCAGTTGGGCCACGTACCATTCCTTCAGACTGGCGATGTTCCTTCCCTGCCAGGCGACCACGCCCTGGTCCGGCGACCGCACGCCGCAGAGGATGCGCAGGAGGCTGGTCTTTCCGCTGCCGTTCGGCCCGAGGACGGACACCAGGCGGCCCGGCCCCGCCGTAAGGCAGACATGCGAGAAAAGGCGCCGATCGCCGCGGTGGCACGCCAGGTCGGTGGCTTCCAGCATGTCAGTGCTCCCAGATGATGCCGGCGGAAAAAAACTGCCGCAGGGTCAAATCCTGTTGGATCAGGCCCGTCGTGTCGGCTCGTTCGAGACCGGCTTCCACTTCGAAGGTCAGGTTGTTCCCCCAGCGGTACCCCAAGCGAGCCGACGGTGTCACACGCACCAGGCGCACGTTGTTGTCGTCCACCTGATGATAGAGCGTCACGGTCGTATCCAGCTGCCAGGCTTCCTTGAACCGAAAGAGGGAGTTCAGTACGAGGGATTGGCCGTCGAAGATCGGGCTGTCGATGTAGCTGGTCGTGACCGAAAATGTGTGGTTGCGGAGCAAGACGTCGCGTCCCAGTGCCCGTAGCGTGTAGGTCCGGATCATGCCGGTGCCCGGCATCGCGGGCAGGTTCCCCGCCGCGTCCGTGTCAGAGATGCGGCTGAGGTTGAGATCACCTCCGAGCTGCCATCGCGTCGTCCATGGGTAGGTCAGCCCGACCTGGATGAGCAGGCTGTTGGCCGTGAGCGCGAGGGCTTGTTGGCGCAGCGTGTCCTCGTTGACGCCCTGCAACGCCTCCCGGACCGAGGTGGTTCCGGTTGCGAGGAGCCCGTTCGTCGTCTGGAGGGACGGCGTCTTGCGGAGGTCCACCAGGGCAGTCACGAGCGTGCCGGCCTCCGACTGCCAGCTTCCGTTCACCATCGCGATGTTCAACGCGTCATACGAAAGGTCATAGTCAACAAGGGAGTAGACGGAGAACCGGTTGGCCGCGTAACGCACCTCCGCTCCGGTCGCCCGGCGATCGACGATCCCATCCACCATCTGGGCGATGAAATAGCCGTCGCCACTCCAGCCGCCCCAAAAGGGGCCGAGGGAGAGGTCGCCTCCGTAAAAATAGTGGCCGAAGTCCAGCTCGAGGTTGGAATCGGTGCTGTTCTTCAGTGGCAGCCCGCCCACCGCGTTGAGGTGGAGTCCGGGCAACAAGCCGTAGCGGAACCACCCGCCGTCGTAGGGATTGAGGATGCCGCCGAAGTTCCCGAACTGCCGTCCGACCTGGGCCAGGTACAGGCGTTCTTTGTCTTCGTGCCTGAGGTAGGCTCTCCTGAGACGAAAATCATGCTCCTCCCCGGGCGGTGCTTGCGTATCCAGGTTGTTCGTGCCACGCAGAACGATCCGACTGTCCTGCTGCCTCGTACGGCTGCGGCCGGTGAGATTCAAGGTGGTGACGAACAGCGATTGATCCACCACCTTATCGTTGAGGGTCGTCGGCACGCCGCCGACGTTGAGCTCCGTCTCACTCCGGGTCTGGCCAAAGAAATAGTACTGGGACACGCTGCCGAACACGGACGCCTCCGGCTGCCGCGGGACGCGCCGCTGGGCGAGCGAGGAGCGTGGCAGCCGTTGCGCCGTGGTTTTTTTCAGCGCGGCCAACCGTTGCCGTACCCTCGCGGCCCCCTCGCTCTCCGGATAGAGCTCGAGATAGAGCTCGTACTCCGCGAACGCTTCGGCGAGCTCGCCACTCCGTTCCCTGGCCACCCCGACCAACTCCTGGGCTTCCTGGGAATGTTGATTGGGAGGCAACATGAGCAAGGTGTTGAATATCTGCGTGGCGGTTTCATTCCGTCCCGCGCTCAACGCCGCCCCAGCCTTCGCCATCAGCTCATCGGCAGCCTTCCGGACATCCGCGTCCGTTGGTGAGGGCGACGCTTGGCTTGACGGGCCTCGGCCGCGCGCCGAGGGGGATGTTTTCAGCGGGACGGCCACGATGATGGCTTCCTTGTCTGTGGCGCTGCGGACGTTGAAGGTCACGGTTTCGGCGAACCTGATCAGGAGGCTTTTCGTGCGACCGTCCTCCTGATCTGGAAACGTCACGGTGAACCCTGGGATAGGGCCTTTGGGCGGATAGGATCCAATCTGCTGTCGCAGTCTGCGCGGATTTTTGTCTTTCCGCGTGGTCACCCACACATGGACAAACTCGCCATGCGTTTTCGGGAAGTGGTACAGGTACACAACCGGCTCCTTGAAGAGCACGCGAATCTCGGCGGACGACCTCGTACGAGTCACCTGGATCCGATCAACAATCTCATGCCATTGGCCCAGCTCCGATGGTCCCTTGTCAGAACGTCTGGGTGCTAGGGTCTTGGCCTCCCGCTTGCCCCCAGGGGGAGGCTTCACTTGGGGAGACGAAGGAGGAGCTCCGCGCAAAGAAGGAGCTGATGGGAAGGGCGCAGTTTGTCGTGGTAAGGGCACGGCGATCACGATGCTGGTCCGGTCACGCGAACTCCGTATGGTGAAGTCCACGGGCCTTCTGAAATTGATCGAGAGGGTCTGGCTCGAGCTCGTGCTTCGTTCCGGAAAGGACACAATGAACGCCGGGACGAGGTCGCTGGGCGGGGACGTCAGGCGTTCCCGCCTCAGCTCCTGCCGGCTGTCGCGTTGCGGCAACCGCACCTCGATGCGGACGAAGTCGCTGCGCTTGACCGGAAAATGTGATTGGTAGACCACAGGCGTCGTGAAAGAAATGTGTATCTCCGTCTCGGATCGGGTCGGAACAATCTCGATACGGTCGAGAATTTCAGCGGCCACGGGCGATGGCGTGCAGAGGCCCGCGAGAAGGATCATCCAACCCGCGTGCCAGACCATACCCGCGCCGAGTAATTTCGAGGCGCGGTCACAAGAAGTGGGAGTGAGCACAAAAATACAAACCACGCTGGTGGAAGTCGCCATCCGTCGACCGGCGCTCGCCGTTCTCGGGGCCTTCGCTTCAGGGTCAAGGCGCAGTGAACGGACGGGTGACCGCCTCCGGAGCCGTTGCATCAGGCGCTCACCATGTCTGGAATCCCGGCTCTTCTGCTTGTTACGAACCCCTTGGCTGAACATCACCGCCGTGGTCCCCGGGGCGGACGGGCGTGCACGCGGCGAACCTCACGGCTTGACCGGTATCCACCCGGTGACGAAATGGCACACATCGCACGACTGCGCGGTAACAATGTGGTTGCCCGGCTTGCCCGTCGCCGTGGCGCCGTTATGGCAGGTGGCGCAGGTCCCGGGCGGGACGGTCGCGTGGCTGAAGACGGCGGGAATCCAGGCCGTCGTCCGGTGACAACTGTCACAACTTGCCGCCGTCGGAATATGGTTGCCCGGCTTGCCCGTGGCCGTGACGCCGTTGTGACAGGTGACGCAGGTGCCGGGCGCCACCGCGGCATGGTTGAAGGTCGCGGGGAACCACGTCGTCGTCCGATGGCAGGTGTCGCAACTCGCCGTGGTCGGAAGGTGGTTGCGAGACTTGCCCGGGGCCATGCCGCCGGTATGACACATGAGGCAGCCGCCGGGTGCCACCATCGCATGCGTGAATCGGGCCGGGATCCACGCGCTCGTCCGGTGACAATTGTTGCAGTCCGTGCTCGTCGGGATGTGATTGTCCGGTTTCGGGATCGCATCCAACCTCACCCCGCGGGTATGGCACAGCATGCACTGTCGGGGAGTCCCTCTATAGACGCCGCGGAGATGACACATCTCGCACACCGCGCGGGCGTGCCCACCCGTCAGCGGGAAGCCGGTTCGAGCATGGTCGAACCTGAGCCCGCTCTTCTCATTGCCGCCCTCCGCCTCGTGACAGAGACCCGCGCCAAGAACAAGAGAAAGCCCGAGCGCGACAAGGCAGGCTGAGACCGTCTGGCGAAATGAACCATGCAACGCGGATCGGATGGGCTCCTCCGAATTGTGTCGGTCTCTCCACCACCGGGCGAACCTGTGTTTCACACTGCGTCCAAGAGATAGCAAGTGACATCCCAACGTCGTGAAGCCGCAACAATGCCAAGAGCAATCGGTATGCCCTCATCGAAAACGCACGGTTCATCTATGGAGTCGTGTGTCGCGAGTGAGCACGCGAATCGCCGCACTCTGACAATTGTCGCTCGGAAGCGAACAAAGAAGTACGCGTCGGCGGGGATGCTCGACTGTTAACTCCTTCAGGAACAATTTTTTGTTCCGGCCTGGGAATTGCTTGAAGCAAACGACGAAAAAATGTTTCCGGTTCGTGGGTCATGGAGGAATGACGACAGTGCGTTCAGCCGGCTCAGTCCAGCCACACAAGAGTGAGGGCGTGGCTCCCTTGAGCGGGATGCCGACACAGGAGGCAGAGATCTCCAGCGAGAAAACCGGGTGGCGCCGTCCGAGCGTCGCGATCGGGGCCGCGGTCGCCGTCGGGGCGGGCTTGATGGTCGCGACAGGCGAGGTATACACGCCGCGCTCGCCGGTCGGGTTCAACCTCGGCGTGGCCGGCAGCCTACTGATGCTGCTGGCGCTGGTGGGATATCCGCTCCGCAAGCACGCGCGATGGCTGCAGCGCTTGGGGGCGCTCAAGCACTGGTTTCGCGTGCACATGCTCCTTGGAATCGTCGGGCCGACACTGGTGCTGTTCCATAGCACGTTCCACGTCCGGTCGCTCAATGCCGCGGTCGCCCTCGGGAGCATGCTCCTCGTCGTGGCGAGCGGCCTCATCGGCCGCTATCTCTATACCCAGATACACTTCGGGCTCTACGGTCACCGTGCGACGCTGCAAGCCCTCCAGGAACAACTTGCGGACGATTCGAAGGTGACCAAGTCGAAGCTGCACTTTGCCCCGAACGTGGAGCAATGGCTGCGACAGTTTACGAACCACTCGATCGAAACGGAGCGGCGCTTCCCGCTCACCCTGTGGTGGTTCCTCACCCTGGCGGTGCGGCGGAAGATCGTGGAATTCTGCTGTGAGGATGAGCTCCGCGGCATGATGCGCACGAAGAAGATTCCGGAGTTTCCCGGAGGCGCGTCCCAGGCGGTACGTCTGGTGGCAACGTATCTGAGAGGCGTGCAGCGCGTTGCGCAATTCACCACCTACGAACGCATATTCGCGCTGTGGCATGTGTTGCATATCCCTCTGATCTACATCCTGGTGGGCAGCGCCGCCATCCACGTGGTGGCCGTCTACATGTACTGATGGTCGTGATGATCCGACCCTCGCATGCCGGTGGGTTCCTGACGATTCTGCTCTCCGCGTCGACGCTGGCGGCGCCGTCCGCTTGGGGCGGGAGCCTGGAGCGCGTCCTGATGCCGGGCGAGGTGATTGAGGACCACGCAAAATACGAGGACCAGTGCGAGCGTTGTCACGCCCGTTTCGATAAGGCAGCGCAACCCAAGCTGTGCAGGGCTTGCCACAAGGAGGTAGCCAGGGACATCGGGCGGAAACAGGGGCTCCACGGGCGCATGAAAGGGAAGCGCGAATGCCGGGAGTGCCATCGGGAGCATCGGGGCCGAGCGGCCGATCTTGCGCCGATCGACGAAGGCACGTTCGACCACGCTCGCACAGACTTTCCCCTCAAGGGCGGCCATGCCAAACCGGCGGTGAAATGCGAGAGCTGCCACAAGCCCCGGGTCAAATACCGGAAGGCGCCCTCGGACTGCTACGCTTGCCACAAGAAGGACGACCACCACAAAGGTGTCTTCGGCCGCGCGTGCAAGGCCTGTCACACCGAGAAGGAGTGGAAGTCCTCGACCTTCGACCACAACCGGGAAACGAAATTCCGCTTTAAAGGCAGGCATGCGCGTCTCGCCTGCGAGAGCTGCCACAAAAAGGCGGTCGCGAAAACGAAACCAAAGAGCGCCTGCATCGCCTGTCACCGGAAAGATGACCACCACAAGGGCAAGTTCGGCCGGAAATGCGCCACGTGCCACACCGATCGGGAGTGGACGAGGGTGATCTTCAACCATGACCGGGATACCAAGTATCCCCTCCGTGGCAAACACCGCTCGGTGAAATGCGAGTCCTGCCACAAGAAACACCTGTACAAGGTGAAGCTCAAGTCCACGTGTTACGCGTGCCACAAAAAGGATGACCCGCACAAAGGGCAGGAGGGCCGGAACTGCGAGCAATGCCACAACGAGCGCGCCTGGAAGAAAGTGCGGTTCGACCACGATCTGACCCGCTTTCCGCTCTTCGGCACGCATCAAAAGGCGCGGTGCGGGAAATGCCACCGCACGAAGGTCTTTCCGGACGCCCCCATCGAGTGCCTGGCCTGCCACACCAAGAAGGACGTGCATAAGCGGAAGTTTGGGACGCAATGCGGGCTCTGTCACGACCCGCGACAATGGAAGCTGTGGGACTTCGACCACGATACGCGCACCCCGTTCAAGCTGGACGGCGCCCACGACGGACTGCACTGCTACGTTTGCCACCGGCGTCCGATGGATCGGAAGGTGATCATCAACCCCCTCTGCGTGAGCTGTCACCAGGAGGAGGATGTGCATGATGGTGTGTTGGGTCCGCAATGCGGCCGCTGCCACATGACGTCGTCGTTTGTCACGCTCAAGTCGGGTCTGTGAGTCCGCCGCGGGCGTGCGATGGACGGTCGCAAACGCATCCCCCACTCCCTGTAAAGGTGAGAACATTCATGTCGGACAGGAATGTCCGCAGTGTAGGGACCAAAAAATGTGCGTGATTCGTGGCCTGTGACACAGAGCGTCGCTTTGGTACGGGTCGTGGTATCAAAGGGCAATTCTTTGTGAAGGGAGGGTGACGCGACGGTCAGCCGCGCGGATGTCGATGCGGTGGACTTCTCACGAGCAGAACGGATTACTGTCGTGAAGGGACCGTCTCCTGCGCGCGTCGAGGCACACAGCATGAAATTTTGTCACCAGGGAGGGCATGGCTCTTGCTAGATTTGGTTCAGGCAGTCTTCCACCGTGACGAATTGGAGGAGGGCAGAGGGTACGGATTGCGTATGAAGGTATTTGAGCCCCGCCACGCCGGCAGGTCATTCCGCCGTTCGCCTTCGGGCTCGACCCTCGTGTGCCCCGTCCCGCACGCCCGTCCGCTCGTGATTCTCGTCCCCGTCCTTTTTCTGCTCGCGGGCTGTTTGGGGGATGCCGGGATAGATCCCCCCGTGACGACGACCGTCCAGGTCAATCCCCCCGGACCCGCGGAATCCTGCATGTCCTGCCATAACGGGTCGTCGTTGAACGACTATGCGGGGTCGGGATTGGAGGATCCCCATCCGTTCAGCGGAGCCACCAACCTCGCATGTACCACCTGTCACGGAGGTGATGGTCAGGCGAGCAAGAAGAGCGACGCCCATGTGCCCCCTCCTCCCCAGATCGGCGACACACAAAATCTGATCAATGATCCGACGGCCTATTTCAATCGCCTGACGCTGGCGGGCATCGACAAGTTCGCGGACTACCTCGTCAAGGGCAAGACCTATTCGGCGCTCGACTATCTCCAGTTCATCAACCCCGGTGACCTGCGTGTCGTCCAGGAATTCAGAAGCTGCGGGCAATGCCACGGCCCGAAGGCGTTGAGCTCGCCGGCGAGCAAGCACGCGGAGTGGATGGCGCGGAGCCCCCTGGGAACCGAGACCGGCATCTTCTCCGGCGCGATCTATGCGCTGGGCATCGACAACGTGGTGCCGCAGAACCAGGGGCTCTATGAAGATACAGCCGCCGACCTGTCGTTCCGGGCGGTCGTGGACCAGGCCCACCAACCCGGCGGGAGCACGGTCGGTCCCGTCGGGACCCTGGTCGAGTTCCCCGTCTTCAGCGTCTTCGGGCAGACCGGGGGGGCGAACATCTTCCAGAGCCAGCAATACAGATCCGTTAATCTTCCCAACGATCTCCAGGCGGACAACTCGGTCACGCCCGGCTCGGCCCTCGCCAATCTATTTCACGAGCAGGTGGCGTTCACCTGCGGCGACTGCCACCTGGGCAGCGCGGGCGCCAACAACCGCTACGGGGACTTCCGTTCGTCCGGCTGCACGGCCTGCCACATGCGCTACAGCTTGGATGGACGCAGCCGCTCGGGCGACCCGCGGGTCAACAAGAACGAGCCGGCCAATCCGGATGCCATCGCGGCGCCCGAGCGGTCACACGTCCGGCGCCATCTGATCCGGACCGTGGCGAAAACGCTCCCGAGTGGTGAGGTGGTCACCGGCATCGACGACTACGCGTGCGCCGGCTGCCATCAGGGGTCCAACCGGACCGTGATGCAGTACTGGGGCATTCGCCTCGATCAGAACGCCGACCTGGCCGGGGGGGTTCAGTATCCGTCCAATCCCGTGACCTTCCAGAATACGGCGAACGATGCCCGCTTGTTCGACCCGGGGGTTGGCAACCAGACATTCAACGGGCGGATCGCCGACCAGTACATCCTCTTCGAGGACTACGATGGCGATACCCGCGACGATACGCCCCCCGATGTCCATTATGAGGCGGGGCTGGGCTGCATCGACTGCCACGGAAGTCGCGATCTCCACGGCGGGGCCAACGGGGATCCCAGCGGCGGGCAGATCGTGAGCCGTCAGGAGCAGACGGTCGCCATCACCTGCGAGAATTGTCACGGGGGGATCGACGCCTACGCGCAGACACAGCCCTGTCTGACCTACGGGGGGAGCGCCGCGCAGTGCGCCGTGGACGCCAAGGGCAACGTGTTGCGCCACGTCACCAGGGAGGGCGGGGGGCAATACTATCTCGTCAGCCGTCTGACCGGACAGCGCCACTACGTGCCGCAGACACGGGATACGGTCGATGCGTCAGGCAGCGTCCGGCACCCCTTCACCAACCAGCCCGTGTTCAGCGGCAAGGCGTCCTATGCCATGGGGCGCGCCGACGGCAATCCCGCGACCGGGACCGGGCCGCTGCAAACCAATGGCAACCTTGTCGGAGCGGGGTTCAGCCATAGCGATGAGATGAGCTGCACCTCGTGCCATGCGTCCTGGACCAACGGGTGCATCGGGTGCCATCTCGGCGGTGAGTACGACGCGGACCCCAACAACTTCTTCTTCAGCAACATCACGGGTGAGCGCATCGTTTTCAATCAGGCGAACGCGGACTTCACCTACCAGTCGCCGGTGCCGTTCCAGCTGGGGGTTGACTCCCACAACAAGATCAGCCCGATCAGTCCGAATACGACGACCTTCTTCCGTTACACGGACCTGAATGGGGTCGAGTCGCAGGTCTTCGCCTTCTCGGACCGGAATGGCAACGGGAACAATCCGAACAACGGCGGCCGGAACGCCTTCCCTGCCCTCAGCCACAATGTGATGATGCCGCATTCGATTCGCGGGCGGGTGCAGACGGCGAACGAAGGACCACGCTACTGCGTGGCCTGTCACCTGACGCAGGAGGCGCTGGCCAATTTCGGCACGCAGTACGCGCAGTTCATTACCGATATGAGGAACAATACGTTCAACAATCTGAATTTCAATCTCCTCAAGCAGCATATCGGGGAGAACCCGGGCAATCAGCTCAACTCGCCCTTCTGGGTCCACATGGCGAGCGGACTGGGCTCCGGGCTGTTCCTGTTCGATCGAGATGGGTGTCCGGTCAATCGGCTGGATCCCAATCCGAACCGGCACTACTGCAAGAACGGCGCGCCGGCGAACAACTTCAATCCCAACAACGTGGTCTACAACCTCGACCGCCTCGTGGAAGACAGCGGCGTCGCCAACAGCTCCAACAACCATCCGATGCTGAACCCCGGGCAGGGGACGAACAAGCGCGACGGCGCCCTCAACCCGAACCTCGCCGGCCCGCTGGGGGCGAGCTTGATCCGCCGGCTTGCCGACCCCAACACCGGCATCGTGCTCGATTCCTGGATTGACGCCGACGGCCAGCCCCGGGGCGATGCCGGCAATTTCATTCCCTAGCGGCTGACCTCTCGGCCCATCGCCCGTCTGCTCCCCCGGCATCCCCTCGCCCCGTCATTTCTGCGAAAGCAGGAATCCATCTTCATGTTGAATTTCACTCTCCCCTCTGGGAAGAGGGGAGGGTCAGGGGAAGTGACTGAGTCCTCCGCTTCTTTTTCCGTTATACCTGCGCAAGCAGGCATCAATCCCGTCTACGCACGTTGGCATCGTGCCCGCCATTGACCGTGAAATCGTATCCTGATATATTGATCGATGAATGTTTCGTATGACGGAGGTGTGTCATGGCAACCGCGACGATATCGCCTAAGTACCAGGTCGTGATTCCCAAGGAGATCCGCAAGAAACTACGCCTCAGTCCCAAGCAGCGTCTCCAGATCTTGGAAAAGGGAGGCGTGATTACTCTTGTTCCCGAGTTACCCCTGAAGTCCTTCCGGGGGATTGCGAAAGGCATGAAAAGGACGGATTTTCGCGAGAAGAAGGATCGGCTGTGAACCTCCTGGTGGACTCCAGTGGCTGGATCGAATACTTCGCTGCCGGGCCATTGGCGAGGCGGTACGAATCCTACCTGACGCAAGCGGACCAGCTGGTCACCCCGACCATCGTCCTGTACGAAGTCTACAAGAAGATCAAGCGAGAGCGAGGCGAGGAAACGGCGCTGCTGGTTGCCGGGCGGATGAATGCGACGCGCCTCGTGTCCCTGAGCTCATC
This sequence comes from Nitrospiraceae bacterium, assembly GCA_041608595.1. Lineage (GTDB taxonomy): Bacteria > Nitrospirota > Nitrospiria > Nitrospirales > Nitrospiraceae > JBFGRM01. Next base: position 11,507 of record JBFISJ010000070.1, read on the forward strand.
GATCGCGCTCATGGCGGCCGACTTGAGCCTCCGCCACGGTCTCGCGATGGCCGACGCGATCGTCTACGCCACAGCACTGGACGAAGACGCTCAGGTCGTCACGAGCGACGCGGATTTGAAGGATTTGCCGAGGGTCACGTATGTGAAGTAATCGCTGGCTTCCTCTCTCAGTCCTCTATTCGTCATCCCGGCGCATGCGGGGATCCATCCGTGCCGAGCCCAAGCAGCGTTCCAGGTGGAACCTGGAACTTGGAACGATTTTTCCGACCACCTTCTGAGCCAGGGTTGACAAGCAATCTGCTTGAATGCAAGCATTGCCCTATCCCACCTTTATATGGTGTGAGCCGCTAGCTCATCCGGTAGAGCATCGCCCTTTTAAGGCGAGGGTGCTGGGTTCGAGTCCCAGGCGGCTCACCAATTACTTCAACCACTTCTGAGCCGTGAACCACCCTGAGACCCCTCCCGACCCCCTCATTGTGATGAAATTGTGATAGCCCGCACAGGCTCTCCAGCCTCCAGCCTCGCCACGCCGTCCCGCAAGCTGTCCGGCGAGTGATGCGCGTACCGCTGCGTCATCATGCCGGTCTTGTGTCCCAGCAGGCGTTGCACCTTATACAGATCGACGCCTCGTTGCACGAGGCGGGTCGCAAAGGTGTGCCGCAGGTCGTGGAAACGGAAGTTGGGGACGCCTGCACGCCGGACCGCGTGAGAGAACGCCCGCGCGACGTTCCGCGTCCCCAGCGCCGTCTCATGGGACGTCGCGAAGACGAGCTCGCTCCC
>JBFISJ010000071.1:0-12182 GCA_041608595.1 Nitrospiraceae bacterium
AAGTGGTCGCCGGCCGTCAGCTTCAAGGAGCTCGTTCAGGAAATGGTCGAATCCGACCTGCGGCTCTTCGAGAAATCAGGTCGCTGATCGCGATCAAGCAAGGCAGTATGAATAAACATCGGTTGAGACGGCGCTCCCATGTTGCGGCTGCGATGTGGTCGGTGCTTTCTGGTATTCGTATCTTTGCAACAGACGTCGATGGCGTGCTGACGGACGCCGGCATGTATTATTCGGAATCCGGTGACGAGGTGAAGAAATTCAATACCCGTGACGGAATGGGCATCAAGCTGCTGCAGAATGCGGGGCTGGTGACGGCCCTGATCACGCAGGAGGAGACGAAGCTGGTGCGACGACGCGGGGAAAAGCTGGCCATCCCCGAGGTCCATCAGGGTGTCCGAGACAAGCTTGGGCGGCTGCGCGAGCTGTGCTCGAAATACGACTGCTCGCTGGAGCAGATCGCCTATATCGGCGACGACGTCAATGACGTGGAAGCACTGGGAGCGGTGGGTTTTTCCTCTGCCCCGGCGGATGCCATGCCTGCCGTGCTGAAAGTGGTGAGATACGTCTGCAAGAAGAAAGGCGGAGAGGGGGCGGTCCGTGAAGTTGCTGAGATGATACTGGCAGCCAAGGGGCGAAAGGCGTGAGCAACTGCATGGGGTTAGCTGTGGGACATGGGGCTGGGATTTAGCACTGGAGAGGTAATCTCTCCATACGGCGAAGAGCTGGTCGACTTGCTCGTGCCCAGCGATGCCGCAGCGCAACTCAAGGAGTACGCGGCACGGCTGCCTTACGTTCAACTGTCTGAACGCAATGTGTGTGACCTGGAGCTCCTCGCAACAGGTGCGTTCTCTCCACTTGACCGGTATCTGAGTCGAGCTGATTACGAACGAGTGTTGGAGGAAATGCGCCTCGCGAATGGATATGTATTCCCAATACCCGTAACCCTGCCGATTGAGTCCTGCCACCGTATCCGTCTCGACCACGACATCGCGCTGGTGAATGCTAAAAACGAGCCTCTGGCTGTGATGACGGTCGAGGACATTTACGAGTGGGACCCCGTGGACGTTGCTGTGAAAGTCCTCGGAACCGAGGATGCCCGACATCCGTTTGTAGCAGAAATGCGGGGCTGGGGACGATTCAACCTATCTGGCCGGTTGCGAGTCATTGAGCTGCCCCGCCATTACGATTTTCAGGATTTGCGTCTGTCCCCTGCCCAGACCCGTGGACGGCTGTCCGAATTAGGCTTCCGGAACGTGGTCGCGTTTCAAACAAGGAATCCGATGCACCGCGCCCACGAGGAGATGACGAAGCGCGCCGCCATTGACAAGGAGGCCGTGCTCCTCGTGCATCCCGCCGTAGGGCTCACGAAGCCAGGAGACGTCGACCACTACACACGGGTGCGGACCTACAAAATACTGGCGGAGCGTTATTACGAGCAGGGGAGAACGGTGCTGTCGTTGATCCCGCTCGCGATGCGGCTCGCAGGGCCACGCGAGGCGGTCTGGCACGCGATCATTCGACGGAACTACGGTGCCAACTACCTCATCGTCGGGCGCGATCACGCGAGCCCGGGCGCGGATTCGTCCGGCAAGCCCTTCTATGGACCATATGATGCCCAAGCCATGCTCAAAGGTTTCAGCGAGGAGATCGGTGTTGGCATGGTCCCGTTCGATGAGTTCGTCTACCTCCCCGATGGAGATCGCTACGAGGAAACGAGTCGGGTTCCGGCGGGCCACCGTGCCATCTCTCTTTCTGGCACGCAGGTGCGCGAAATGTACTTGAATACAGGCGAGAAGCTGCCGTCCTGGCTGACCCGTCCCGAAGTGGCAGAGATCCTGGCCGAGGCCTATCCGTCCAGGCGTCGGCAGGGTCTGTGCGTGTGGTTGACGGGGTTGAGCGGGGCGGGGAAGTCGACGACCGCAGAGGTCCTCACCGTCCTCCTGCTCGAGCTTGGGCGGCAGGTGACGGTTCTCGATGGGGACGTCGTGCGCACCCATTTGTCAAAGGGGTTGGGCTTCACGAGGGAAGACAGAGATGCGAACATTCGGCGGATTGGCTTTGTCGCCGCGGAGATCGTCAGGCACGGCGGCGCTGTCGTGTGTGCAGCCGTGAGCCCTTATCGGGTGACGCGCAACGAAGTCAGGAAGATGGTGGGCAGCGATCATTTCATAGAGGTGTTCGTCGACACACCCTTGGAGATATGTGAGCGGCGTGATTCCAAGGGCATGTACGCCAGGGCGAGGCGAGGCGAGATCAAGGGCTTCACTGGTATCGATGACCCATACGAAGCACCCGAGCGGCCGGAAATAGTGATTGAAACTCAGAACTGCGGTGCGGAAGAGAACGCGCGCAGGATCATCAGCTACCTCAAGGAACAGCACCTCGTGGAAAATGGTTGAGACAGACAAGTCGGCATGGTCCTTCCCCCGCGACGAAGTCCAGTCTGAGACCTCCAGAGGCAGGGTTTGGGAGCCAAAAAAGCACGGTGACAGGGGCTTGCTGGATCATGCTTCGGTAGGGTTTACAAGTCGTTGGCCTACAGCCAAGAATCGGGAGCTATTCAATTCGTTCGCTGCTGCTCCCTCACCCTGGCCCTCTGTTGCGCTGGGAAGAGCGGAAGGGGTGATCCGCAACGGGTCAAGAGCGTGATGAATCCACATCTGTACGCAGTCATTTTGGCCGGGGGGAGCGGCACGCGGTTCTGGCCGTTGAGCCGACACCTGTACCCCAAGCAGCTCCTCCGCATTCTCGGTGACGCCACGCTCATCCAGCAAACCATGCGGCGGGTCGTCGGCTGCGTGCCACCCGAGCACGTGCTCATTTCGACGAATTCCGGCCAAGCGGACTCCATCCGGTTCCAGCTCGCGGAATGGAAGGATGCGCTGGCCGACAACTTCGTGCTCGAGCCGATCGGAAGGAACACCGCGCCGGCCATTGCCCTGGCGGCTCTGGAGCTCTCCAGGCGCGATCCCGAGGCTGTCATGCTCGTGCTTCCGGCCGACCATGTCATCAAGGATGAGACGCGTTTTCGTGCCGCTGTCGCGCTCGGAGCGGAGCTGGCCTCAAAAGGATATCTCGTCACCTTCGGGATTCGGCCCGTCAGGCCGGAGACCGGATACGGGTATATCCAGCCGAACCTGAGAAGCCGCCTCGCGTCGCGTGGCCGGCTGGTCGGCCGCCCCGTCGCACGATTCGTCGAAAAACCGGATGTCGCCACGGCAAAGAAGTACGTAAAGGCCGGGAAATATTTCTGGAACAGCGGGATTTTCCTGTGGCGCGCCGCGGTGCTCATGGAGGAAATCGCCCGACACCAGCCCGCGCTGGCGCGCGGCATGCATCGACTGGCCGCCCTGCCCCCGAGGAAGACGCCGTCGGAGGAGTTCGCGAAAACCTATGGTGACCTGCCGGCCGTGTCAATCGACACGGGAGTCATGGAGCGATCGTCGCGGGCGGCCATGATTCCCGTGGACTTCAAATGGTCGGATGTGGGGAGCTGGAGCAGCCTGGTCGAGGTCGCGCCGGTCGATCGCAAGGGCAATGTCACGGCGGGCCGAGTGATCGATGTGGACTGCCACGACTCCATTCTCTACGCCGACCGGCGCGTCGTCGCCACCATCGGCCTGTCCGACATGGTTGTCGTGGATACGCCCGATGCGACCTTGGTGTGCCCTAAAGACCGATCGCAGGATGTGAAAGCTGTCGTACAGAAGCTGAAAGCGCAGGGGGCCCCCGAGCATCTCGAGCACCTCACCATCCATCGCCCCTGGGGGTCCTACACGGTGCTTGAGGAGGGGCCGGGCTACAAAGTCAAGCGGGTCACGGTAAATCCTAGCGGTCGGCTCTCGCTTCAGCTTCATCACAAGCGGAGTGAGCATTGGGTCGTGATCGCGGGGACCGCGAAGGTCACCCGCGGCGATGAGGTATTCGAGCTGACGACCAGCCAGAGCACGGCCATTCCGGCTCAAACGCCGCACCGACTGGAAAACCCGGGCGTCGATGTCCTTCACATCATCGAGGTGCAGAACGGACCCTATTTAGGAGAGGACGATATCGTCCGGCTGCAAGATGATTACGGGCGGACGGAGAAGCGTTAAGAGGTAAATTGCTCCCCCTCACCCCAGCCCTCTCCCCGTGGGGGAGAGGGGGGCGGAGGGTGGGCCAGGCTTTTTCTGATCATGGGAATTTACCGCGAGTATGACATACGCGGCGTCGTAGAGAAGGATCTCAGCGGCGACGTGGCCGAAAGAATCGGCCTGGCGTTTGCGACAGTGGGACGAGCGCGGGGATTGCGCACGGTCAGCATAGGGCGGGACGGGCGTACGAGCTCGCCGGAGCTTCGCGACCGGCTGGTGCACGGTCTGACCACGGGCGGCCTCGATGTATTGGATATCGGGCTCTGCCCCACGCCGCTCTTGTATTTTTCGGTGTTTCGGTTCGGCGTCGACGGCGGCATCATGATCACGGGCAGCCACAACGCCGCCGAGTACAACGGGTTCAAGCTCTGCGTGGGACGGGATGCCATTTACGGGCAAGCCATCCAGGAGCTGCGGAGGGTCGTGGAGGCCGGCCGGTTCACGTCCGGTTCGGGAACGGTCAGCGAGCGGCCGGTCGTGCCCGAATATCTGACGTTCCTCCAGGAGGCCTTCGGCTCGGTCCGTGCCGAGAACCTGCATGTGGTCGTGGACTGCGGAAACGGAGCTGCCGGATTGGTCGCGCAGCTGGCGCTGGAGCAGATGGGCTGCCGCGTGACCGCCCTGTACAGCGAGCTCGACGGCCGATTCCCCAATCACCATCCTGACCCGACGGTGGTCGAGAACCTTCAGGATCTGATCCGCACCGTGAGGGAGGTGCATGCCGATGCCGGGATCGGGTATGACGGCGATGCGGACCGGATCGGAGCGGTGGACGAGCAGGGCGACATTCTGTGGGGCGACCGGCTGATGACGCTGTATGCCCGTGACATCCTCGCGCAGCACCCGGGCAGCACGTTCATCTCGGAAGTGAAGGCCTCCCAAAGTCTCTACGACGACATTCAGCGCCGTGGCGGACGTCCCGTGATGTGGAAGACGGGACATTCGCTGATCAAGGCCAAGATGAAGGAGGAGGGTGCATTGCTCGCCGGGGAGATGTCGGGGCACATGTTCTTCGCCGATCGGTACTTCGGTTACGACGATGCGATTTACGCGTCCTGCCGCCTGGTCGAGATTTTGGCGAAGACCGGCAAGCCTTTATCGGCGCTCCTCTCGGACCTGCCGCCGACGTCGGTGACGCCGGAAATTCGTGTCGACTGCGAGGATGAAACGAAATTCGATCTCGTGCAGCGGGTCATCAAGCGAATCTCCGCGTTCGCGGACGGGCAGCGAGCCATTCCGCATCCGGACCTGAGAATACGGGAGCTGGTCACCATCGATGGGCTCCGGGTCATCTTTCATGACGGCTGGGGCCTGATCCGCGCCTCCAATACGCAGCCGGCGCTGGTGCTGAGGTTCGAAGCAGCGACCCCTGACCGCCTCCAGCTGATCCGCGGCTTTGTGGAGGCCGAATTGCGAGCCGCGCAGCAATTTCCCGTTTGAACGTCCGCCCGCTGGTCCGCCAACGCACACGTCCCACCCACGCCTTGGCGCCGACTCCAGAGCCGGTTTCATCCTCGAATTTCACTGCGGGGGACCGCCCGCATCATGGCGCGCCTGGTCCTGTCACAGGCCGTGCCCTGATTGCTCGGCCTTCCCGAAATCGATATAATGGGGCGGTGACAAGTGTGTTTGCCTCATTTTGGGAGTCGCCGGTGAGCGCATGGCCTTGTATCCCTTGACACTCACACGTTTTATTCTCCAAAGGCAGGCCGCCCATCGGGGGGCCACAGGCGAGTTCTCCGCCCTCATGACCCAGATCGGGGTCGTGGGCAAGATGATCGCACGGGACCTTCGCCGCGCGGGCTTGCTCGACATTCTTGGCGGGACCGGGGGGACCAATGTGCAGGGCGAAGCCGTCAAAAAGCTGGATGAGATTGCAAACGAGACCTTCGTCAGGGTGTTTCAGCACAGCGGCCTTGTCTGCGCCATGGCGTCCGAGGAGATGGAAAAGCCCCTCCCGTTGCCGGAAAACTGGCCCCAGGGGAAGTACATCCTGGTCTTCGATCCCATGGACGGATCCTCCAACACCGATGTCAACATGCCGCTGGGGTCGATTTTTTCAATCTTGCGGCAGGACGAGAAACCGGAGCTTGCTGGCGAAGCGTCGTTGGTCCGGCCCGGGACCGCGCAGGTGGCGGCGGGATACATCATGTACGGCTCGAGCACCATCCTCGTGTACACCTCGGGGCAGGGGGTCCATGGCTTCACGCTGGACGCCGAGGTTGGCGAGTTCTTGCTGTCGCACGAAAGCATGGCGATGCCAACCAGGGGAAAGGTCTACGCGGCCAATGAGGGTAATTACTACAACTGGCCGCAGGGTGTGCGCCGTTTCATCGAGTATGTCCGGGCCCAGGACAAGGCGACGGGCAGGCCCTACGCCGGGCGATATTCAGGCTGCCTGGCGGCCGATGTCCATCGCCTTCTGATCGACGGAGGGATTTATCTGTATCCAGCCGAGACAGGGAAACCGGAGGGCAAGATACGCTTGCTGTATGAGGCCAACCCGCTGGCCTTGGTGGTCGAGCAGGCGGGTGGCCGCGCGAGCACCGGGAAGCAGCGTATTCTGGCGATCGAACCGGAATCGCTCCACCAGCGCGTGCCGCTCTACATCGGCAGCCGGGACGACGTGGAGATGGTCGAGCGGATGATCAAAGAAGGGGGCGCCTGATCGAGCCGACCACCCTGACCCGATCGATCTGACGAGTTGTTGCAGGAGGGCACTATGAACGACCGCATTCGAGAAATTCTGAGCTGGTACGACAGCGACAGCCCCGGAACGAAGACCAATCTCGCCCGGCTGCTGATGCACGGCAAGCTGGCCGGAACCGGCCGGCTGGTGATCCTGCCGGTCGACCAGGGATTCGAGCACGGGCCGGCCCGAAGCTTTGCGCCGAACCCGCCGGGCTACAACCCCCAGTATCATTTCGAGTTGGCGCTAGAGGCGGGCTGCAATGCCTATGCGGCGCCGTTGGGGTTTTTGGAAGCCGGGGCCGCCAAGTATGCCGGCCGCGTGCCGCTCATTCTCAAGCTGAACAATAACGATGTGCTCTATGAGAGCAAAGATCCCATGCCAGCCGTGACGGGCAGCGTCAAGGACGCGCTCAGGCTCGGCTGCTCGGCCATTGGGTTCACGATTTATCCTGGATCATCCAACTCCCGGGCCATGTACCAGCAATTGCGCGAGCTGGCCGAGGAGGCCAAAGCCTATGGTCTTGCGGTCGTCGTCTGGTCCTACCCGCGCGGGTCGGCGCTGAGCAAAGAAGGTGAAACCGCGATCGACATCGTGGCCTATGCGGCGCAGATCGCGGCGCAGCTCGGGGCGCATATCATCAAGGTCAAGTTGCCCAGCCCCCATATCGAGCAGGCGGCGGCGAAAAAGGTCTACGACGCCGAGCAGGTCCCGGTCAAAACGCTACCGGAGCGGGTGCGGCACGTGGTGCAGAGCGCGTTCGACGGCCGTCGGGTCGTGATTTTCTCGGGCGGCGCCAAGGTCGATGACAAGAACATCTTTGAGGAGGCGCGGGCGATCCGCGACGGAGGCGGGTTCGGCTCGATCATCGGTCGCAACTCGTTCCAGCGCCCTAAGGCGGAGGCCGTGAAATTTCTCCAGACCGTCATGGGGATCTACGCAGGAGAAATACCGTAAGCCGGCTCTGAATCCTGCTCCTTCATGAGAAGGGGTAAGGGGAGGTAGGAGAAAAAACCGCGTGTTGCCCTCACAGGTCATGAACAAGCTCGCGGCGCATCACCGCGCGGAGCCATCCGGCCGGGCCTACCTGGTCGGTGTGGTGTTGCTGGGTGTGGGTGTCTTGATCGGCCTCGTGCTGGCGGCCAATTTCAACTGGACACCGTTCGGTCACGCCGTGCCCGATTCAGAGACGACTGCGAAGGTCGTGACGCTCCCGACGCCGGCTCCCGTCTCGCTGTCCGCGGGCCGGACGCGAGACTTCGTGCCCGTCGCCAAGGCGGTCAAACCGGCCGTCGTGAATATCGTGAGCCGCCGCTCCGGCGGCGGCGCGGGCTTTCACGGCTTCTCGGACGACCCGTCCTTCCGTCGATTTTTCGGCGATGAATTCATGAAACGCTTCGAGGACCCCGAGGAGCGGCGGATCCCGCAAGACCGTGGGCTTGGGTCGGGGGTGATCGTGGACCCCTCGGGCATCATCGTCACCAACCATCACGTCGTGGGACAAGCGGACGAGATCAAGGTGCTGCTCGCCGACCGGTCTGAGTTCACGGCGCGTCTCATTGGAACCGACCCGAAAAGTGATCTTGCCGTCGTCAAAATCGAGGCGCAGGGACTGCCCACCATCCCGTGGGCGGATTCCGATCGCCTGGAGGTCGGCGAATACGTGTTGGCGGTCGGAAATCCGTTCGGCTTGAACCAGACGGTCACGATGGGCATCGTGAGCGCTGTTGGCCGGGCCAGAATGGGGATCGCCGAATACGAAGATTTTATCCAGACCGATGCCGCGATCAATCCGGGGAACTCCGGGGGCCCCCTCGTGAACGCGCGGGGCGAGGTGGTCGGCATTAACACGGTCATCTTCAGCCGGAGCGGCGGAAACATGGGGATCGGGTTCGCGGTGCCGAGCAACATGGCACGCATCATTCTTGAGCAGTTGGTGACCACGGGCCGGGTCGTAAGGGGATGGCTGGGTGTCTCCATCCAGGATGTGACGCCCGACCTGGCGGAGCAAGTTGGCGTGGTGGAGCCGAAGGGTGTCCTCGTGAGCGACATCCTCAATGACAGTCCGGCCGAGCGGGCCGGCCTCCTGCGTGGAGACATCATCGTCGAGTTCGAGGGGAAGGAGATTGAAGACGCGACCCAGCTCCGGAACCTCGTGGCGGTCACGGAGGTTGGAAAGCAGGTCTCGCTCACGGTGTTTCGAAACGGCCAGCGCCACCTCGTCCCCGTGCAGATAGGGGAGCAGCCTAAGCGCGTGGCTCGCACCGGCTGATCAGGACCCCCGCCTTCACCAGGGCCCCTCCGCCGTCGAGCCCTGTCGCATTCCCGACTTCAGTGTGACACTTTCCCGAACTCATGCTAAGATCCCCCCCAAAAGGAGGGTACGTCTATGATGAGACGCATATTTGCGGTGCTCATTGGCGCCCTTGCAGGAGTGGCTCTGTTCTCGAGAGGGGAAGGGCCGTTTGGCTTGGAAGCCTGGCTCTGGATTCCATTCGGGGCGATCACAGGCGGCGTGATCGTCGTGGCCGAGTATGGCTTGCAACTCTTGCCGTTCGGGAAAGTCGTCGGAGGGCTCGCCGGTTTGGGGGCCGGCCTCACGCTGGCGGGACTGGCACAGTGGGTCGGCACCGGTGTGTTTGCGCTCGATCCCAGCGTCCTGCAGCTGACGGGGCTGCTCGTGATCATCGGCACCCCTTATATCGGTGCGGTGCTCGGCAGCCGTTTTGGGAAGGAGCGGATCGCCAGTTCGGGGCAGGCGATGGAACCCGCAGGCACGCATGGGCCTTATAGCAAGATCCTTGATACGAGCGTCATTATTGATGGGCGGGTGTCCGACCTCTGCGAAACGGGCTTCCTTGAAGGCACGTTCCTGGTTCCCCAATTCATCTTGAACGAGCTCCAGCACATCGCGGATTCCTCCGACTCGCTCAAGCGGGCCCGGGGGCGGCGCGGGCTCGACATTCTTAACAAGATCCAGAAGATGGTCGATATCGACGTGCGCATCGTCGATGACGACTTTCCGCAGGTCCGAGAGGTCGATTCGAAAATCGTGTTGCTGGCGAAGAAGGTCGGAGCCAAGGTCATCACCAACGATCTGAATCTCAACAAGGTCGCCGAGCTCCAGGGCGTGCGGGTGCTGAACATCAACGAGCTCTGCAATGCGCTACGGCCGGTGGTACTCCCCGGGGAGACGATTCGCGTCTTCGTCCTCAAGGAGGGTAAGGAGGCCGGACAGGGGGTGGCCTACCTGGACGACGGCACGATGATCGTGGTGGACAACGCCAAACGCTGCATCGGCCGGAACGTCGACGTCATCGTGACCAGCGTGCTGCAAACGACCGCCGGGCGGATGATTTTCACCAAGCTGCGCGAAGAGACCGAGAAGTTCGAATACCAGGTCGCACGTGGTTGAACGCGTCGTCGCGCTCGTCCCGGCCGCCGGGCGAGGCGCCCGGATGGGAAGCACGGTTCCCAAGCAGTTCATGCTCCTCGGCGGCCTTCCGCTCCTCGTCCACTCTCTACGTGTGTTGCAGGCTTCCCCCGTCATCTCCGAGATTGTTCTCGCGGTGCCGGAATCCGACCGGCACTCCTGCCAAGCCGACATCGTGTCGCGATACGAGCTGACCAAAGTGAGCCAGGTGGTCGCGGGCGGTGCCCGGCGGCAGGATTCGGTCCGCCATGCCCTCCAAGCTGTGGGCGGCGACCTGGAGGTGGCGCTCGTGCACGATGCAGTCCGCCCGTTCCTGACCAAGGACATGATCGAGCGGGTGGTTGCGCGCGCGCGTGAGGTGGGGGGCGCCATTGTCGCCATTCCCATGCGGGACACGGTCAAGGTGGCGTCGGAGGACATGGTCATCCAGCGGACCGTGGACCGGCAGCAGCTCTGGCTCGCGCAGACCCCGCAGGCCTTCCGAGCTAGCTTGCTTCGAGAGGCGCACGAGAAGGCGCACGTGGAAGGGGTCCAGGCGACCGACGATGCGCTGCTCTTCGAGCGGTACGGCCACACCGTGGCCATCGTGGAGGGGCGTGGAGACAACATCAAGGTGACGCGACCGGAAGATCTGGTCATGGGGGAAGCCGTCCTGGCAGCCAGAAAAAACAGTCAAAAGTGAGAAGTGAACCGTGAGAAGCCAAGGAATTGCCCCGTTCACTTGTCACAGTTCACTTCTCTCTTCTTCCTAGATCCATGCGAATCGGAATCGGGTACGACATCCATCCGCTTGCTGCGGGTCGCCGCCTCGTGCTTGGCGGTGTCGAGATCCCCCATGCCAAAGGGCTAGTGGGTCATTCGGATGCCGACGCCCTCGTCCACTCGGTCTGCGACGCCTTGCTCGGTGCGATGGGCAAGGGAGACATGGGAACGTATTTCCCCAGTTCGGACCCGCGATACAAGGACATCGCCAGCCTCCTGCTCCTTCAGGAAGTGGGGCGGATGGTCCAAAAAAACGGCTACCAGGTGGTCAACGTGGACGCCGTGCTGATCGCGCAAGCGCCCCGGCTCGGACCGCATCTGCGGGCTATGGCGGACCAGATGGCAAAGACGTTGGGAATTGACGGCGCCGTGGTCAACGTCAAGGTCAAGAGCGGCGAGGGCATCGATGCAGTCGGCCGGGAGGAGGCCATTGCCGCACAGGCGGTCTGCTCACTCGAGTCCCGGGCCGGCTAGTGCGCGGGGTGGGCTCCGTGGCCGGGACCGGCAAAGGGGAGGGTTGACCGCTTGTCAAGGGCCCGCCTGGTTGGATACAGTCTTCTGCAGGGCATGGTGCAGGTTTCGATACCCGCTCCTGCGGGTGATGTGACGCCGATGTTTCAAACCTTACGCGACGATATCCAGGCCGTGTTCGAGCGCGACCCGGCGGCAACGAGTCGGCTCGAGGTGATCTTCACCTACTCGGGGCTCCACGCCTTGTTGGCCTATCGGTTCGCGCATTGGCTCTGGGCCAGGCACATCCCCTGGCTGCCCCGCGCGATCTCCCAGCTGACTCGGCTGCTGACGGGAATCGAGATCCACCCGGGGGCGAGCATCGGGAGGGGGTTTTTCATCGACCATGGCATGGGGGTCGTGATCGGCGAGACGACTGAGATCGGCGACTGCGTCACGCTGTTTCAGGGTGTCACGCTCGGTGGGACGGGAAAAGAGCGGGGGAAGCGCCATCCGACCCTGGGCAACCACGTGGTCGTGGGGGCGGGGGCCAAGATCCTCGGAGGGATCAGGATCGGAGACAACGTGAAGATCGGCGCCAACTCGGTCGTGCTCAAGTCTGTTCCCGCGAATTCAACGGTGATCGGGGTGCCCGGCCGTGTCATCAAGACGGAGGGGACCCGCCTGCCGGAAGCCACCATGGACCACATCAACC
>JBFISJ010000072.1:0-11870 GCA_041608595.1 Nitrospiraceae bacterium
ATCGAGCACCTCGTCCTTTTTCTCCGTGAGCAGCTTGGCGGTTTCATTTTCCTTGGCCATGGGCAGTCCTCCTTGTGAGCACGACTGGAAACGGCAATTATACCGGACAGGACCCGAAAGGGCATCTGCCAAGAAGCGGGTCCTGGACGGGCTGGAATTCGACTCGTTGACGGCCAAACTTCTGGCGTTTTGCGGCAAATTCAAAAATAATGGTGGTACGCTGACCGATACCTCTTGCATCCCACATAAGGAGAGACGGCATGGAACCTAAGGAAGTCATCGCTTTAGTGGATCAGGTCTTCAGCCACCCGCTCTTTACCGTGAATCAGACGCCCGTGACGCTGAGCTCGCTGTTCGTCTTCGCGCTCACGCTGGCCCTGTTCATTCTCCTCAGCAAAGCGCTGAATCGGGTGATACTGGGGCGCATCTTCGGTCGGGTCGGTCTCGCGGCAGGCACGCAGTATACGCTCAGTCGCGTGACTCAATATGTCTTCTGGTTCGTCGGCGGGTTCATTGCCTTCCAATTTATCGGGATCGACCTCAGCGGCCTCGCCGTGATTTTTGGATTCCTCTCGGTCGGCATCGGCTTCGGTCTGCAAAATCTGACCTCCAACTTTGTTTCCGGGATCATCCTGCTCTTTGAGCAACACATCCGTGTCGGGGATCGCGTCACCGTCGCGGGCACGGAGGGTGATGTCGTCGAGATCAACATTCGCTCCACGACCATTCGGTCGCTCAACAACGTGTCGATCGTCGTTCCCAATCAGGAATTCATTTCGGGCACGGTCATCAACTGGTCGTATGGTGACCTGCGGACCCGGGTCGAGATCGACGTGGGCGTGTCTTATGAATCGGACCTCGGCACCGTGATGCGGACGCTGCTCGAAGCCGCAACCGAGCATCCGCAGGTCTTACAGGAGCCGAAGCCCGAGGTGTGGTTCATGGGATTCGGAGACTCCTCGTGGAACATGCGCCTCCTCGCCTGGGTCGACACGCCCAAGGGCCGCATCCGGGTCGTGTCCGACATCAACAGCGCGATCGTCCAAAAGTTCCGCGAGAACGAGGTGGAGATTCCCTACCCCCAACGCGACCTCCACTGGCGCAGCCCCCTCCCGATGCAAGTGGCGGGGAGCTGATGAGGATCGTCCAGGCCACGCGCACGAACGGCTGCTCGTTCTGCTGGTCGCGCTCAGCCGCCGCAAGCCGCCGGTCACAAGCGTGCCTCAGGCCGCATTTGTTCGGCCATAGGCGCCCGCGTGGCCGTTCGAACGGATCAAGGTCCCGCCCTCCTTGAAGCGCGCCATCGCTCTGCATCAAAAGTCAGTCACTCCTGATTATCGATATCGTGCCCTTAAGCTCTGGCCCGCACTGCTCGCCGCTCCAAAAGCCGCCGAATTCGCGAACGTTCTGTCTTCCCATGCCACCAGAGAAAAAACTTCAACTCATTGAAAAAATTATGAAACAAAATCTTGTTGACTTTGGCGTGGAGAAACGTACATCATATTGACCGCTCGGTCATATTTGTAACAACGGTCATAATCGTATATCAGGTCACTTGCTCGCAGACGTCGCCCTCCCCTCGGTGGCGGCTGGGCGGGAGGGGGCCGTTCGAGGTGATGGGAGGATCCAACAATGACGTCCGGTGATCATCAGCGAAAACAAGAGGAGCTTCACCGTCCCCCGACGCTTCGACCGGTGGAAGGAAGCGTCCCGCCGAATTCGACCCACTCCGGACCTCCTGTCACCAAGCTCCTCTTCGCGTTTCCGAAGCGTCATCGAGGCAAGGCGCTCGAGCTCGATGCCAGCCACGACACGCTCCGCGTGCTGGGACCAAGAGGAGAGGAGATCGCGGTCGTGAACTCCGAGGTCGCCTTGGACCATCTTCTTGGCTGCCCCCAGGAGGTCAGGACGCCACCTCGACCGGAAGGAGCGCGGCCGCTCGAAGGCGTGCCGCAACGTCCCAAACGTTTCCGAGTTTCGGCACGAGGCGACAACGGGCGGGATTACGAGGGCCTGTGTCCGGTCGTCGGAGTGGATGGTCTCTTCCTCGAGCTCGCCCAAGCCCCGTCCCCGGGCACCCAACTGGATCTGACCATCACGAGTGCGGAGGAGGGCTCGCGTAGGCTTCTGATGAAAGGCACCGTCGCCTGGGCCTGCCCTCGGCCGGACGAGTTCGGACTCGCTCCCGGCGTGGGCGTGACCTGCACCTGGCACTCGCCCGAGCTGGCGGCTTTTCTCCCGGACGCCGAAGCGCCACCGAACCAGTAGCCACGCGGGCTTCCGTGTTCACGAAGGAGAGGGCGGGTCTCGCCACGGATGGCCGCGAACGCAGAACCAGCCTTGCGCGGCCAACACTTCCCGTTTAGGATAAGCCCCGGTGGGGTGGCACTCCGAAGTGATGTGTCGGGAAGACGGGTCTGCGGTTCCTAAGGCACGCCCCCGCTGCAGCGAAGTACAGCGTCAATCGCGGCTCACATGTTCTGCCGGCACAAGCGGAGCCGCAATGCATCGGTTCGTTCCCGGTTGATCCACACGTGCGGGATGTTCCCTTTCGCCACAGTGGACCAACCTGTGAACCCTTCAGGAGGACATGCCATGCAAGACCTCTTTTCTCAACTCTCGGCCCAGCTGACCTCGCTGTTCGGATCGTACGTGCCGAATCTCGTCGGCGCGATCGCCATTCTCGTGGTGGGCTGGATCATCGCCCTCGTGGCGGCGGCCATGGTCCGAGGCGCGGTGCACCGGACAACGCTCGATGCGAAGCTGGGCCGCTGGGTCCACCCCGGATCGACAACAGGGCCGGGGGACGTGCTCAAGTGGTCCGGGCGCCTGGTCTTCTACCTCATCATGCTGTTCGTGCTCCTGGGGGTGTTCCAGACACTCCAACTGACTCAAGTGACCGAGCCGATCAACCGTTTGCTCACGCAGGTCTTCGAATTCGCCCCGCGTCTGCTCAGCGCGCTGATTCTATTGGGCATCGCCTGGGTCCTCGCGGCGGTGCTCCGACTGCTTGTGGTCAAAGGCCTCAACGCCGTTCAGCTCGACTCGCGACTGGGAAGCGAAGCGAGTTTGCCCTCGGAGGGAGGCATGCCCCTCGCCACGTCGATCGGGGACGTCGTCTATTGGTTCGTGTTTCTGCTGTTCCTGCCCGCCATTCTCGGAGCGCTCGCGCTCGAAGGCCTGCTCGCGCCCGTGAACAGCATGATGAACACCCTGCTGGGTTTCCTTCCCAACCTCTTCGCCGCGGCCTTGATCCTCTTGTTGGGGTGGCTCCTCGCCCGGGCGCTGCAACGCATCGTCACCGGCCTGCTGGCGGCCGCCGGGCTTGACCGGATCAGCGAGCGCGTCGGCTTGTCCCAAGTGCTGGGCATGCAGACCCTCTCAGGGGCCGTCGGCCTCGTCGTCTATGTGCTCATCCTCATTCCCGTCCTGATCGGGGCGCTGAACGCCCTGGCCCTGCAGGCGATCACCCAACCGGCCAGCGAGATGCTGGGCCTGATCCTCGCGGCCCTGCCCAAGATCATCGGCGCGTCGCTGGTCGTGATCGTGGCGTATATGGTGGGACGCGTTCTGGCCACGGTCGCCAGCAACCTGTTGGCGGGAATCGGGTTCAACACCATCCTGGCCAGGATCGGTCTGACCCCGGAAACCTCTAAGGCAGGGCAAACGCCTTCCTCGATCGTCGGCACAGTCCTGCTCGTCGCGATTATGTTGTTTGCCTCCATGGAAGCCGCGAATCTGCTCGGATTCCAGTTGCTGGGCGATCTGATCGCCGAATTTACCTTCTTTGCCGGCCACCTGATCTTCGGTCTCGTGATCTTCGCCATCGGCCTGTACCTGGCCAACCTGGCCTCCCAAGCCATTCGAACCAGCCAGGCGCGACAGGCCGGGCTGGTGGCCCGAGCGGCGTATTTGGCCATCGTGGTACTGGCCGGCGCCATGGCGCTGCGGCAGATGGGGTTGGCCGATGAGATCGTCGGCCTGGCCTTTGGGTTGACGCTCGGCGCCATCGCCATTGCCTTCGCACTCGCCCTGGGGCTGGGCGGCCGCGAGATCGCAGCCCAGGAGCTCAAAAAATGGGTTGACTCGATGAAATCAAAATCTGGAAACTAACGACCTTCAGGGGCGGCCACGAGCGAGCCGTCACAACACCGTTCTTTTACTGGGCAAGCCCGAGGGCGCGATGACCGCCATCGCGCCTGTCCATCGTCCGGGAAGCCAAGTGTCTGAGCAAGCGAGGGGCCAGAGGAGGGCCGGATATATATGAAAGCTGCGGATGGCAGGAAGCGAGTCGTCATCGAAGGCCTCAAGCCTGAAATCGACTGCGGACGTTACCCAATCAAGCGAGTGATCGGGGAGCAGGTCGTCGTCGAGGTGGATGTCTTCACGGACGGCCACGACGCAATTTCAGGTGTATTGCTTCATCGAAAAGAGAAGGAAAAGAAGTGGAACGAGACCCCGCTCGAGTCTCTCGTGAACGATCGGTGGCGCGCGGCCTTCGTCGTCTCGGAGATCGGACGATATGAGTACACGGTCATGGCCTGGGTGGACCACTTCAAGTCGTGGCACCGTGACTTGGGCAAGCGGCTGGAGGCCAAGCAGGATGTCGGCATCGACCTGCTCGTCGGCGCCCGCTTGATCAGGGAGGGAAGCGAGCGGGCGAAGGGGGAGGATGCCAAGGAATTGGACTCGTGGGCCGCCGCCCTGGAATCGAAGAAGAAGTCAATCGACGACAAGATCGCGGTGACCCAGGACGAGCGACTGCCCAAGCTCATGGCCAAGCACCCGGACACGCGATTCGCCGCCGTCTACGAGAAGGAACTGCTCGTGGTCGTCGATCGCGAGAAGGCCCGCTTCAGCAGCTGGTACGAGATGTTTCCGCGGTCGTGCGCAACCGCGCCCGGCAAACACGGGACGTTCAAGGACTGCGAGGCGCGACTGCCCTACGTCGCCAAGATGGGCTTTGACGTGCTGTACTTTCCGCCGATCCATCCGATCGGCCAGACCCATCGCAAGGGGAAGAACAACGCGCCCTACAGCGGCAAGGCCGACGACGTGGGGAGTCCGTGGGGTATCGGCGGCGAGGAGGGCGGCCACAAGGACATCCATCCTCAACTGGGCACCCTGGAGGAGTTCCGGCGCCTGATCAAGAAAGCCAACGAGCACGGCATTGAGATCGCGCTGGATATCGCCTTTCAGTGCTCCCCCGACCACCCCTACGTGCAGAAACATCCGGAATGGTTCCGCAAGCGGCCCGACGGGACGATTCAATACGCCGAGAATCCCCCCAAGAAGTACCAGGACATTTATCCGCTCGAATTTGAGAACGAAAAATGGCAGGCGATGTGGGATGAGCTGACCAGCGTCGTCCTCCACTGGGCCAAGCAGGGCGTCCGCATTTTCCGCGTGGACAACCCACACACCAAGCCGTTCCGGTTCTGGGAATATCTCATTACCGAGGTGAAGAAAGAGTACCCGGATGCGATCTTCCTTTCCGAGGCTTTCACGCGGCCCAAGGTCATGTATAACTTGGCCAAGATTGGATTCGCCCAGTCGTATACCTATTTCACCTGGCGGCACACGAAACCCGAGTTCGTCGAATACCTCACGGAGCTGACCCGTACTGAAGTCCACGAATTCTTTCGCCCGAATTTTTGGCCGAATACGCCGGATATTCTCATTGAGCATTTGCAGTCCGGTGGCCGGCCGGCGTTCATGGTCCGCTTGATTTTGGCCGCCACGTTGACGGCTAACTATGGCATCTATGGTCCGGCGTTCGAGTTGATGGACGCCGAGCCTTACGAGCCGGGGAGCGAGGAATATCTCAACTCGGAAAAGTACGAGATCAAGCGGTGGGACATCAATCGGAGCGACAGCCTGAGAGATCTGATCACACGCGTCAACCGGATCCGCCACGAGAACCCGGCCCTGCAGAGCAACGCCGGCCTGCATTTCCACGCGGTGGACAATGACCAGATCCTTTGCTACACGAAGCAAAGCGCCGACGGGGACAACATCGTGCTGGTCGTCGTCAACCTCGATCGCTACCATCGCCATACGGGATGGCTGGACCTGGACCTTGCAGCGCTCGACATCCGGCCCGATCAGACGTACCAGGTGCATGACCTGCTCACAGACGCACGTTACATGTGGCAGGGGTCGAAGAACTACGTGGAGATTGCGCTCGAGCCTTACCCGGCGCAGATTTTCGTCCTCAGGCGGAGGATCCGCCGGGAGAACGACTTTGATTACTTCATGTAGGGCGTGGGACACGCAGACGCCGCCACAGACATCCGTGCGTATCCACAGGGCGCCCGCCGGGATCCCGGCGGGCGCCGACTGAATCCATGGCAGCTATAAGCACGGCCCTTCTTCATACACTCGCCCGCCTTTACGATATTCAACCCTCCTACGTGGACGTCACAGGCGCCCGCCGACATGCCTCGACCGAGGGGCTCTTGGGAATGCTCCGTTCGCTCGGGGCATCGCTCGAGACGCCCACCGAGATCGCCTCGGCTCTGCGTGAGCGGCGCCAACAACTTTGGCGGGAGCCGACCGGCCCGGTCCTGGTGGCCTGGCAGGGACAGCCGGCCAGTGTGGAGGTGCGCCTTCCTGCAGGCCTGGCCGACCGCCCGATCGACTGCGCGATCCGGCTCGAGACCGGTGAAGAGCTCACCGCGCCCCTCCGAGGAGCGCGACGCAAGACCCTCGAGCAGGTCCGGGTGGAAGGGCGTGATTATGTGTCGCAGCGCGTCGAGTTCCCCGCGCATCGGCTCCGAGAGCTTCCGGTCGGGTACCACGAGCTGACGATCGAGACCGAAGGCGGGCGCCATGGCAGTCTCCTGGTGGTCGCCCCCGTCAAAGCGTACCGGCCAACCAGCAATGACCGCGCGAAGGGGTCGGCAAGAACATGGGGGGTCTTCCTCCCGCTCTACGCCCTCCACAGCGCGACGAGCTGGGGGGCGGGAGACTTCGGCGATTTGTCCAAGCTGATGGATTGGACGGCGCGACTAGGCGGTGGTGTCGTGGCCACGCTTCCCTTGCTGGCGTCGTTCCTGGATCAGCCGTACGATCCCAGCCCCTATGCGCCGGTGAGCCGGTTGTTCTGGAACGAGTTCTACGTGGATCCCGGCGCGATTCCCGAGCTGCGGCATTGCACGGCGGCGCAGGAGGCACTGGGGTCACCGCGCATGAAAGAGGCCTGCGCGGCGCTCCGGTCGGCCTCCCTGGTCGACTATGGAAGGCAGACGGCGCTGAAACGGGAGGTGCTCGAGCTCCTGGGGGCCGCGGTCGCCGGGCAGGGCGCGCCGCGCGCCGAAGAGTTTCGCCGCTACGTTCAGAGCCATCCGATGTTGCAAGACTATGCCCGGTTTCGCGCGGCGGGCGAACGCTTCCAATCCGGCTGGGAGGACTGGCCCGCGGGGCCGCGGGACGGCGTGATCGGCGACGACGAGATCGATCAGGCGGCGCTCAACTACCATTTGTACGCACAATGGGTGGCGCATGAGCAAGTCTCCTCGCTGGCGGAACAGGCGAGTCGGGCGGGGGAGGGATTGTATCTGGACTTGCCGTTGGGGGTACACCGCCAGGGGTATGACGTGTGGCGTGAAAGAGCCTCGTTTGTCCTCGGAGCCAGCGGCGGGGCGCCGCCCGACTCGGTGTTCACCAAAGGCCAGGACTGGGGATTCGCGCCGCTGCATCCCCAAGGGATCCGGCACTCGCGATACCGGTACGTCATCGAATACTTGCGCCACCACATGAGCCTGGCCAAGGTGCTGCGCGTCGATCACGTCATGGGCCTGCACAGGCTCTACATGATCCCGCGGGGACTCGAGGCCACGCAGGGCGTCTACGTGCGCTATCGCGCCGAGGAGCTCTACGCCATCCTGAGCGTGGAATCGCACCGCCATCGCACCTGGCTGGTCGGGGAAAACCTGGGCACGGTGCCCGGCCACGTCAACGCGAGCCTGGCCCGGCATGAGGTGCACGCCATGTACGTCGTCCAATACGAGATGACGCCGAAGGCCCGACCGATTTTGCGCGACGTCCCTCGGCAGTCCGTCGCCAGCATGAACACGCATGACATGCCGACCTTCGAGGCCTATTGTCGGGGGCTCGATCTTGATGACCGGCTCGCCATGGGCCTCATGAATCAGTCGGAAGCAGATCAAGAGCGACGGGTCCGCGGGGAGCTCCTGCGGAAGCTGGCCGCGCTGCTGCGTCGCAAACGCTTCATGACCGGGAAGAGTCCTGGAACGGCCGCCTTGCTGAGCGGATGCCTGGCCTTGTTGAGCGCGAGCCGAGCGCCCCTGGTCCTGGTCAATCTCGAGGACCTCTGGCTGGAGGCCGAGCCGCAGAATGTGCCCGACTCCAAGGAGTCCCGGCCCAACTGGGCGCGAAAGGCCGCCCACGGGTTGGAGGCGTTCTCCGATCTCCCGCAGGTCATCAATGTGCTGAGTCGAGTCGATCAGCTGCGACGCGGGGCGCAGGCCAGTCGCAGAACGCCTGGATCGAGGCGACATCGTTGAGCGGGGAATCGGCGATCTGATTCGCGGCAGGCGCTCAACGCGCACGGATGAATTTCCGATCCCGGCTCCCTCAAGAAACCGATTGATTCCACGCTGATCTAGGCTAGGATGGGCACCGACCTTTTGGAGACCCTTTTATGAATCTGACGGATTGGGTGACGAAGCTTCAAGATTCAGTCACGATGAGCGCCGCACTGGTCTTTGCCTTCTTGCCAAAGGTGCTCGGGGCGGCGTTTCTCCTGTTGTTGGGATACGGCTTGGGCAAGCTCGTCGGGTTCACGACCGGCCGGCTCCTGGCCCTGCTCGGGTTCGATCGACTGTTGGGGCGCACCGCCATCCCAAGCGTGCTCGAGCGAGCCGGAACCGGGAAGTCGACCTCCCATATCCTGGGCGTGCTCGTCTTCTGGATTGTCTTCCTCCTCTTTCTGATCTCGGCCACCGAGACGCTCGGTCTCGCCCGACTCTCTGAGGCGTTAACGAGCCTCGCCTATTACTTGCCCAAGTTGGGCGTCGCCACCCTGATCATCGTGCTCGGCCTGCTCGCGGCCAATTTCGTGCGCGAGCTCATCATCATGGCGTGCCGGACCGCCGGCATCGCGCAAGGCACCATCCTGGGCCAGTCCTTCCACGTCGCGGCCATTCTTCTGATCTTCGTCACCGCCATCAATCAGCTCGGGGTCGACACCACCCTGTTGAACACCATCCTGGTGATCCTGGTTGCCGGCATCATCGGAGGCTCGGCCTTGTCCTTCGGCCTCGGGGCCCGCTCCGCGGTGGCCAATCTGATCGCCGCGCATTACCTGCAGCCCGTGCTCCGCGTCGGGCAGAAGGTGCATTCGAAGGCGTTCACAGGCGAAGTCGTCGCCGTGACGCCGGTGGCCATCATCTTGGACACGGAGGAGGGCCGCGTGGTCGTGCCGGCCTCCCACTTCATGGAAAGCGCGCCCACCATTGCGGGACCGGAGAAGACCTAGGATGGACCCCGGTGATCGCCTGACGCTCGCCTACCTGCAAACCCATCCGGTCGAAGCCGCGAGGCGACTGGAATTTCTGCCCCCGCAGGAGGCCGTCGCCCTGCTGGCTCCGTTCCAGTCGACGGACATTGCCCTGGTCCTCGAGCACCTGCTTCCCGACGCTGGAGCCGCGGTTCTCGGGCAGTTGCCGATCGAGACCGCCGCCGAGGCGCTCTCCTACGTCACCTCCACCGCCGCGATCGCGGCGCTGCGCCAGTGCGGGCGGGAGCTGCAGTCTGAATTGGTCGCGCGCCTCCCCCCTGACGTCAGGTCGACGATTCAGCGGGCCCTGACCTACCCCGAGAACACCGCCGGCAGCCTGGCGGATCCGCAGATTTTGACCCTGGCGCCGGATCTGTCGGTGTGGGAGGCTCTCACCCGGGTCTCGCGCGATCACCGCCGTGCGACCTATTACCTCTACGTGCTGGATCGCGCCGCGACGTTGACGGGGGTCGTCAGCCTCAAGCAACTGCTGGCGGCAGACCCCAACGATCGGGTCGGCACCGTCATGTCAAGCAAGCTCGTGAGCGTCTCCGCAGGAAGCACGGCGGAGGAGCTTCTCTCGCACCCGAACTGGCGCATATTCCATACGATGCCCGTAATCGATCGAAACGGCGCGTTCCTGGGCGCGCTGCGGTACCGCACCCTTCGCATGCTCGAGGAGAAACCCCAGACGAGGGACGGGCCCGGTACGCTTTCCGGCGCGCTGATCGGCCTCTGGGAAGCCTATGCGCTGACCGGGATTCGCGTGATGACGGACGTGGCCGCGGCCATCATGCCCGAACCGACCGACCCTCCGGCTCCCAAAGAACAGAGACCGCGTACCTGAGAGGCGCTCGATGGCAATCCACAACATTTTGCACGACAGTTTCATGACCCAGCACCCGGAGGAGGCGGCGCACGTCCTGGAGACCTTTACCGTGCAGGATATCCTCGAGCTGATTGCGGACGCGGAGACTCGGACCGTCGGCAGCCTCCTCACGGCCATGAACCCGGTGGTCGCGGCGGACGTGGTGGCTCGGATGGAGCCATCCGTCGCCGTCGATACGCTCGCGTGGCTCCCTCCGCTCTTTGCGGCTTCGCTGCTCTTGCGGGTCGACGACGAGCTTCGCGACACGCTCCTGAGCCGACTGCCGGCCGCATCAGCGCAGGAGATCAAAAGCTTCATGGCCTATCCGCCCGAGTCGGTCGGCAGCGCCATGGATCCGCGCGTCTTCGCCTTGCCCGAGGACCTCACCGTGGAGGAGGCCATCGCTCAACTGCGCAGCCGAGGCCCCAAGGACATCTCCGAGATCTACATCATCGACCGTCAGCAGCGGCTCGTCGGCCAGCTCCCGCTGCGGGACGTCCTCCTCATGCCGGGCGAGGAGCGACTGCAAGCGGTCATGAAGGTCGACGTCCCCTCCATTCATCCGATGGAGAATCGGGAGTCGATCGTCGAGCTGTTCCAGGAACGCAAGCTGCTCACGATTCCCGTCGTCGATCTGGACGGCCATGTGCTGGGCCTGATTCGCAACGAGACCATTCTGCAGGCCAGCCAGGAGGAAGCGACGGCCGACCTGCAAACCATGGTCGGGGCCAGCCGCGAAGAGCGGGCACTGTCCCCGCCGCTCTTTGCGGTCCGCAAGCGCCTGCCGTGGTTGCAAATCAACCTGCTGACGGCCTTCCTTGCCGCGTTCGTCGTCGGCCTGTTCGAGAGCACCATCGCCAAATTTACGGCCTTGGCGGTCCTGCTCCCGGTCGTCGCCGGCCAGTCGGGGAACACGGGCGCGCAATCCCTCGCCGTCGTCATGCGGGGACTGGCGCTTCGGGATATTCGGCCCTCCCAGTGGTTCCGCGTGAGCGGCAAAGAGCTCTTCGTTGCCTTTGTCAACGGCATCGCCGTCTCGATCACGACCTGCCTGGCGGTCTACCTCTGGAGCCGATCGTGGGGGCTGACGATGGTGATCGGGGTCTCCATGATCGTCTCGATGTGCATCGCCGGCCTGTCCGGAGCCTTGATCCCGATCGGCCTCAAGGCCCTTGACCAAGACCCGGCGCAGTCGTCGTCCATCATCCTGACGACGGTGACGGATGTCGTCGGGTTTCTCAGCTTCCTGGGACTGGCCACCGCCTTTGCCAACCTGCTCGTGTGATCCCGAGGTGCAGGGTCTGCCATCGCGCAGGCTGACGCCGTGCGCGGTCTTGCGCGGCTTCGGCGCCGTGAAGAGAGGCTATCGTCATGACGTGGATCACTGATCCCCAAGTCTGGATGGCGCTGGTGACCCTGACCGCGCTCGAGATCGTCCTCGGGATCGACAACATCATCTTTATCTCCGTCCTCGCGAGC
>JBFISJ010000073.1:0-11847 GCA_041608595.1 Nitrospiraceae bacterium
CATGGCCCCGGCCCTCGCGGACG
Organism: Nitrospiraceae bacterium; assembly: GCA_041608595.1. Classification (GTDB taxonomy): domain Bacteria; phylum Nitrospirota; class Nitrospiria; order Nitrospirales; family Nitrospiraceae; genus JBFGRM01. The sequence goes on from JBFISJ010000073.1 coordinate 24, forward strand.
CCGTCCCACCCGCCGCTCCGCGACCTAGCCGATTCTAATAAAGCAAATTGGATCGCCGACGATCGCCGTCGGGTAGTCTTCTTCCTCGACCACGCAGCGCAGGCCACGGCGTGCGCACCAGTCGGTGATCCATGGAATCTCCTCGACCGAGGTCGTGACGAGCCCGGGGCGGTTCAGCTTGCTCAGACAGGCCGAGGCGAGTCGCTGTACTTTCTTGCGCTCGGCCTCGAAGCGGCGTGGATTGAACTTCGTTGGATCGGCGCGGCCGTAAGAGAGGGCGGACAGCTCGGGAAAGCGCTCGGGATCGTTAAGGACGCTCACGATCCAGAGGTGATCGAATCGACCCCGTACGGACGCCGCTTCTTGTTTGAGAAACCGCACCGACAGACGCTCGCAAGCCCTGTTCAGAATGTCCACCTCTCCTCGACGGAGGTTGCAGGGGACGACCCGTCGCGCAAGCTCCAGCGTCTCCATAGCGAGGACCGGCACCTCCGCGACGCCAGCTCCGACATAAAGGCTCTTCCCGCCGGCACCCAGCCGCCCTCGCAGCACTTCAGCCAGCTTGGTCCCCAGCCGCCGGCACGGCTCGCGTCGATCCCGCCAAAACGCCTGACCGCCGACGTCGCAGTAGATGGCGCCGAGCTTTCGGTAGTCGAGGCGCGCGAAGACCTCGGCGATGACGCGTCGCGTCTCTGGTTGCAGTCGAAATTGACGAACGGGCACGGAGTGGCTCGGGTGGGATGGGCGTCGTCAGGACACGATTTCGGTCCCGATTCCCTTGTCGGTGAAGATCTCCAGGAGAATCGCGTGGGGCATGCGCCCGTCGATGATGTGGGCCTTGCGGACGCCGCCGTCGAGGGCGGTCAGGCAGGCGTGGACCTTGGGCAGCATGCCCGCGCTGATCGTGCCTCGCTTGACCATCCGCTGCATGTCCTTTCGCGAGAGGGTCGAAACATGGCGGCTCTGGGCGTCGCGGATGCCCTTGACGTCCGTGAGCACGAGCAGCTTCTCCGCTTTGAGCGCCGCCGCCACGGCGCCGGCGACCAGGTCTGCGTTGATGTTGTAGGTGTTCCCCGCACGATCGGTCCCGATCGGCGCGATCACCGGGATCACCTGCTCGTGCTGCAGGCGGGCCAGGAGATGCGGGTTCACCGTCTGCACTTCTCCAACGTGGCCGAAGCTCTCGTCCGGATCCCCTTCCGGCTCCGTGGACAAGCTCTCGGCCCAGGCCTTGGCGGTGAGCGGCTTGGCCATGATGAGGTCCCCGTCCTTGCCGGTCAGCCCAACTGCCTTCCCACCGTGTCGATTGAGTAATGTCACGATTTCTTTATTGATCGTGCCGCCGAGCACCATCTCGACCACTTCCATGGTCTGGCGGTCCGTAACCCGCACGCCCTGGCGAAACTTGGCCTCCAAGCCCAGCTTGCCCAGCATCTGATCGATCTGGGGTCCGCCGCCGTGCACGACCACAGGGTTCAGCCCCACGTACTTCAAGAGCACGAGGTCGACGGCAAATCCCTCCTTGAGGGCATGCTCCGTCATCGCCTTGCCGCCGTACTTGATCACGATCGTCTTCCCGGCAAAGGTCCGGATATACGGCAGCGCCTCGACGAGGACACTGGCTTTTTTGATGACTTTGTTCATCGCTCCTGCCGCTCCGTAATTGGGTAACTGGGTAATTGGGTAATTGGGGAAGGGAAGGTCGGTGCAGAAACACTTCTGGCCGATTTACCCATTTACCAAATTACCCAATTAACTTTTCCCAGTCTAGAGGATGAATCGGCTCAGATCCTGGTCCTTGACGATATCGCGTAGCCGCTCCTTAACATATTTGGCGTCGATACGAAATTTTTTGTCCTTGAGCTCAGGGGCCTCGAAGGAAATCTGCTCGAGGAGCCGTTCCATGATCGTAAAGAGGCGTCGCGCGCCGATGTTCTCCGTATGGTCGTTGACGTGCACGGCGGTCGAGGCGATTTCCTCGAGGCCGTCGGCCGTAAACTCGAGCGCGATGCCCTCGGTATCGAGCAGAGCCTGGTATTGGGTGACGAGCGCGCTGCGGGGCTCCGTCAGGATTCGCACGAAGTCCTCCTTGTTGAGCGCCTCCAGCTCGACCCGTATCGGGAAGCGCCCCTGCAGCTCCGGAATCAGATCGGATGGTTTCGCGACGTGAAACGCCCCCGCCGCGATGAACAGGATGTGATCGGTCTTGACCGGACCGTACTTCGTGTTCACCGTGGAGCCCTCCACGATCGGCAAGAGATCGCGCTGCACCCCCTCACGCGAGACGTCTGGCCCCGCCATCTTCTCGCGCCCCGCGATCTTATCAATTTCGTCAAGAAAAACAATGCCGCTGTTCTCCACCTTGGCCACGGCTTCGCGCGTGACTTCGTCCATGTCGATGAGCTTCTGCGCCTCCTCCTGCTCGAGCAGCTTCAGCGCCTCCGGGATTTTCATGTGTCGCTTCTTCTTCTTGCCGGGGAACATGCCCCCCAGCATTTCGCGCAAGCTGCCCTCCAGATCCTCCATCCCCCCGACGTTGGAGATCACGCCGATCGGCAGGCTCCGCTCCTTCACCTCGAGCTCCACGGTCCGCTGGTCGAGCTTGCCTTCCCGAAGCTGCAACCGCAGCTTGGACCGCGTGGCGTCGTGTGAATCCGGTGCGGCGGCTGCTGCCGGCTGCGCACTCCCGCCCTCGTCGAAACCCACGGCCGTCTTGGCGGCGATCGGCGGCAGGAGAAGGTCCAGCAGGCGCTCCTCGGCCATCTGCTCCGCCTTGCGCTGGACGCGGGCCATGTGCGCGCTCTTCGCCATGTTCACCGCGAGCTCGGTCAGATCGCGAATGATCGCTTCCACATCCCGTCCGACGTACCCCACCTCCGTGAACTTGGACGCCTCAATTTTCAAAAAGGGCGCCTGCGCCAGCTTGGCCAGACGGCGTGCAATCTCCGTTTTTCCCACCCCGGTCGGACCGATCATGATGATGTTCTTGGGCAGGACCTCGTCGCGCAACTCCGGGTCGAGCTGCTGGCGGCGCCACCGATTGCGCAGGGCAATCGCTACCATGCGCTTGGCCTCGCGCTGCCCGATGACGTACCGGTCCAGCTCCTCGACAATCTGCCTCGGCGTCAGGTCATCCAAGGGCGGCAGGCTGTCGTGCTCGCTCGACATCAGCGTTTGAGCTCCTCGATGACCAGTTCCCGGTTGGTGTAGATATCAATGCCGCCGGCAATCTGCATGGCTGCCTCGACGATGCTGCGTGCCTCCAGAGCCGAATGACCCAAAAGCGCCCGCGCGGCCGCCAGGGCATAGGGACCGCCGGAGCCGATGGCCAGAATACCATCTTCGGGCTCCACCACGTCGCCATTGCCGGAGATGACGAAAGAATGCTCGAAATCCGCCACGGCCAGCAGCGCCTCGAGTCGTCGCAACACGCGATCCGTCCTCCAGTCCTTGGCTAGCTCGACCGCCGCCCGCGTCAGGTTGCCTCGGTACTCATCCAGCCTGGCCTCGAACTTTTCGAAGAGCGTGAACGCATCGGCGGTCGCGCCCGCGAACCCGGCCAGGATCCGGTCCTGGTACATCCGGCGGAGCTTCTTGGCATTGCTCTTCATGATGGTCGTGCCGACTGTGACCTGTCCGTCGGATCCCATGGCCACGGTCCGGTCCTTGCGCACGCACAGAATGGTGGTCGAACGAACGATCACGGCTTGCCCCGCCGCGCCGCGGCCCCGGCCGTCCGGCCCGCCCTCGGATGGGCGCGATCATACACAGCCAGCAGGTGATCGAGCGCCACATGCGTGTACTTCTGCGTGGTGCTCAATGAGGCGTGCCCGAGCATTTCCTGAATCGCACGCAGGTCCGCACCTTCGTCGAGCAGGTGCGTGGCGAAGGAATGACGCAAGGCGTGCGGGCTCACGCGGCCGCCGGCGAGGTGGCACGAATACTTCTCCACGACCCGTTCCACGGTTCGCACGGTCAGGCGGCCGCCGCGACCGTTCTGAAAGAGCGGGTCGCGGGGTGCCTGAGCCTGTTGTCTGCGCAGGCTTGATCTGCGCAGCGACTCACGGTATGCGCGGATCGCTTCCAGCGCCACGGTCCCGATCGGCACGATACGCTCCTTGCGTCCCTTTCCCCGCAGGCGAACCACGCCCTCCGTCAGGGTCAGGTCTTCGAGATTCAACCCCGCCAGCTCGCTCACACGGGCACCGGTCGAATAGAGTGTCTCCAAGATGGCCCGGTTTCGCTGGGTCGGGACGGTGTGCCCTTCGGGACCTTCCATCAGGGCCTCCGCATCTTCCTTGCTCAGGACCTTGGGCAGGTACTGCGGGAGCTTCGGAGTCCGGACCGTCCCAGCGGGATTTTGCCGGACCAGGCCCTCGCGCAACAAATAGCGGAACCAGCTTCTGAGCGCCGCCAGCTTCCGTGCGAGCGACGATTTTTTCTCCCCCTCGCGGTCGAGCCAGCCCAAGTAGCGGCGCACGGTAAACGCGTCGATCTCCTCCGGCGCAGGGCCGGCCGCCGAGGAGGGGCGCAGGGTGCGGACGAACCCGAGGAACTGCCGAAGATCGGCCTGGTAGGCACGAATGGTTTCGGGCGACGCGCCTCGCTCGGCCTGGAGAAAGGTTACGAAAGCCCGAATTGCGCCTTCCATGCCTCGAGATCTCCCAGGGCGCGCTGCCCAATCAGCCGCCGCTTTTGTTCTTTATCCCGAATCCTGTCTCTGAGGGGCGGGAAGAGTCCGAAGTTCGTGTTGATCGGCTGGAAATACCGAGGATCGCTCGTTGTGATATAGGTCACCAGGGCGCCGTGCGCGGTGGTCTGCGGCGGGGTCACCAGCGGCAAGCCTGCGATCCCCCTCGCCGCGTTGATCCCGGCCAGGCCGCCCATGGCGGCGCTTTCCGTGTACCCCTCCACCCCGACGAGTTGACCAGCCATGAAGAGGGTGCCGCGCGCCTTCAGTTGGAGGGTGTCGCGCAGCAGCGTCGGCGAGTTGACGTACGTGTTCCGGTGCACGCTGCCGTATCGGAGAAACTCCGCCCGTTCCAGGCCCGGAATCATCCGGAAGACACGCCGCTGCTCCGGGTAGGTCAGCTTTGTTTGAAACCCGACCATGTTGTAGCAGGTGCCGTGCACATTTTCCGCGCGGAGCTGGACCACGGCATGGGGCCGCCGGTTCGTGCGGGGGTCGGTGAGGCCGACGGGCTTCAGCGGACCGAAGAGCATGGTCTGCGGCCCGCGCTCAGCCATCACCTCGATCGGAATGCAGCCTTCAAAATAAGAAATCTTCTCAAATTCCTTCGGAAGGACCTTCTCCGATTTGAGCACGGCGTCGAGGAAGGCCTCGTAGGTCGGCTCGTCCATGGGGCAATTCAGGTAATCGCGCCCGCCCTTGTCGTAACGGGACGCGCGGAACACCACATCCATGTTGATGGAATCGGCATCGAGGATCGGCGAGATCGCGTCAAAGAAATACAGGCTCGAGCTATGGGTCAGCTTCTGGATCGAGGCCGCCAGCTTGCTCGAGGTCAAGGGGCCGGTGGCGACAATCGCGACGCACTCGGTCGGGATATCAGGCACCTCCTCCCTGAGGATCCTGATGTTCTCATGCGACTCCAGCGCCTGTGTGATTTGCTGCGCGAACTGCTCGCGATCCACCGCCAGGGCCGAGCCGGCCGGGACCCGTGCCCGATCCGCGACGCGGACGATGAGAGAATCAAGACGCCGCATCTCCTCCTTGAGGATGCCCGGTGCGTTGAGGATGTCAGCGGATCCCAACGAATTCGAGCAGACCAGCTCTCCCAGCAGTCCGGTCTTGTGGGCGGCCGTCCCTTCTTTGGGACGCATTTCATACAGCGTCACACGGGCGCCGCGGGAGGCGGCCTGCCAGGCCGCCTCCGAGCCGGCCAGCCCGCCGCCAATGACTACCACATCGTCACGCATCTTATTGAAACTCCAAGTCGAATTTCGAACGGTCGGTCATTCTAGGGGTCTGTTTTCGGCGATGTCAAGCAGAGCAGGCCGAGTGGAGCCCCGCAGCGGAGTTCGTTGACTGCCTGAAAATCACTGTGCTAGATTTTGGGCCAGTGGGCGATTAGCTCAGCGGAAGAGCGCTTCCCTCACACGGAAGAGGCCACTGGTTCGAAACCAGTATCGCCCACCAGCACGTCTGACACCCCACCCGCCCCCTTTTCTCCCGCTTCCTGGACAGATGCCGGCTCATGGGCTACACTTGACTGTGCACTCTGTAGGACGACCAAGGCTTTTCTCCGGTGAAGCGAGGTGGCTCATGCGAGGATTTCGGCTTGTTGTGTCGACGGTTCTGGCAAGCGTTCTCATTCTGACCGGCTGCACCGGCATACACGTGCAAGAACCGGAACAGCCGCGGACGATCTACTCCTCCTCGGACGCTACCGCGCTCGTGTACTCCGATCCCGCCCAGGCCTCGGCAGTTGACGACCATTACTTGCGCTGGGTCGCGATTTTGCTCTACCCCGTCGGCCTCGCCCTGGATTATGCGATCAACCGCCCCGTGTACCGGCTCGCTGCTCAATCGCCCGGATTCTACGGGTACACGTCTGAGGATGCGCAGCTCGAATCGCAGCGGGCCGGCCTGACCACCGACGAGCGTTAAGCTTCCCCCTCTTGGTCGTGCCTCGGGGTAGGGGGCGCCCCCTGCCGCGCCCCCATCTTGGGCCGATGACTCGTACTCCGTCTTCTCATCAGAGGCGTCTGCACCTGCCGCTAGCCGCGGTCCTCTCCGCGGTTTTCCTGCTGACGCTCGCGTGCGGACGGCCGGAACCACGCCCGCTTCCCCCATCCGCCAGCGATCTTCCACTTCTCGGTTCGAGCAAGATCTGCGATCCCAAGGCCCGCCTGTCGGGAGCCCGGCAAAAGGAATCCACCAAGTCCGCCGCGTGGGGCACGGGCGAGGAGCTCCGGATCCCCGCGTCGCGGGGAACCACCGCGGCGACGGAGTCCTACTTCTTCGACGAGGACGGCGTTCTGGTCGGGTACCTGATCGTGTTTCCGGAAGGCCTTGGGCTGAAGCCGTATCCCGTCCTTCGCGAGACGCTTGCACAGCTCAAGCCGAGCGTCGAGTTCTTTCTCAGCCTGTCTGGCCTCCGCCACGCGGGAACGCCTGAAAGCAGCGCGCTATTCATGACGGGGGATGAGTTGAGCACGACCCAATATCTCGTGCAAGGACCTGTCGATTCAGGGCGTCTTCTGATCGCGACGGTCGCGATCGACCCGTACTTTCAGTTGCTCTCCCCCTTCCGCCGAGACATGCTGGCACGCCTCGGGACGTACGCCTCCGGCTCCGCACCGAAGGCCGGGACCGTAGACCAGGACCCCCTTCCCTCTCTCCTGCAGTTCGCGCGGGGCGAGACGGCGCTGCTGGGCTATTGCGGCACGCGCGACGAAACGCTGGCCGCGGACGCATATCAGAAAGCCGTCAAGACAGGATTCTCCACGCCGCGACTCTCTGCGGAAGCGCATCACAAGCTGGGGCTGGCATTGAAGGCGCAGGGCAACCTCGACCGTGCCCGCCAGGAACTCGAGCAATCGCGTTCCATCACGCCGAACCGTCCGGACGTGCTCAACAACCTCGGCCAGGTCTACAAGGAGCTGGGAAGAAAGAAGGAAGCCATCGAACTGTTCACCCAGGCGGTCGCGCTCAGGCCCAATTATCCGATTGCCCGGTTCAATCTGGCCGAGGCCTACGAGTCTTTGGACGTCCGGCGGGCAATCGAGGAGTACGAGACTTATCTCGCACTGGCGGAGGATGTCGTGGAGGAGCACGAACGGGTCAGACGCGCGACCCGCCGCGTGGAGGAGTTGAGGAACCGGTGAGCCTCTTGGGAATGCGTCGTTCGGTCATCCCCTGATGCGCTCCTGCTCTTCCTGCAGGGTCTTGCAATCAATGCACAGGGTGGTGACAGGCCGAGCCTTAAGTCGCGGATAGGGAATTTCTTCGCCGCAGCCGTCGCAAATCCCATAGGTTTTCTTGGCAATGCGGTCTAGCGCCCCGTCGATCTTCTTCAGCAGCTTCTGCTCCCGCTCCTTCAGCCTGATCACGAAGCTTTGGTCGAATTCCGCGGACGCCTGATCACTGAGGTCTGAGTACGCTTCCACATCCGTGCGATTCATCATAGCGGTCGCTTCGCCCAACAACTCGGTTCGTTGCCGTTCGAGATCGATGCGGATATCGTCGTACTTGTCGCCTGAGGCGCGCTTCGACGCCTGCCGTTTCGGCTTGCCTGCCTTGGGCGGGGCACTCTTTTTGTTTGGGGCTCGTGGCGGCATGACGTAATAGAAAACTATATCAGTCGGTTCGCAGCATGGTCAACAAGAAGAAAAGCAAGAATCGGTGCGTATCGCGAAGCGACAGGATCCACACCATTCGTCGTGTGCTTTTTCATACGACAAACCAGTTTTGAGGTTTAACTTTTGAGCTCTCAGTTATCGGAGAGGGAGGTGGGAGCGTTCTGAATTCTCCAACTCAAAGCTAAACACTGACAGCTCAAAACTTCTTTACAGTTCCCTCCGGCCTTCGATGGACTTGATGAGGGTCACCTCGTCCGCGTACTCGATATCCATGCCGACCGGAATCCCGTACGCGATACGAGACACCCGCACGCCGAACGGCTTGATCTGCTTGGTCAGATAGATGGCCGTCGCTTCTCCCTCGATGGTGGGATTGGTCGCAATAATGACCTCCTGGATGCCGCCGCCCTTGAGGCGATCCAGAAGATCCTGCACACGTATGTCCGAGGGGCCGACGCCATCCAAGGGTGACAGCGCCCCGAAGAGGACATGGTATAGACCCTTGTACCCGGCGCTGCGTTCGATCGAATAGATCGTACTGGGCTCTTCCACAACAAGAATATGCGTATGGTCGCGTTTGGGATCTCGACAGAACTCGCAGAGCTCTTCCTCGGCAATATTGCGGCATTGAACGCAGAACCGGAGTCCGTCCTTCACGGCCTGAATCGCGTCAGCCAACCGCAGCGCTTCGTCGCGGTCGGTTTTCAGGATGTGAAAGGCCAGCCTTTGCGCGGTTTTTTGTCCGATCCCCGGCAACCTCACGAGCTCTTTCACAAGCTTGGCCAGAAGGCCTTGTTCCATCATGCTCATCGGTTCAATCACGTGAAGCGGAAGGGGTCATTCGCCGTACCGTTCGTGGCTAGAAGAGCCCCGGAATATTCGGTAGTGGCATTCCGCCAGTGAGTTTCTTCATCTCCTCCGACATCATCTCCCGACCTTTGCGCAACGCGTCGTTCGTCGCAGCCATGAGGAGGTCCTGCAGCATCTCGGCATCGCTTGATTTGAGCACCTCTGGATCGATCTTCACCGACACGACCTGCAGGGCGCCGTTTGCCGTAACCGTCACCATCCCGCCTCCCGCAGTGCCCTCCACGGTCTTGGATGCAGCCTCTTCCTGAACCTTGGCCATTTGCTCCTGGAACACCTGGGCCTGTTTCATGATATTGCCGAGGTTGCCGAATGGGTTCTTGCTCATTCACGGACCTCCTTGTGCAGCGGCGCCCGTCGCACGTCGATCACCTCTCCCCCAAAAAGCGCGAGTGCTTCCTTGACGAGAGGGTGTGCGCGGGTTCGCTCCAACAACACCACCTTCTGCTCCTGCGCTTCGGACGCGCGGATCTCCGTGCGTCGCCGACCAACCGCTTGTCCCTCCGCGGTCTCAACGACACGGACGCGAATCGGCCGTCCCGCCAGCTCCCGGCACACAGCGGCGAGTGTCTGCAGATTGTCCTGCCGTTCAATGACTCCGCGCGCCACCGTGTCGGCCTTGGAATAGCCGATGGTCACCTGGTTTCCCTCCACACCCACCAGACCCCCTCGCTCCAAGAACGGCGCAATATTGGGATGCTGTGCCTCCACCTGGTCCTGGACGCGGTCCCAGTCCAAAGGAACGGGCTCATCGCCGCCTGTGTGGTTCATGCGCTCCTGTTGGCTCGCCGCCTCGCCCGGGACCACATCGGCGGGACCTGCGGATGCCGTGGCCGGCGCCGGTGTCGTGACGGGGCGGTCCGGTTCGACCGCGCGGCTCTTTGCGGGGGGCGGGCTCGGCGACGCCGTGGGGACTCCCGCGGGACGCGCGGCGGACGCCGCAGAGGGCGGTCGTGGCGGATTACCTGGCGCGGTTGGGGGACTGGAGGGCGGCCGAGTCGAGGGCTCGTTCTTCCGGAGCGGCGGCGTGCCCGATCCCGCGCCCCGCGGTTGCTCCTGAGGCGCTGTATGCATCGACGATGCCTCGGGATGGACCGAACGCGCGGCCCCGCGCAGGGTCGCCGCACGCACCGCCGCCACTTCCAACACGTATCTCGGGTGGGCGCTTACTCGGAGGCCGTCCTCCGCCTGGGACAGTGTCTTGAACAGCTCTTGGAGCTGCTCCAGCGTGAACGAGGTTGCGTGCTCATTGACCCGCTTCCGCTCATCCGCCCCTCCCTCGATCAGCCCGGCCAGATCCTCCTCCGACGACACCACGGCCGCCACCAGCATGTTGCGGACGTACTCGACCAGATCGCTGCAATAGGCCCGCAGATCATGCCCCTGGTCCAGCACATTCGCGATGATCCGCACCGCACCGGGGCTGTCCTGCGCCACGATCGCCGCGATCATCCTCTCGACGAATTCTCGCGGCACCGCGCCCAGCAGAACCTCCAGATCGGCATGCTGCACGGTCTTCCCACCGAAGGCCACCGCCTGGTCCAGCAGGCTCAGCCCATCCCGCATGCTTCCCTCGCTCGCGCGCGCCAGCGCGGTGAGACTTCGATCCTCGATCGAGATCCCTTCCTCCTGAGCCACGAGCCGGAGGCGTTGCGCGATCTCGGCCCCACTGATCCGACGGAAGTTGTAGTGCTGGCACCGTGAAAGAATCGTCGCCGGGATCTTGTGGATCTCCGTCGTCGCAAAGACGAAGACGACATGGGCGGGCGGTTCCTCTAGCGTCTTCAGGAGCGCGTTGAACGCGGAGGTGGACAACATGTGCACCTCGTCGATGATGTACACGCGATATCCGCCCCGGAACGGGGCGAACTTGATGTTTTCACGCACTTCGCGCACATCGTCGACGCTGGTATTCGAGGCCCCGTCGATCTCGATTACGTCCACCGAGGTGCCCTGGGTGATTTCGACGCAGTTTGGACACCCACCGCAAGGCGTGCTCGTCGGACCCTGCTCGCAGTTCAACGCCTTCGCCAGGATACGGGCCACCGTCGTCTTGCCGACGCCGCGAGTCCCGGAGAAGAGAAACGCATGGGCAATGCGCTTGGTCGTGATGGCGTTCATCAGCGTTTGCACCACGTGGCCTTGCCCCACCACATCCACGAATGAGCCCGGCCGGTATTTTCTGGCGGAGACTTGGTATTCCATAAGTCAGTCAGGCGAGTGGCACGGGACAAGAGGCACGAGGGTCGGAAGCCTTCATTGTCTTACGTTGTTTCCCCTCGCCACGCGCCCCTTGCCCGCTTTCGCTTAGAGGGGCTAGGTGATCCTGCGGCACACAAAACAATCCTGCTTACCGTTGCTTCCTTCCGGACCTGGCGGGGTTCACAGTGTCTTGTTGCACAGGGCCCAGCCCCCAAAAAAGTGCAAAGTACGTGGTCCGCCTTCGCTAAAGCTCCGGCGGGCAGCCTTCGCCCACGCGAATCGCTGGCCTGCCAGCCGAAGCCCACCGTTGCCTTGGCGACGGTGGGCGAAGGCTGGCGGAGAGGGTGGGCATTCGAAGTCGCGCGTGCCCGACCCGCACGCGCTCCCACAAGGGGGCCAGCCCCCTCGTGCGCTCCCCACGCGGGGGAGC
>JBFISJ010000074.1:0-11770 GCA_041608595.1 Nitrospiraceae bacterium
GGGCATTCGATGATCAAGAATGACAAGATTGGCCGGAGCGGTGGCCAAATACCCGAGCGCGTCCTTTCCGTGCTCGGCAACAGCACAGGTATAGCCTTTTGCCTCGAGCGCCGCGCGCAGAGTCGTTCGGGCCGCCATATCATCGTCCACGATCAAGATGTGTTTCATCGGTCACCTGCGTTCGAAGGCCAGTTTTGGAGCCACCTGTCTCCACACGGTGGAAGTAATAACCTTTGCACTATCAAGACCGATGCCAAGATGGGGAAAGCCAGAATCGAGAGGGCCGGCGCGCGGTTATGCCAGGTGTGTCCATCCGGGCCGGGATAAAGTGCCGTCGCCGGACAGAAAAGTGTCTCAGTTGCTGTCGTGGGAGGGCGGTGAGACGGAAAAAAGATGAGTGGTTACGGCTCAGCGGGGATGTTGAGGCTGGTCAAGCGCCGGTACAACGTTGCGCGACTGACTCCGAGAAGTCTGGCAGCAGCCGCACGGTTGCCTTCCGTCTTCTCCAGCGCTGCGAGGACCCGGTCTCTTTCATCCGCAAGCGTGCTGAGGTCGGTCGGCAACGGATCGTCGCCGCTCAGCAGTTCGGGCGGAAGGTCTGAAACACGGATCACATTGCCGGGGCAGTGGATGACGGCAAAGTCGATGGCGCTTTTGAGCTCTCGAACATTGCCCGGCCAGGAGTAGCGCAAGAGTCGCTGCATGGCGTCTGTGCTCACCTGCTCCACGGTCTTGCCGCTGGTCAGGGCGGCCTGACCGAGGAACAATGTGACCAGGAGAGGGATATCCTCACGACGGCTACGTAGCGGGGGAAGATCAATTCTGGCGACGCGAATGCGGTACAGCAGGTCTGCCCGGAACTTGCCGGCCGTGACCTGCTCGCTCAAGCGCTGGTTCGTTGCCGCCAGGATTCGCGCGTCGACACGCCGGGGTTTCGATTCACCCAGCCGGGTAATTTCCTTCTCTTGCAGCACACGCAGCAAGTTCGCCTGTGTCGTCATCGGCATGTCCCCGATTTCATCAAGAAAGATCGTGCCGCCTTGCGCGGCTTCGAAGAATCCTCGGTGATCCTCAGTCGCTCCGGTGAACGCCCCCCGCTTATGGCCGAACAATTGGCTGCCAAGCAAGGACTCCGTCAGCCCCGCACAATTCACTGCAATAAAGGGATGCTGTGCCCGCGGGCTTGAGGCGTGGATCGCTCGAGCCACCAGTTCTTTTCCTGTTCCCGTCTCTCCCGCGATGAGCACCGTGGCATCCACTCCTGCGACCTCCCGAACGCGTTCGAAGACCTTATGCATTGATCCGCTCTGACCGACCAAGTCAAAGAATTGGCCCTGCTCCTTGAGGAGCCGGCGGAGGTCATGAATTTCAGTGGTATCGTAGAGGAAAAAAATCTTGCGCTGAGGGTTGCGGGGGTCATCCTGGACATCGATGTCGATGGCGTAGCGCCGGTGGGCCGTGGTGCTGAGGTGAACCTGGACCTTGCTTCGTTCGGAAGCGGCCCGGTTGGCCATCGTCCGCAGGGCCAGGCGTTCAGACTTGGAGAAGGGACATGACTCGTACCAGGATCGACCTGCTACCTCGGTCGTGCCTGAGTCGAGCAGACGTTGCGCTGCATCGCTCAGAAAGGTCACCGTGCCGTCCACGTCTGTCATGACGGTGGCCAGGCTCAGTTGGTTTAAGATCGAGAGCAGATCATCGCGGATCTTTTCGCTTTCATCCAACATGCCGCCGAGCCTGGCTTCTGTTTGCACATGCTCCACGGTTTCCCGGCGGTGCTGCAGATTGCGTTCCCGCGCCTTCTGCAGGATGGTGTGCCATTCCAAGTACTCAGAGCCCAATCTCTGGATGAGAAGCAGGTCATTGTCGTGTGTGGAGACAGCGGTGGCTTCGAAGTGGTATTCCTCACCCGCCGAAGTCACCTCACTCCAGGCCCCTGAGCGTGAAGGAATTGCATGCTTCCTGGCCCACTTTCCTTCAGCTTCCTCGAGAAAATTCGAAAGGAACGGGAACGATTCGGCTGGACGGACGCATTGGTCCGAAGCATCGCTCTCGCTCACGAAATGAGCAACCCACGCAGGCCGTGTCCCGATGACACGAAACGTCCCCGTGACGTCAAGACGTTCGAGAATCACGATATCGAGTGCGGCGAGAAGATCGGCCAGTAATTTTTCAATCATGGTTCGCAAAACACGTCAGTTCCACATGAATGGATGTGAGACACCTGTGACAGGTTGCGCGCGTCGCATGAGACACCCGTCACCGGCTGAGCAACTGTCCTGCAAGGACTGTGAACGCCTCTTGGACGCCCTCGCCGGTCTTGGCACTGCTCTCGAGGACCGTCCAGCCCTGGGAAGTCAGCTTCGTGAGCGCCTCCTTATCGATCTCCCAATCCTGGCGAAGGTCAGATTTGTTGATCACGAGGACACGGGGAACCTTGCCAACCATCTCTTCGGTGAGCTGGCCCAGCGAGACGGCCGTGTTGAGGGTGGTACCCCTGGTGCCATCCACCACAAGGAGACACCCGGATGCTCCACGCAAGTATGATGCCCGAACTTTCTGAAATTCGTCCTCACCATGAATGTCCCAGATCATAAGAGACAGGTCCTGGCCATCCACGGTGATGGATTTTTGATCCACCTTCACGCCAAGCGTCGTGTGATACTTCTCCGAAAACACGCTTCTGACAAACTTTTGCACGAGGCTGGTTTTTCCAACCGCAAAAGCGCCCAACATGCACACTTTTTTCTGGATCATCGTGATGGAGTGGTCGTATCAATCGACTGTGACAGAAGGAGCCGAAAGGAGACGCCTAGCTCCAGTCCCCCGGGCACCGGTTGGGAAGCTGCAGACGGCGATGCCGAACTGGCCGCTCCGGTGGCACTGAAGGAAACGGTTGGGAAGTCTTCTGTCGTGAGCGCAGCCCACACGGCTCTTGCGCGAGCCTCTTTTAGAATACGATTGGTCCGCGTGGACGCGTTCCCAGGAGCGTGCCCTACGATTTCGACATGCGCGTTCATGCCTTCCGCGCGGGCGGTGTCCTCAAGTTTCCTGAGGGAAGCGGAGACGGCCTGCACGACCGCCCGACCTTCTCCCGAGAGGTGCATGCTTCCGGCCACGAAGGGGACACGATGCGCCTCGACCTCACGCTTAGGGGGTCCAAGTGGGCCGTAATCCACAGCGACGTCCCATTCCAGCGGGTACTCGTTCAGACCCGGAATGGTGGGCGCACGCGAGCGCGCCGTCCCGATCCATTCTGGAGAGGCAGATCCGGTGACGAGCAGCTTCCCTTCGCGAAATTCAAGATGGACGGATTCAGGAGGACGCAGCACCGCCGTTGCCCTGGTGAGGAGGAATTCCGGAGACAGGGCATAATATGGTTCCCATCTGTTCCGTACGCTCTCCGGATCCAGGCCTGCTTGCGAAATGAATGCTGCCGGATCGGTCGCCAAGGGATCGCGAAAACCTGCGACCAGATACTCTCCGTCCCGCTTCTCCGCGGTCGTGACGAGGATGCCCGGTTGCGCCCGAAGTGAGTTCAAGTAGGTTTCCCATCGCTGCTGCTCGCGAACGGCCAGATATCCCCACACGAGAAGAGCAATGACAATGACCGCGGGC
This sequence comes from Nitrospiraceae bacterium, assembly GCA_041608595.1. Classification (GTDB taxonomy): domain Bacteria; phylum Nitrospirota; class Nitrospiria; order Nitrospirales; family Nitrospiraceae; genus JBFGRM01. The sequence continues at coordinate 3,619 of JBFISJ010000074.1, forward strand.
AAAATGACGAGGGCAGGGGAGGTCTTCTGCTCGGCCTTCTTGTACTGAGCCTGGAGACAGCCTTCCAAAATGGGCCGGACTGCCTCGAAGGGGCCCGTGTCTCCTTGAAAGGATCCCATCAGGGCATGGTGTTCCCGATGTAGGGTATCGAGTATGTCCTGGAACCGGTTGCGCAGCTCGGGCGGCGGTGTGCCCCTGATGACACACGCCAAGATAGCGGCCGGTCCCTGTTCGATCCAGACGCTCAGCTCTCCCACTTGAAGGTAGTCGAGCGCCTTATCGGAGTCGCCGCCGAACGAGTCACGGACGAAACTTTCGATTGCCGACAACATACCGGACACCATGGCCTCGTCTTGCACGGCGACCGCGTCAAGGGCCACGTGGTAAAGCAGGAGCCCGGTTTCCCGATGGATGAGAAACACCTGTTCCACTCTGTAATTCAGGGTGTGGAGCAGCACGACTTCAGCGAAGGGTTTTCCGGTGCGTGCCGCTTCCAGACGCCACTTCAGTCCCTGCGCGGTAAAGGTATGTTCGACGATCTGGTTCAGGGACTGCACCATCGTGCGGAGTGCGTTGGTAATCGCTTGACGAATAGCCGGCCCCATCACGGGCGCAATAATGTCGACGATGATCTGTGGAGACTTTTGGGCCGATGTCGCGAAGGATTCTTCAATGATGGGCGCAAGGGACTCCGTCAGCTTGGAGTCCTGACTGGAACGAAGCTTGATCGCCTCCGGCAACACCTGGCCGAGCTCTTGAGCGTGGAGTGCGGGGTTGTCGAGGCGCTCTGTGAGATGATCGAGCTTGTGTTGCTCGGGGGCAAGCAGCAAATTCCGCAGCTCGGCAAGCGCCTGCTGATGGTCGGAGAGAGAGGAGGCTTCTGGTTGCTCCGAAGAGATGTCCCGTGGGCGATCAGACATCACTCAATTTCCCCTGCATCAGGGTCGTGTTCGGATCCAGGTGTTCGTACATCTCGCAAAGGTAGCAGGCCTGCGACGGGAAGGGTCTTCCCCTCAGGTCGACTCAGGACTGCTTTGATGCTCCGGGCTTGTCAACTCCTGGAATGGTGAACTCGTTGTTCAATCGCATGGCGGCCTCCATGAAGAATGCGGCGAGGGAGGCGCGGTCGGTTTTTTCATGACGCAGTTCCTTCGCGGTCTTTTCGAGCTGTTTTGAGATGTGGGCGTGCTTGTCTTGGATTTCGTCTGCGAGTTTGCGATACTGGTCGAGAATCTGATTGCGAAGATCGCGCTGGGTTTTCGTGCCTTGCTCGTCTAGCTGCCCCACGCGTTTCTCGAGCAGCTTGGTCAGGTCCCGTATCTCCCGCGAGAGATCTTTGAGTGACGACGACCGCTCGATATGCTCGGATTTGACCTGCTCGGTCAGAGCTTCGACTTCCTTCTTGATGTATGCCTCGAGAGTATCAAATCGTTTTTTTAGGTCGTGCTTGACCTCTGTTGCCTCGCGCAACAGCCGCTCCTCCAGATTGGCAAAGCGCTTCTGGTATTCACGGCTCTGCGCCCCAAACAGAATCTCCCGAACTTTCTCCAGGTTTGCGCTACCGGCCTGGTCCGTGTTCGAGGAGAGGAGGGTGCTGGTCACGTCGGTCGATCGGGCTTTTGATCCCTCTGGACCCGCGTACGGTTTGTCCTTGTCACCGGCTGTGTTCATAGGCTTACCCCTTTTTTGTGTCGACTGCCCCATATAGCGCCTCGGTCTTTTCGACTGCGACAGAGGAGTTCGAAATCTCACGAAGTTGGAACGGAGCCCTGCGGAACCCGTGGAGGGTCGCGTGCGTACTGAATGCCGGGAGGCGCCTTTGGTGGCGATCTTGGGAGGTCGTTTGCCCACAGAGCGGATTCGTCTAGTTAAAACTGCTCAGAGTCGAACAGCCATTCTAGCACCCGGGCCTGCGGCCTCACAACCGCCCCGGGTACTCCACGATTTGTCGGCAAGAGCCTGCCATGACCCGCAGGCTCCTGCGTGACGAGGGTGGTTGTGCGGCCTTTAGAAGTGACTGAAGTTGTGGTGCTTTCTATTCTTGCGACACAATCGCCAAGGCCCGTGACCTGACATCCGCTGAGACAGAATGGGTGTCTCATTGCTGGTCGCCCCTGCTCCTCGCTCGGGTTTCGACGGGGTCGCGAACCTGTTAGGATGGGTCCCTCGCAGTGGAATCGTGAGATGGGGCAGGGGTGCGCAGCACGGGGAGCTCGCCATGTATTCCCGTTGCCAGACGGGTGGAAAACGGCGAGGCAGGAGACAACGGGATGTGGAAAAGGGCACCCTTCATACGCAGTTTCGTGGTCATTCTCCGAATGTGGCCGCTGTGCCTGAGTCTCGCGGCATGGCCTGGATGTGCGCAGCAGCATGGAGCCGAAGCGCGGTCGCAGGCCCCTGCTCCCCAGTTGCCTGCGATGGTCACGATGCCGGATACGCGGGACACCCTTGTGTTGGATGAGCCAGCCGCGCGCGAGCATCGTGCTGTCATGCTGCAGCATCTCGAAAACCTGCAGGAGATCGTGGGAGCAATGAGTCGAAAGGACTTTGAGCGAGCCGGCGGCCTGACGAAGCTGCACCTCGGCTTCTTCAAGCACCGGGAGGCGATGAAGCGACAGCGGCCGGAGGTGTTCCCTCCGCCGTACCACGACCTCGCCATGGCGCACCACGAGGCGGCCGAGGAGCTGGCGCAGGTGCTGCCCTCCGGGGATTACGATCGCATCATGCCGAGTCTGAACAACGTGCTGCGTGCCTGTGTGGCATGCCACCTGCAGTATCGGGTTGACTCGCGTCGCCGGCCGGCCGACTGAGCAGAGGTCGAGCCCCGGCGTGGACATGAACATTTCGGTCGTTCTCAGTCTCCACCTCCTCGCCGCGGTCGCCTGGATCGGGGGCATGGTCTTTCTCTCGGTCGTGCTGGTGCCCGTGCTCAGACGGGAGGGTGGCCTGGCCGGCGAGCGGCAGGAGCTCTTCCAGGGTGTCGCACGCCGCTTCCGCGTATTGGTCTGGGTTTCGGTGGCCGTGCTCATCCTCACGGGTCCGATCCTGCTGTCGGGGCGGACGGACAAGCTGAGCGAGTCAGGAGGCTGGCTCGCCTTGTTGAAGGCGAAGCTGAGCCTTGTCGGGCTCCTGATCCTGCTGACCGCCGCGCACGACTTCTGGTTGGGACCGCTCAGGTTGCGCCGGCTGGCGTCATCTTCCGGGGCCGCCGGCGCACCGGGCGGCGTGCTCCATCGTGTGATTCCATGGATCGCACGCGTCGCGCTGCTGGTGGGACTGGGCATCGTCGTCCTGGGCGTCGCGCTGGTGAAATCGTAGATTGATCCACCTGGTCACCCGCCGACAGTCTGGCGGCTGGGTGGATTCGGCGGCCGTCCTTGCGTAACTGCGGCGGCCTTGATACACAGAGCATGAAAGGAATGAAAGGATGAGGTGTAGTGGTAGCAACGACGCTCGCATCGCGAGCTGGCTGATTTTTCTCTGCGCCGCACTCGTGGCCGGCAGGGCTGATCTTGCGCCGGCCAGCGGGGCGACTTTGCCACCGGCTGTGGTGACGGTCCCGGTCTCGGCGCTCGCGGTCGATGACACCACGGTGACGGTCACCGTCCTTCAAGACCCGATGGAGCCCGTCCACATGATGCTGGAGCTCTGCGAGTCCGGGCTGCCGGTCGGGGAGCAGGAAGAGGATCGAGACCTCGCCGCCAATCTCGAGCGACTCTGTCGGGCAATCGATCGCGTGACGCGTGGATTCGAAGATCCGCGCCACGAGTTGGAAACCGGGGATTATGTCGTCACCATTCCCCTAAGAGAACCACGTGGAACGCTGCACGCCGTCGTCTGGAAAGCCTCGACCCTAGACGACGCGGTGGCCTTCGTTGAGCTGGTACAGGGCGGCAAGCTTAAAGCCCTGACGGTATACAGCCGCTATCCAAATACGGCCAAGAAGCCCTCCTCGTGCTCGGCCTGTCCCATCAAAGAGCTGGTGTTTTCCGCTGCCGGGCTCAAGGAACGGCGACGTACGCTCGAGCGCCATGCTGAATAGCAAGGCACAGTATCCAGGGGAGAAAGTGCACTGAAACGCCGTCTTCTTCGTCTTCTTATGGATCAAGAATTGACAAACGGAAGGTCCACGCGGTACATGCAGCAGCAACAGAAGCCTACGTACGCGAATCTACTCGGACAGGTGAGCGGGGGATAGTGCGAACGATCGCCAAATTATTGAGAGTCCTGAACTCCGAAACAGAGCCCGGGCAAATTTCCCTGGGGTTCTGCTTTGCGCTCGTGGCGGGGCTCACCCCTCTCTGGAGCTTGCACAATCTGGTCGTGTTGCTGTTGGTCCTCGTCCTGCGCGTCAACCTCTCCGCATTTTTATTGGGACTATTCGTTTTTTCCGGTCTTGCCTATATACTCGATCCGCTATTCCACCAGCTGGGCCTCACCCTCCTGACGGCCGGCTCGCTCGAAGGCCTGTGGACTTCGATGTATAACTCCACCCTCTGGCGACTCGAGCGGTTCAACAACTCGATCGTGATGGGCAGCCTGGTCTTCTCTCTGGCAGTCTTCGTGCCGTTCTATCTGCTCTGTAACCTGCTGATCCGGCGGTACCGCGCGCATGTCCTCGCGTGGGTCCAGAAGACACGCCTGATGCAGATGTTCAAAGCCAGCAAGCTGTACCACGCCTACCAATCCATTTCTGGATTCGGAGGCCCGGCATGAAGAAGTGGATTCGATGGGGCGGGCTGGCGGTGTTCGTCCTGGTGGTGGGACTGCTCCTCGTCTTCTGGTTCTTGTTCATTGACGGCATCGTGGAACGTGTGATCGAGGACCAGGGCACCCAGTTGGTTGGCGCCAAGGTCGAGCTTGATGCGGCAGACCTGTCGCTTATTCCGGCGGGCCTGACCCTGACGGGCCTCCAGGTCACGAGCCCAGAGGAGCCGATGACCAACGCGGTCGAGATCGCGCGGATGGCCATGAGCCTCGATGGCTTCAACCTGTTGCGCCGGAAGGTCATCGTGGAGGAATTGACGGCCGAAGGCGTCCGACTTGGGACGCCCCGCGACACGTCCGGGGCGATCAAGGAGCGCGTCAAGGACGGCGAGGATGAATCCGCTGGAGGACGGGGTATCAGCTTCACGATGCCGAGCTTCGAGATCCCCGACCCGAAGCAGATCCTGGCGAATGAAGAGCTCGAGACTCTGAAACTGATCAATGAGCTCAAGGCCGACGTGGAAGGCGCCCGGGAGACCTGGGACCAGCGATTGAAGGAGCTGCCCGGCAAGGAGTCCTTCGACAAGTACGAGGTGCGGATCGAAAAGCTCAAGGGGGCGACCAAGGGAGGTGTGGCGGGTGCGCTCGGGGGGATCAGCGAGGTTGAGTCAATCAAAGATGATGTGCAGAAGGACATCGCGGCGCTCAAGAACGCCAAGGTTAATTTTGAAGAGAAGCTGGGCTCCCTTAAGACCCGGCTGGACCGGGTGAAGAAGGCCCCACAGGCCGATCTCCGTCGCCTCCAGGAGAAGTACAGCCTGTCGCCGCAGGGCCTGGCCAACCTGAGCGAGACGCTGCTAGGCCAGGTTATCGGAGACTGGGCGCAGCAGGGGACGGCGTGGTACGACCGACTGAAGCCTGTCCTCGATCGCGCCGGGCGGGCCGGCGCTAAGCGCGGAGGGCCTGAGGTCGTCAAACCGCTTCGAGCCGGTGGCGTCGACGTGCGGTTCAGAGAAAAGGATCCGCTCCCCGATTTCCTTATTCGACGGACCACGGTGTCGCTTCAACTGGATGCTGGCGACATCGCCGGCAACATCGAAAACGTCACGCCGGACCAGCACATCCTCGGCAAGCCACTGACCTTCACGTTCTCGGGGGAGAAATTGAAGGATTTGCGATCGGTCTCCTTGCGGGGAGTGATGAATCATGTCGATCCGGCAAGGCCCAGCGATCGGGTCAATCTGCAGGCCGTCGGCTATCGCATCCAGGACTTCAAGATCTCGAAACAGGAGTCGTGGCCGGTGACGGTCACAAAGGGATTGGCTGATCTCAAGGTGCGGGCTGGCATTCAGGGGGAAGCGCTGACTGCAAACATAAGAAGTAACTTGAACTCATTAAGCATAAGCGCTGGAAAACAAGACGAATCAAATAGACTAACAAGAGCGCTCAGCTCGGCCATCAGCGGCGTCCGCGACCTCGACGTCGAGGCGGATGTGTTCGGGACGCTCGGGGACTACGACGTGCGGATTCGGTCCGGATTGGACAAGGTCCTTCAGCAAGCGGCGGGAAGGCTGGTCAAGGACCTCTCGGCCGGGTTGCAGAAAGATCTTTCCGCCGCCATCTCCGACAAAGTCGATGGTCCGCTCAAGGATCTCATGCAAAACTTCGGAGGACTGCAGGCCATCAATGGCGATCTGGCGAAGCGACTGACGCAGGGCAATGATGTGTTGGCCGGACTTCTCAAGCAGAGCGTCGCCCCCAAGGCGCTCCCCAAAGAGCTTCCTAAAGAGCTGCCGGGAGGATTCAAGCTTCCCTTCTGAGCACCCTCTCGATTCGTGTTTCACATGCCGCCTTCACCCGACATACGCACGGTGCCGACGACACCGTTTTCAGACCAACGTCCGGGGACATCCGGGCTGCGCAAAAAAACCCGCGTGTTCACCCAGCCCCGTTACTTGGAGAATTTCGTCCAAGCGGTCCTGAATGCCGTGCGAGCAGATGGGGGCATCGATCTCTCGCAGCAGACGATCGTCGTGGGGGGAGATGGGCGGTACTACAACCGCACGGCGATTCAAAAGATCGTGGGAATCGCCGCCGGTAACGGGGTAGGGCGCCTCCTCGTCGGGCGAGGAGGTTTGCTTTCCACACCGGCGATGTCCGCCGTCATTCGGCGCCAAGGCGCGCTGGGCGGGCTGATCTTGTCGGCGAGCCACAATCCCGGTGGGCCTGATGAGGACTTCGGCATCAAATACAACACAGGCAACGGGGGGCCGGCTCCTGAGTCGGTCACCGAGCGCATTTATGAGGAATCCAAGCGGATCACCTCGTACCAGCTAGCGGAGGCGGCGAACATCGACCTGGATCAAGACGGGACGAGCGCGGTCGGCAAGATGTCGGTGACCGTGATCAACCCGCTGACCGACTATACCTCTGTCATGGAGGAGCTGTTCGACTTTGATGCGCTCCGCCGGTTCGTTCAAGGCGGGTTTCGTCTCATCTTCGACGCGATGCATGGCATCACCGGGCCCTATGCGCAGCATATCTTCGTCGAGCGGCTCGGGGCTCCGCCGGATTCCGTCATCAACGGAACCCCGTTGGAGGACTTCGGCGGGCACCATCCTGACCCCAACCTGGCTCACGCGGCTCATCTGGTCGAGCGGATGGCGCAGCCGGATGCCCCGGGCCTAGGTGCCGCCTGCGACGGAGACGGTGATCGAAACCTCATTCTCGGTCCGAGCTGGTTCGTGACGCCGGGCGACTCGCTCGCGGTGATCACCGAGCATGCCCAGACCGCCATCCGCGGCTATCGAAAAGGCTTGGCGGGGGTCGCACGGTCCATGCCGACGAGCACGGCCGTCGACCGTGTTGCCGAGGCGATCGGTATTCCCTGCTATGAGACACCTACGGGCTGGAAGTTCTTCGGAAACCTGATGGACGCAGGCAAGTGCACGATCTGCGGGGAAGAGAGCTTCGGGACCGGATCCGATCATGTGCGGGAGAAGGATGGTCTCTGGGCCGTGCTGTGTTGGCTGTCGATCCTCGCAGCCTCCGGAAGGTCGGTCTCGCAGATCGTCGAGGCGCACTGGAAGCGATTCGGCCGGAGCTACTATCAGCGGCACGACTTCGAAGGGCTCGATAACGGCTCTGCCCAAGAGATGCTGGCCGTGCTGCGGAAGAAGCTGCCCGGTCTCGTCGGCACCGCGTGTGCCGGGAGTCAGGTTGCCCAAGCCGACGATTTCAGCTATAGGGACCCGGTCGACGGCAGTGTCACGTCGAAGCAGGGGATCCGAATCATTCTCGCCGACGGCTCACGAATCGTCACACGCCTGTCCGGGACCGGAACCGAAGGAGCCACGCTCAGACTGTACGTCGAGCGGTACCGGAGGGATGCGGTGACGGAGCCCATCGAGGAGGTGGTCACGCCCCTGGCTCAGGCGGCGGTCGA
>JBFISJ010000075.1:0-11729 GCA_041608595.1 Nitrospiraceae bacterium
CCAAAACCTCCTCCTCCGCCCCAACCTTGAATCGCCCCTGTCCCTCCAGCACCAGGTAGACCTTGTCCTGCTCGCGGTGCACGTGCCCTTTCTGCTCCTGGCCCGGCTCGAAGCAGTACACGTCGCAAAAGAAACGCGGCGTTTGGAACAGATTGTTCTTTTTCATCTTGTCGGAGTTGAACTGGGCGTGCTCGCTCAACTTGATGACCTTCATCACGGGGGTTCCCTTCTTAAGCGGTCTTCTGTTCGGATGTCGGTTTCCTCAAGCCTCGCACGATCGCCTCGACGGGGATCACGTGCCGGGAAACGCCAAGCTCGCCGGCCGGAATGCCCATGGCGAGGCCGATGAGCTGCGGCAGATGCAGAATGGGCAGGTCCAGCCTGGCGTTCACCGCCCGCCCTGCGCGATCCTGGTAAATGTCGAGGCTCATGTGGCAGAGCGGACAGGGCGTGACCATGAAATCGGCGCCTTCGTCCTTAGCCTCCTTCATGTTCGTCCCGGCCATGGCGACGGCGATCGCCTCCTTCTCCAGAATCACCGGAAAGCCGCAGCACTTGGTCCGGCCGGCGTAGCTGACCGGTTCACCCCCCACGGCCCGAATGACGCGTTCCAATGAGGTCGGGTTCTCAGGGTCATCGAACCCGACGTCCCAGGACGGACGCAGGATGTAGCAGCCGTAAAACGGCGCGATGCGAAAGGCGTCAAACGGCACGGCGAGCTCCTCGCGCAGTCGGTGAAGCCCGAGATCCCGCACGACGATCCACAGCAGGTGCTTGACCTGCACCTGCCCGCCGTACGTCAGGCCGTCTCTGGCGAGGATCTGGTTGATCCGCCCCAGGACCTCCGGCTCTGACTTCAAGCGCTTGTTGGCCGCGCCCATCACGCCCTGGCAGGTGCCGCAGATCGTCATCACGTCCAGCCCCAGTTGCTCGGCCTGGGCGAAGGTCCGGGCGTTGAGCGCTAGTGCCACGTCGGGGTCGGCCTCGCCCACGACGCCGGCGCCGCAGCAGGACGCCGCCTCCAACTCGACCACGTTGATGTCGAGGCGTTTGATGACGGCCATCGTGGATTGGTACAGCTCGGGCGTTGCGCCCTTGGCCGCGCAGCCGGGATAGAGTGCGAATGTCAGTGGCATACGGTGGTTGGGATCATCTCGTTCTTCGGCCCCATGGGCGATCCGAGCGCGCCGGAGAAATTTGCGTTAGAATTTGCCTTTACTCGTCGTTACAAAATAGAGTATATCCAATAGCATAAGACGAAGTCACCACTCTCTCACATCATCGGCGTTTTGTGGGTCACTCAATACGAACCGTGAGGGCATTTCTGATTGATCAGAAACTCATGGTGTAGAAGGCGACCTTCTCCACGTCTCGCCTGATCGTCCACTCCCTCTCTTATCGAGGTGTTGTCGTGACGGAGTTCCATGCGCAGTTGACCGCCGAATTGCAGAGGGCCCGGGCCTGCACGGATGCGCTCTTCGCGATGATCAGGCCGGACGCTCTCTTCGAGCGCCCCGTTCCCGAACGACATCGCTTCATTTTTTACGTCGGCCATCTCGAAGCCTTCGATTGGAACCTGATCGCTCGAAACACGTTACACATGGATTCGCGCCATGCCCAGCTCGACCAGCTCTTTGCGTTCGGCATCGATCCGGCGCCGGGCCAATTGCCGAGTGATGGGGCTTCGGACTGGCCCTCGGTCGCGGAGGTGCGCCGCTACAAGACCGATGTCCGGCACCAGCTGGACGCGGTCATGAAGGAGCTGCCGGAGCCGGTGCTGCACGTCGCCATCGAGCACCGCCTCATGCACGCCGAAACGCTCGCCTACATTCTGCACAGGCTGGACCCTGATCGAAAATTGCTGCCGTCGATGAAGCTCGAGACGGCGGGCCCCGCCCCGGCCCACCGGATGATCGAGGTGGCGGAGGGGACCGCGACGCTGGGTCGTTCTCAGACCGAAGGGTTCCGGTGGGACAACGAATGTGACGCCCACAGGGTTCGCGTCCCGGCGTTCGCCCTCAGCAAGTACAAGGTCACCAACCGGCAGTTTCTGGCGTTCGTGCGGGACGGAGGGCCGGTGCCGCCCTTCTGGGTCCGCCACGACAATCAGTGGTTCTGGAGGGGCATGGGGAGCGACATTCCGCTCCCGCTGGAATGGCCAGTCTACGTGACCTTCGAGCAGGCCGGGGCCTACGCGCGCTGGACCGGTCGATCCCTGCCGACCGAAGCGCAGTTTCATCGGGCGGCCTATGGAACCCCGTCCGGACGGGAGCGCCCCTATCCCTGGGGTGATACTCCGCCAGACCCGAAGAAGGGCCATTTCAACTTTCACGGATGGGACCCCGTGCCTGTCACGGCGACACCGGATGGGGACAGCGCCTTCGGCGTCTCCCAGCTCGTTGGCAATGGATGGGAATGGACGTCGACTCCGTTCCACCCCTTCGAGGGATTCCAGACGTATGCCTTCTATCCCGGATACTCACAACCATTCTTTGACGGTGAGCATGTCGTGCTCAAAGGTGGGTCGCCGCAGACGGCGTCACGCCTGCTTCGCCGGTCATTTCGCAACTGGTTCAGGAAAGGATATCCCTATGTCTACGCCGGATTTCGTTGCGTCGAACCCTGACGCCCGCGCCGAGTTGCAGGAGTTCGCGCAAGCCGTCCGACATGGACTCACCAAGTCGGGGCAAAAGGAGCTGCCCTCGAAGTATCTCTACGATGAGGTCGGGTCTGCGCTGTTCGACGTGATCACGCTGCTGAGCGAATACGGGCTCACGCGCGCGGGCGAACGGCTGCTCCGCCAGCACGCGGGGAGCATCATCGAGCGTCTTCCCCCGCCGGTCATTGTCGCCGAGCTCGGGAGTGGGACGGGTCGGAAGACACGGTGGATTCTGGAAGCCCTCGTGCGGCGCGAGCCGGTGACCTATTACCCGATCGACGTGTCGGCCTCCGCGCTGGCCATTTGCGAGCAGAACCTCGGTGTCCTGGAGGACGTCAGCGTCGTCGGCATGGAAGCCACGTACCTAGAAGGGCTGCGGCGCGTCAGCACCGAGCGCCGGTCCAACCAACGCATGCTCGTGCTGTTCCTGGGCAGCAGCATCGGCAACTTCGACCGGGCCCGAGGGGAGCGGTTCCTCGGAGAGGTCCGCTCCTGCCTGAAGCCGGGCGATGCACTGCTGCTCGGTACCGACTTGCAGGATTCGGTCGAGAAGCTGCGGCGGGCCTATGATGACGACGCCGGCGTCACCGCGGCGTTCAATCGCAACATCCTCGTCCGGATCAACCGCGAGCTCGGCGGAAACTTCGACCTGAAGGCCTTCGCGCACGAGGCGCGGTACAACGCCGCCCAACATCGGATGGAGATGCACCTGCGCTCGACCAAGACCCAGACCGTCACGATCGTCGCCGCCCAGCTCGAATGCACGTTCCAGGAAGGTGAGACGATTTGGACGGAATGCTCCCACAAGTACCGCGTGCACGAGCTCCCCAACCTAGCACATCAATCGGGGTTCCGGAGCGAGGGCCAGTGGGTAGATGGAGAATGGTCATTCGCCCAAAATCTCTGGCTGGCCGTTTAGCAAGCCTTTGCGTAATTTGCTGAATAGTCGCCCTTCCTTCCTCCTCCCCTCACCCCACCCCTCTCCCCCTCTGGGGGAGAGGGGTGGCAGAGGGGGATCGCATCATGAATCATGACACAAATTCTTGAGGTACCGCGCTAGAGCGAGCTCTTCCCAGTGAGCGCGATTGTTTCCTTCTCCCACGTGTCTTGCCGGCTCGGGGGAAATGACATCCTCCGAGACGTCACGCTCGAGGTCCAACCGGGCGAGACGCTTGTCATGTTGGGACGGAGTGGATCCGGGAAGACCACCATCCTCAAGCTCATCAACCGGCTCTATGCCCCGACCGAGGGGCAGGTGCTGGTCGAAGGCCAGTCGACGACCGAGTGGGACCCGATCCGGCTCAGGCGGCGCATCGGGTATGTCATTCAGGAGGGCGGATTGTTTCCCCACTTCACCGTTGCCCACAACGTCGGCTTGATCCCCCGGCTGGAGGGCTGGGCGGAGGAGCGGATCGACCAGCGCGTACGGGCGTTGCTGGACGACGTCGGCCTGCCCCACGGTGAGTTCGGCGATCGATATCCCCGGGAGCTTTCGGGCGGGCAGCGACAGCGTGTCGGGGTGGCGCGGGCGCTGGCCGCCGAGCCCGATCTGCTGCTCTTCGACGAGCCCTTCGGCGCCCTGGACCCGATCACGCGGATGGAGCTGCAGCAGCAGTTTCTCGCGCTCCGGCACGAGTTTCAGAAAACAGCGGTCTTCGTCACCCATGACGTCCGGGAGGCGCTGCTCATCGGAACGCGGATCGGGCTGGTGTCGCGCGGCCGCGTGCGGCTGCTCGAATCGCCCGCGGACTTTCTGCGCTCAACGGATGAGGAAGCCAGGGCGTTTCTCGCCTGCCTGGATCAGTCCCCCACGGGAACGGCGTGATGACGCAGGATATCGTTCGGCTCTCACTGGAGCACCTGGTGTTGGTGTCGGTCACGCTGGCGATTGCGGCCGGCCTGGCGATCCCGACCGGGATCGTCGCGACGCGGTTCGACCGTTTCCGGCGCGGCGTCGTCGCGGTCACCAATGTGGTCCAGACCATCCCGAGCCTGGCCATGTTCGGGTTTCTGATCCCGCTCCCCTTTCTGCCCCTTGGGAAGGAGACGGCGATCGTCGCGCTGGTCCTCTATGCTCTGCTCCCGATCCTGCAAAACACGCTGGCCGGTATCCTCGGTGTGGACCGCGCGGTGCGCGAGTCGGCGGTGGCCATGGGGATGACGGGGCGGCAGCTTCTCTGGCTGGTCGAGCTGCCCCTGGCCTCTCGCATGATCGTGACCGGCCTGAGAATCTCCACTGTGATTACGATCGGCACGGCGACGATCGCGGCGGCGATCGGCGCGGGGGGGCTGGGTGTCTTCATCTTCCGCGGCATCGCGACCGTCGACAATGCACAGTTGCTCGCGGGTGCCGTCCCCGCCGCCATCATGGCGCTGGTCGCTGACCGGGGGTTGTCGTGGATCGAACGGCGCTGGCTCCCCGGCTAACCGCGGGATAATGGTTTCGTCGTTGACTGCCGCACAAACACTGCCACGCGTTCCTTCGCTTCTTCTTGCGCTGATCGGGACGATCTTCCTGGCCGCCTGCGACGGGCGGCCGCGCATCGTCGTCGCCTCGAAGAACTTCACCGAGCAGGTCATCCTCGGGGAGATCATCGCGCAACACCTCGAGCATCGCCTCGACGTCAGGATCGAGCGCCGGCTGAACCTTGGGGGCACGCTGCTCGCTCATGAAGCCTTGGTCACCGGGGGGATCGACCTTTACCCCGAGTACACGGGAACCGCGCTCACGGCGATCCTCAACCTGCCCCCATCTAAAGATCCCACCGCCGTGTTCGGACGCGTGCAGCAGGAGTATCGGAATCGCTGGCGCGTGGAGTGGCTGCCGCCCCTGGGAGTCAACAACACCTTCGCCATGGTGATTCGTGGGGACGAGGCGCGCCGGGGCAAGTTCCGGACGATCAGCGAGGCGGCAAAGAGGAAGCAAGGCTGGCGCATGGGCATGGGCTATGAATTCCAGCAGCGGCCGGACGGGCTGGCCGGGCTCATGGAGACCTACGATTTGGCCTTGGCGGGACCCGTCAAGACGATGGATCTCGGGCTGCTCTACCGGGCGCTGGAGCAGGGCGACGTGGATATGCTGTCGGCCAATTCGACCGACGGCATGCTGTCGGTGCTGGACGTGCGCGTGCTCACGGACGACAAGCGGTACTTCCCGCCCTACGAAGCGGCCATCGCCGTCCGGGCCGAGGCGCTCGAGGCGCATCCCGGTTTGAGGCAAGCCTTGGCGGAGCTGAGTGGCACGCTCAGCGACGAGGCGATGCAGCGCCTGAACTACGAAATCGACGGAAAGCACCGTCCGGAGCGCGAGGTCGCCAAGGAGTTTCTGAGAGCGCAAGGCCTCGTGTCCTCGTCTCTTCTCCGCGACCAGGGTTGAATCGGCCCCCAGTGCGGACCTACGCCTTGTTGCTTTAGGCAGAACGGCAGAGTACGCTTTCACGGTCAAGGCACGTGCTCATGTCATGCAGGCTGGGGAGGGAAGAAAGGGAGGAGTCGATATGAAACCGGTTTCTTTGCTATTCATCATGGGATTGACGGCACTGCTGCTCGTTGCCGGATGCGAGTCACAAGCCCCGACCGGCGAAGCCGAGAAGGGGATGAAGACGACGGAGGCTGGCGAAGAGAAAGCCGCGAAGGAGGAGAAGGCCTCGGGAGCCGAAACGGCTGTCATGGCGCCGTCAGGATCGCCCGGACGGATGGAGAATGACGAAGGCGTGAGCCATTACAACCAAGGTCACTGGGACGTGGCGGAGGTGCACTTCCGCAAGGCGACGAACGCCGATCCCGCCCTGGCGGTGGCCCATTTCAACCTGGCTCTTGCTCTGGACAAGCTGAACAAGCACGGTGACGCGACGCAGCACTTCAAGAAAGCGCTCGAGCTGGCGCCGAATGATCCCCAGATCGCCCAATCGCAGATTTTAAAGGCCCACGTAGGGATGTAACGCGGTCAGGCGCTCCCTGGTCGCCTCGCGGCCAGGGAGTCCCCCTGCGCGCCGGAGCCTGCGCTCATGCGCAGGAAGGCATCTGACCCCACCCTGCCTTCCTCGGGGCCGGAGTTCACCCGTCGAATCAACAGTTGTCCGACCCGCTCCACGACTTCATACGTGTATCCGGCGCTAACCTTGTGCCGGTCGCTCCGATACCGGACGGTCAGCCCGCGGGCCGCGTAGTCATCCGGATTGGCACGGAGGTGGGCGATGATCGCCTGCGCCACGGGGGAATGCGCGATGGGGATCCGATTGCTTCCCACGAAGGCGAGCGGGATGATGTCGTGGTAGCCAAGCAGCTCATGATCCATTTGGAGATACTCGAACACGACCTCCCCTGTGGGGATCTGCAGGAGACGGTTGTTGACCTGAATGGCGGCGGGCTTTGCCGTGAACGTCGCAATGAGCGTCTCCGGAACCGGCTTCGCCTCTTCCGCCAGGAAGAGCCACACCACGACAAACCCGATCGAGGCAAATGATAACGCCCCGTCACGCACCCGCCCGAGCACGCCCATCGGTGCAAGACGGACGGCGCGGCTTGTGAACCAGCCGACGGCCGCCCAGGCCAGCAGGCCGAAGCCCAGGAACAGGCGATCGAGCGAGCCGTGCGGGCTCAGCACGTCGACCCGGAACACCAGCCAGCCTGACAGAAGAAGGAAAAGGAGGCTTCCGGCCAGATGCGCCCCCCACCGAGTCGTCTGGCTCCGGATCGAGGGCCGCCTGCGTATGGCACCGCTCCATAGCTTGAGGGTCGTGGGTAAATCGAGCGGCTGATCGCAATAGCCGCAATGGCGACCGGCCGCGCGCGTCGTGCGGCCGCACTGGGCGCAGGTCATGATCCAGACCTGCTGGAGCCCGTACCCCATGGCGACGTATTCCATCCATCGCGAATACAGCGGGAGGAACACGGCGACGGCCAGAACACCCAGCCCCGCGACATAGACCAGAAAGGCGACCCCGGAGAGGGCCGGCCCCAGGGCTTGCTCGATACCGTGGAAGAAGAGTCGGAGCATAGGAACGCGTTCCAGGTTTCAGGTTCCAAGGCGGAAGCTGATGTCCAGGGCCGTCCTGCCCGGTGCTTGCTGCCGGCACCGTGTAAGTAGTCTGAACGCGTTTGGACGATCCGTCAATTCCTTGGCGATTTTAGGGTGATCCTTTTCGGAAGGTCAGGACTTTCGGCGAAGGATCGGGCAGTTCTAAGTTTTGAGTTGCGGGCAACGAGCGTGAAGTATTTCTAGCTTACAACTCAAAATCAAAACTAAAAGCTCAAAACTTCCGAGAGTCGAGGAGAATGACTCGTTGAGCGAGTCATTCTCCTCGAGGTCTGCTTCAATTTCCCCAAAGTTTCTGCCACCAGGTTTTCTCGACGGGCTCTTGGGTGATCCCATTCAGCCCCATCGTGTGGCGGATGTCGTTGATGTTCCAGCCCGTGAGGTGCGCCAAGGTCTGGGCCTCGCGCTCGTACCGCTGCTGGAGCTGCTTTCGGTACTCTTCCGCCGCGGGGCATTCAGCCTGTCCCTTCCACGGGTGCCGTAGGATATACCGCGCCTGAAAGTTCGACCGGTCGGATGTCTCTTGAAACTGGAGATCCTCCGGGAAATGCTCCGCGTCGTAGCGCACGTGCAAGCGCGTGACGAAGGCGTCGCGCGCCAGACTCTTCGATTGCCTGCCGCTCTGATCGAGCCAGAAGACGCCGAGCTGGCGCAGCTCCTCCGCGGACAGCGGGTTGGCCGCGCAGGGGTCGCACCAGTTCATGTTCCACGCGTATTCCAGGAAGACCCCCCGGCTGCTCTCCCGGATCACCTGCCGGCCGAACATGTCGCGGTAGAAGTCCCCGAACTTGTCCTTGACGTAGACGGGGATCTCCTGCGCCGAGGGCAGCTTGATGGTGCGGTAGTTGGTCGTCTCCACCCGCCCCTTGCGCGTGATCAGGTAGATGAACAGCTCCTGCATCCCGTCGGCGTTCACCGTACCGAGCCGGATGGGCAGCATGAACTTCGGGGACTCGAAGGCCACCTGGATCGGCCGCAGTGAGCTGAAGCCCAGCTTGGCGTGTTCTTTGAGGTTGACCCTGGCCACAAAAAACTTCATGTCTTGCATGAGGTAGCTGTTCAAGATGCTGGAAGCACCTGTGGGAATTCGATACCCATTTTCGCGCAGCCAGGTCTCGAGCCCGTGGCTCTCCTTGGCCGACAGGATCAGGATGTCGTACTCCCCGACGGTGTACTGCGCCTCGACCGTCACCCCGAGCGCGCTCGCACGACCGGCGGCGCTCGCAGGAAGGCTTTTCCTCGCCATGTCGGCCGCTGACCTCTCTTCGAGCGCTCTCATCTCGCAGGGGTTCGGGTCAAAGTACTCAACGAGCCGTGGCGCCGAGTAGGCGTCCAGGTGCTCGAGCAGCGCTTTGTCCGCCACGTGGATCTGACCCCGCTCCAGCACCGTGGGCACGGGAATGACCATGGCGAATTCCTTCACGTCCCCGCGAAAATCGTTCGCCATGGTGATGACGGTTTTGTCGTCGTGCCGCACGATGGCGACCTCCGACGCCTTGTTGTAGAGCTTCGTGTCTGCTTTCGCGACATAGAAGCCGCAGAATCCGAAGGCCGTGCCGGTCCAGCCTAGCGCCGCCAGCACGAGTGAGCAACAAACTGCCATGCGTGTCATGGGATCCTCCTTTCGGTGTCAGTGATCAAAACAGCCCAATGGCGACGTTGCCGTCACCGGGCTCCCCTCCCCGTCAAAAACGAAGGAATGAGGGCTGAGACGGCGAGCCGCGCGAGCCCCGGCGCCGTGTGGACCGTTGCCGTGGCGGTCCCGTGAGCCTGCGCCCAGTCGTACTTCGTTCCCGTCAAGACGCGATCCAGGAGCGGCACAGCCGGGGCGCAACAGACCAGCGACCACAGCAGGCCGTTCGGACGGTAGAGACCGAACTGGACGAACAAGGCTCCCAGCGCCACCATCACGGCGAAGATCATCCGGCCAGCGCGCGAGTTCGGGGTGGTCTTCGGATCGGAAATCATGAAAAAGGCGAAAATGAGCAGCGCGCCGTTTTGCAGGTGATGCAGCGGAATGGCGAGGGGATCACCGAGCCAGAGCGCACGCCCCATGACCATGGCGACATAGCTGGTCAGGAAGGCGTAGGTCACGTCGCTCCGTGCGGCGCGATTGACGACAAGACCGCCGAGACAGGCGACCAGGAAGGCAAAGAAGGCTTCCCGCCCCCACTGGCCTGGCGAGACCCAGCCCAGGTCCAGGCTCAGCATGACGACCAGCGCGAAATTGGTGGGGTTGAAGACGTGCTTCCCGTCCCAGCGGATGACGAATTTGCTGGCGACGGCCAGGTAGGCCGCGACCGCGGCGACGATCGGCACATTGGTGCGAAGCAGCAGGCAGAGTGACAGGCCGGAGATCAGCGCGCTCTTGGGGTCGAACCTCGGAAGGTCCCAAAGCCTCGTCCCCGCGTACTGCACGCCGAGCGCGGCCGCCAGAATCACGACCGCGTTGGCGAGGCGGACTTCGAAGTCCAGCCAGATCAGCCCGTAGACCAGCAACCCGCTCAGAATCGCGATCTGATACACGCGTGGATCCAGACGTCCGGCGGCTCGTCCCAGACATTCGACCCTGTGCAGACCCATGGCGTCCCTCCAGGTAAACGGCTCTCCTGCCCTGGTATGCCGCGGGCAGAGAAATCCTTTCACCCGGTGAAAGGATCGAGGTTTTAATGGGTTAGAGGCTAAGGCCGGGCCTGATGTGAGGAGAGCTTAGACCGTCACGACCGAGCAATTGGATGTGAACGCGGATTGAGGGGTACGAAGTGGGGGGTGGTCGCAGCTCTCCCCTTTACCGTGCCAGGGGAGAGCTGCAACGCCGCGGCGCTAGTGACGATCAAAAGTGGTAGCCTAATCCCACGGAAAAAATGTTCGTGGATTAGTCGCCCTTCAAGCCCCCCAACCCGCCTGTTGTCAGCACCGACCGGTCAAAGGTAAACGAGGCTCTGTTGTACTTGTATTCGGCAAAGACAGCGAGGTGAGAGGTGATCAGATAGCGGCCTCCAATGAGGGCGTTCAGGCCGGGCACTCCGTTGTCCGAGCTCGACCCCGTGGCAAGGCCCAGCTCGGCGAAGAAGATCCCGAGGCCGAGGCCGGCGTAGGGCTGAAATCGTTTGCCCGGATAGCGGACCATGCCGTTGATGGCCCAGGTGACGACATCCAAGGTGCTGCCCACGGTGGTCAATGAAGAGGGCCCCCCAGGACCTGTCCCGCTGACGGTCTGATCCTTGAAGCTCGGCCGGGCATAAAAGACTTCCGTCTCGACTCCGAGCCATTTCAGGTTTGGGAAGTAGTACCCAAGCTTGCCCCCGACCATCCCCGAGTTCTTCAACGAAAAGTCCCCGAAGGTGTCGCCAGCCAAGAGGCCCCTCCCCTCGACGTCGCTGAAGTCGCTAGGAAACGCGCCGCCTGCCATGAATCCGGCATAGAGCTCGGCGTTTGCCTGATCATGGAACGTCGTCAAGCCGAACGCGAGGAATACCGACAAGACGATCAAAGACAAGTTCCATCTTGTCTGTGTCAGTGTCATGGTATCATTCCTCCTTTCCCGGCATTGATGGTTCACTGCTGACGGCTTGCAGGTGCATCGGCACCCCGTCGCAAGCCACGACGTCTCAATCGCCTAAAATGTTGTCATTTTCGTTATCCGCTGTCAATGGCGCGGTCGGACCCGTCCCCCCGTCAGGAAACGACGCACCGACGCTGGTGACGTGGGTCGTAGGGGATGCCGAACACACGGCTCGCGATCGCCCCGGATGGTCGAACAGGATTCATGTCACGAGCTTGTACCTCTTGGGGAGATTCTTCGGCTCATAGTCATTCCGTTTCTTCTTAAGCCGCTCCTTCACGCTGGCGTGAATCATCGCCCCCTCGGGAATCCTTCGCACATGCTTGCCGCGGAAAATCCAGAAGCCGCTGTAGGACTCATGCATTTTTTCATGGGGGTTGGGCTTGTACGTTGCGGCCCGAGCCTTGTCCACCTGCATCCCGCAGGCGGACGCCTTGCCCAGCATCCAGCGCAGCGCGATATTGGAC
>JBFISJ010000076.1:0-11695 GCA_041608595.1 Nitrospiraceae bacterium
ACGGGCATCAGGAGCGAGCGCCCGTTCCCTGCCCGCCGGGGCCCGGCGGGTCGGCTGTCCCCTCGGCTTCGGGTGTGGTGCGGCGGGCGCGCTTGCCGGATTCGGCGCGACCCGGTCGCGCCGCGCGATGCTTGTCATACGCCTTGACGATCTCCTGGACCAGCTTGTGGCGCACGACGTCACGCTCGCTGAAGTAGATGAATTTAATACCGTCGACATCCTGCAGGATCTCGCGGATCTCGACGAGGCCGGAGGTGCGGTCGGAGGGCAGGTCGACTTGCGTGATGTCGCCCGTGACGACAGTTTTGGAGTTGTGCCCCAGGCGGGTCAAGAACATCTTCATCTGCTCGGCCGTGGCGTTCTGCGCTTCGTCCAGGATGATGAAGGAGTCATTGAGCGTCCGGCCCCGCATGAAGGCGAGCGGCGCGATCTCGATATCGCCGCGCTCGACCAGCCGGTTGGCCCGCTCCAGGTCCATCATATCGTAGAGCGCGTCGTACAAGGGGCGGAGATACGGATTGATTTTGGCGTACATGTCCCCCGGGAGGAACCCCAGCTTCTCGCCCGCCTCCACCGCCGGGCGGGCCAGAATAATCCGGCTGACCTCTTTCCGCAGGAGCGCGGCCACGGCCATGGCCATGGCCAAATAGGTCTTACCGGTGCCGGCCGGACCGATGCCGATCACCAGGTCGTACTTCTGGATCGCCTCGATGTAGGCCTTCTGCGCCGCCGATTTCGGGACGACGAAGCGTTTCTTGGTGGTGATGGGAACGGTGCTGAAGAGGAGCTCGCGAAGCGGTGTGTCCGGGTTCGTCCGGGACGCCTGAAGGGCAAGCGTGACGTCTTCGGCTTTCAGGTCGTAACCTTCGAAGGTCAGCGCGGCCAGCTCGTTGAGCACGCGCTCGGCTTTCCGCGTGGAGTCGGGCGACCCGTCGATCGCCAACTCCTCACCGCGCGCGGAGACCTGCACGCCGAACTCATCCTCGATCAGCTTGAGATGCCGATCATGATGCCCGAACAAGCTGGCGGTGTTGGTGCCTTCCCGAAGCTTAAGTTTTCGCACGCTGGTCGAGGTATTGTCCTCCGTTTACAGGCCTGACGGATTCTAGCAAACCCCGGAGATCAATGACAACTGCAAGGCGCGTTGACGCTGGGCGGCGTCATGGCGCAGCGGCCTTGTCGCCCAGGGCCACGTTGAATTCCTGGACCGTCGGCTCGGTCACGTGGCCGTCGCTCACCGCGACCCGGACTTGGTGGGTGCCGGCGATATCGGGTGTGATCGTCCACTTCAGCACGCCGGATTTGGGATCGATGGACATGCCGGGCGGACCGGTTTCCAAGGAGTAGGTCAGCTCGTCGCCGTCCCGATCGGTCGCCTTCAGGGCGTAGGAGTAGAGCCCGCCGCGGATCTCCCGCGGAGGTGTCGAGCTGATTTCCGGCGGGCTGTTGTCGACGACGACCGGATCCGATCGCTGGACTTCGCCGACATCCGTGCCGTCGGAGGGCGTCACCTCCAGCACGATCTCGTCGCCGCGCACGAACTCCGCGGTGCTGAGCGTGCCGCGATCAGCGGTGAGCACTTCTTCTCCATTGTGAAACCACCGAAACTCATAGCTGATGTCGTCGCCATCGGGATCGTCGGTCTCTGCCTCGGCGGTCACCTTGCTGCCGACCCGTACCGGGAACGGTTTGAAAATGATCCTCGTTATCTTGGGCGGCGTGTTGACCACCTGCGCCTCGGTCGCCCGGTACGGGGTCCCGGCGCCCTTTGCGTCGTAGGGGGTGATCTCCACACTCACCTGGTCGCCAAGGTCTACGAGGCTGGGGGACAAGGCAGATTTAATTTGTCCCTCCAACGGCTCGCCATTGAGATACCACTGGTGCGTGAGCCTGACGGCTCCGCCCTCGGGGTCCTTCGCCTCCACAATGACCGTAATGGGCTCGCGCCGGGTGAGGGGATCGGGCTGGAGACGAGCAGACAGAATGACGGCGGGCTGGTTGTCCGTCAACCCGGCCGAAGCCCCGGATCCCGCAGTCGGCCTCGGCCGTCCGGTGCCCTCCTGGGGAGACGATGACTCGCCCGTGCAGGCGCCGCCAAGCAGGCCAACAGCCAGGACACAAGCC
The DNA here is from genome assembly GCA_041608595.1 of Nitrospiraceae bacterium. Taxonomy (GTDB): domain Bacteria; phylum Nitrospirota; class Nitrospiria; order Nitrospirales; family Nitrospiraceae; genus JBFGRM01. The sequence continues at coordinate 2,125 of JBFISJ010000076.1, forward strand.
AGAAACCAGGGACGCGGAGCCCCGGTTCCGCCCTCGCGACCCGCCGACGCGTCGTCACAGGTGGTCTGGAGAGATCGTCTACGCATCCGTCTGCTCTCTGCCAGTGCTTGTAGCACGGCGCTCGGGGCTTGTCATGGAAAACGCGGTTTCCGCCCCCGCACTCGGGCCGGAGATCGGTGCAGCTTCCCTGTGATACGAAAACAGGCGTGAGGCGTTGGCAAGGGTAAAGGCAACGGGATGGGATCATGGCCCCGGGGGTGCCGCGGAGGCGGAAAGCCTCCGCGGCCCATCCCCTCGAGGTGTGGGACGGGGGACGATCAGTCCCTGGTCATGTACCAGGTCATGAACCGGCTGGCGATGGCTCCGGTTGTCGACATGGACAATTGGAAGATCTGCCCCATCGAGTTCTCGGAGAAGACCGAGGCCTGCCCCACACCGCCGTCGTCGCCAATGTGGACGACCGCTTCGGTGGCGAGGCCCTGTCCAAGACCCGTGGACCGGCTGACGTACGTCTCAGACCCGGCCCCGTAGGTGCCGATGACCGGGCTCGAATAGGCGCTGCCGGTCAGATAGTAGAGCGCGTAGAGCGTGCTCTGGCCGGCCGACGTGCAGATATCGCTCTGCGGCGTGAAGGTCGGGAACAACACCAGGCCGCCAAAGACCAGCGGCCGCGACAGCGACCGCTCGCCGGTGCCCGGCAATGTGGTAAACCAGCCATCCTTGGACTTCACGAGCCCGATGAGCGACGGGAAGTCGCTCGCGCCCGTCACGCCGGTGACCTGATCGGTTGACGACCCGCAGTTGCCGACGTTGACGATGCACACCTGGGCCGAGGACACATCCACCAGATCATTGGCGTGACAGTTCGTAGCGGTCGACTCCGTGCAGCCGCCGTTCACGACCTTGTCCTTGACGCCCACGAAATACTGCTGGTCCGTGTTGGTTTTGTCCACCTCGTCGTACATGCGGCCCGTCCCCGCGAAGACCCAGATGCGACTGGTGTCGTCGACCGCCACCGCGGGCGTCGCCGCGACCGGGCCCAGCTGGAACGTATTCGTGGACGGGAAGGTGTCCAGCAGCTCCGTGGCCCCCCGGTTCGCGCCTGCGGCGATCCCCCAGATGCCCGTCGTGCAGGGCGCCGCGGCGCAGTTGTTCGTGGTGAGCCGGTACAATTTGCCCCGCCAGGGGGGAGCCGAGTCGTCGATCACGCCGCCTAGATAGGCGACCTCGACCCGATAGTCGAAATCGGTGTCCACCGTCAGGGTGGCGCCCATGAACGCGTTCAAACTTTCCGCTTCCAGGGTCGTGACGTTTCCATTGCCCACCCCCGGCCCGGCGGCCAAGTCGATGGCAAACATCCTCCCGACCTGACTCGTGATCCCGTCGTAGCCCGTCGGGCCCGACGAGGCCAGCATGAACCATTTGGCATCAGCATTATCGGTGATGCCCTGGCTCGAGGGGTTCACGCGGAGCATGGAGGGCGTGTTCGTCGTCAACCCGAGGTCCGCGCTCGAGAAGCTCCACAGGAGCTTCGGGTAGTTCGGCGACTCGGGATTGGTGATATCCAGGACGAAGTAGGCGCTGTAGAACGTCCGTGTATCCCCCGCATCCACTGCGTCGCCGTCATAGTTGAAGTCGGCGTTGACCGTCATGGGAGGCGCGCCGGTGCCCGGCAAGCAGGCGCCGCAGCTTCCGCCAAGGCGGAAGCCACCCATCAAAATCGTGCCCCAGCCGTCTGGATGGTCGGCATCGGGCGTGAAGATGCGTACGTCCGTGGCCTTCGGCTTGAGGTCCACGTAGTACACGTGCGTGTAGTCGGGGTCGGCCAGCCACCGGAGGTGCGGCAGCAATTCCTGGGGAATGAACCCGAAGAGCTCCTCGCCCAGCGGCGGCGTGTTCGTCACCCCCGTCTGGGTGGTCGTGAACCATCCGTGCTCGACTTCCGTGGTCGTGACCGGATCGTCACCCACGTGGTAGAAGCCCGCGTTGAAACCATGCAGCATCCCGTCGTTGGCACCCACGTAGGCCACGCGGCGGCGGTCCTTGTACTTGGCGAAGAAGCCCGTATAGGTCGTATCGCCATAGATGATGTCATAGCGTTGTGCCGGCGCGCCCACGACGACCGGCTGGGCGTGGATCGCGTCCCCCAGCTTCCAGACTTTCAGGCTCCCGCCGACGGTCAACTGCCGGTTGCGCAGGCCGGTGATCTGCTGGCCCCGCAAAAAGTTGATGATGTTGTCGGTCGTATACGGGGCCGCCCCCGGCCTGAGGTAGGGAGCCAGCAGCGTCGAGTTGGTGGTGGTGAAGTCGATCTCCTCTCCCCCGTCGACAAGACCGTCGTTGTCCTGGTCGATCCACGTGAAGATGTTCCGGGTGCCGGCCGACTTGAGCGCCAGCATCTCGCCGCCTTCCCAGATATTGAGCACGTCCTTGAGGCCTACCGTGTTCAGGGCCGTCCCGCTGTCGGCCTGCCCATTGCCATCGAGATCCTCGAAGCGATCGACGACGACCTGATTCAGGCCCGAGTCGAACCGCGTCCTGACGATGAGGTCGTTTTCATAAACAAGGCGGGCGTCGCCGTCGCTGTCTTCGCGCAGGTTCCCGAAGGCATCCACGAAGAGCCCCTGGGTGTAGCCCGTCCAGGTGATCTCGTTGAGCCCTTCGAAGGTGCTGGGAAAGAAAAATGACTGATAGAGCGCGCCTTCGCCCGTAGCGGACGAGGCCAGCACCGACGCCGCGCTGCCCGATGAGCTCCGCTCGAGGATGCTCGTGATCGCCGCCATCAGGTTGTCACGCATATCGTCGGCATTGGAGGACTCGAAGTAGGCGTCCGCGATGCAGTCGGCATTCGTGTCCCATTCGACGCTGCTCGTGGATGTCCCTGTGCCGAGGGGCGAGCCGGCCGGGTAGGTGCAGGTCTGCCCCGTTGCGTCCGGCAGGTTGTCGCCGTTTTTATCATCGAAGGCGCCGGCTTTGGCGGTGGAATGCAGCAGCTCGCGGGCGTTCACGTTGCCGAAGGCATAGAAGGTATATACGCTCAGCGACTGCGTGCCAGTCAGGTCCTTGCCGGTCTCCCCGATCGTCGGGACCGTGGCCTGCCGGAGATCGTTGATGTGAGCCCAATAGGCGATATCATCCAGATAATGGGTGCCGCTGCTGGGATAGTCCGTGCGGTGCCCGCTGCAGCCCGCACCCGTGCAGTGGGCGCCGTGGATGGGGTGTGCGAGGTCCTGGAGACTGGCTGGAATATTCTGATCCTGGGTCGACTCGCCATCGGTGAAGACGATGACGAAACTCTCGCAACAGGAGGCGTACTGATCGGTCCCGGCCCAGGTCGGGGCAACAAAGCGATAGGGATCCTCCGCGACCACCGTATGGGTATAGTCTCCCGCGTTGTAGGCCGGCGGGATCTGGGCGAAGTAGCGTGACGCCTCGTACAGGCTTTCCGCCAACGGCGTCCAGGTTTGCGGCACCGTGTTCTCCACCGAGGACACCAAGGAGCCCGTGTCCGTCCCGACACGGGCCTGCACGACACCGCCATCGCTGCCGAGGGTGGAGAACTCCATGACGCCGAACCGGGCCTTCTGGCCGACCTGTTGGATCACCCCCGTGCTGTTGGTCAGTTGATCGGCGCGGATGACGAATTCGCCTTCCACGAAGGTCCCGCCGTCCTGGCAGCTCGTAGCCGAGCTGGACGGCTGTGTGCTGTCGTTGTCCACGCAGATCTTGCCGCGGAGGGAGGAATTACTCCCTCTGAGATGGAAATACACGTTTCCGGACCCGGGGATGAGGGCCGCCGGCATCCGCCCAGAAACATCGGCGATTGCAATGGCCTGTGTTTGATTCTGGCAGCAGGCCGCGAAGGGGAGATCCTGGGCCTTGACCGAGGAGCAGGTGAAATCCGCCGCCCTGGCAACCGCGCAGATGCCACCGACCATCACCCACTTGGCGATGTCGATACGCCGCATGCCCGCAAAGTTGAGCAGGTTGCCCGACCACGGATGGGTCGCGTTGCCCGTGCAGGTCCACCCGCCGGCCGGCATCGTGGCGGGATTCGCCGAGGAGTCTGGCGCGAAGCGTTCCGACGCCCCGCTCCCCGTGTATAGATAACATTCTGCTGCATCGAAGATCCCATTGTACGTCCTGGTCGGATCGAAGGCCGCCAAGCCGTCGTCGTAGGCCATGATGTTCATGCTGCCCGAGTTGTCGAGGAGGAGTAGGACGTTCGGTGGGACCGTTTCGGAGATGAAGCTCGGCGTGGTCGTGTAGTCGGCCATCGCTTGGGCTCCGGCGTCGCGCGTACCCGGGCCCACCGTCAGGCACAACAGCGCCAGTGATGCCGTCCAGGCTGTGTATCGTGTGATCTTCATGAAGCTGCCTCCTCGAGCTATCCGCGCCGGCGAGGCTTTCGATGCACGCATCGCGAGCCCGCCGGGTCAAACCTTGTTGGGGCTATCGAGGGAGAATCCAAATTATCTGATCGATCTTTCGGTTGCGGAGATGAAATTTGACCTGCTCGCCGCGCTTCAGATCCTGGATCGCGTATACACTTCCGTCCTCGTCGGTGACCGTCACGCCGGGGTCGAGACGATAGTCCCTGCCGTCGATGCGCAGGACCGTCCCGTTGTTCGCGGTCACAACGCCGGTGCGGTAGTCCGCCTGTGCAACCGGCTGGCCGGGGCCGCCCTGCTGGGTCAGACCCATGGCCGGCAGGGCAATCAGGAGCAGGCCGGCCAGGATGACGTGCGCAAAGCTACCGGGGGTTGTGCGCCCACTCCCTGTCGTCCTCTGCGGGCCGGCGACTGTGGCTGCATGATGCTGGGCATGATCTTGGGATCGAGAGACGGGCATGGGAACCTCCATGCCCGACGTATATGGCAAGGGTTATGCCTATGGGGGGATGCGTAGGAGTGGGCAAAAACTTGTCCGCTGGGGACAGGAAGGAGAAAGAACGGGCAAAAGGGATCAAAAATTGGCGCGAAATGAGGGGTCCAACCCGGGTGTCTTTTTTAGCGGTTGGGCAACATTGTACAGGGTGATTCCGAATTGCGGCGAGGCCACTATTTCAGCCTCGGACCGAACGGACGCAGGCCGGCCCGGTGGAGGCACCGATTCAACAGCGCCGGTGAGACCAGCTCAGCCGGCGGCTGGGTCTGTCCATGGCACTGGGCCGAAATGGCCCAGCAAGGTTTCCAGAAAACCCCAAGTCTGTATCACAGGGGTTGGGCCCAGCATGGTCACCCCTCCCTTCGTATCGCCACACTATACGATTTCTTCCCTGGCAGACCCTGCAGGCCGCTGATCAGCTGCTATATTTTATACTCAATGTCACGTGTTGTGGTCCTACGTCACCTCCCGAAAAACTCACAAGCTGCTGTTAATTAAAGTCTCCAAGGCGTTCTGCGTTTTGGAGTTTCCCTGCCCTGGTATTGTCTCCGGCGGCTAGTCCCTAAAGGAGATTTTGGCCCCGGGCAGAAAGCATCGAAGTCGGTCGGGTTGATCACATGCGCTACGAAGACCTCGTCATCTCCCTTCACAAGGTCGGCAAGGATCCCTCCAGGCTGATCTTCGAGGACGAGCTGACGGGACTGCATAATCGCCGGTTCCTCTTTCAATACCTGCAAAACCACCTCAGTGAGGCCACCAAGGAGCATCCCTTGTCGCTCCTCATGGTGGACCTCGACAACCTCAAACAAATCAACGACCTGCACGGCCACGCCGGCGGCGATTTGGCGCTCATTCTGGTCGCCCGCTTGCTGAAAGAGGCGGCGGGTACTCGCGGCGTGGCGATCCGGTATGCGGGCGACGAGTTCATGCTGCTCCTGCCGGATACGGCGAAGTCCGCCGCCCGTGCCCTGGGGCACCGGCTCCTTAAACAATGTCGATCAGAGACGCTGCAACTCGAGGAAACCCAGACTGTCTTGCAACCGACCATGAGCTTGGGCCTTGCGTCCTTGCCAGAGGACGCGCAGACGACTGAGAGCCTCATCCAGCGAGCGGACATGGCGCTGTTCCACGCCAAACGCCTCGGACGCAATCGCCTGGCGGACGTGGCGGACCTCTCCGCGGAAGAAGCCGCCGAGAAGACGGGTCTGCTGAGTCTCAAAAACGCGACCGCCGCCGGCCGCGAGCTCCAGCTTGCCCAGGTCGCGGAGGCCTATGCGGAGTTTTGCCAGGGTCGCAGCCGGTTCGTGATGGTCGAGGGCGCGGCCGGCATGGGCAAGTCGACCTTCCTCGAAGTCATCCGAGAGGCGCTGACCAACAAATCCATCCCGGTCGTCAAGGTCACCGGCACCCAACAGGAGACCTACCGTCCCTATTATCTGGCCGGTCGCATCCTCGTGAACCTTTTCAATCAAAAGGAGGAGCGCGGGTCCAAGGTCTATGACCGGCTCACGCCCGCCGAGGCGGCGTACCTGGACAATCTCCTACCGATGTCGGACCGCCGCATTGCCACGAACGTGCCGGGAGACGAGAAGACCCTTCGGGAGAGCATCTTTGCGCTGTTCGTCAATATCATCCCCAAGCTCGTTGATTTTGGCCCCATGGTGTTGCTGGTTGACGACCTGCAGCTCGCCGATGAGGCGACCCTCCTCGCACTTCGCTGCCTCATGCGGCGGGACGAGACGCCCCTCTTCGTGTGCGGAACGTCCATCACGACGCTCCCAAAGGGTGGGTCAGCGGACCAATCGCCGCTGGAGCGCTTCGTAACCGCACATGCCGAGGAGATCACCATCCGGAGAATTCAGCTCACGCCTCTCGGTGCCGTAGACATCAAGGAGCACTTGCGCGGCATGTTTCCGCACTTCCAGTCGACCGGAGACCTCGAGCAGAATCTGGCTGAGGCCACCCAGGGGAATCCGCTGTTTCTGGGAGAGGTCCTCCGCAAGCTGATCTCCGACCAGAAACTCTCCATTGTTGGGCAACAGTGGAAGGCGGGGCCACTGGACGAGAGCTACCTCCCGAACTCGGTCGAGGAGATCGTGAAGCAAAAGCTTTCGGCATTGGATGTCGAGGGCCGAGACCTACTGGCTCACGCATCGACCATCGGGGACGACCTCTCGCTGAGCATGCTGACCGGAAGCTCTGAAAAACCCGAGGCGAAAGTCCAAGAATTCGTCGAGCAAGCGGCCCGGCTTGGGTTGGTCAGCTCTGAATTCTCCAAAGACGACGAAGCCATTCGGTTTCTGAGCCGGCAGGTGCTCGACATCACCTACGGGGACATTCAGCCCAAGGAGCGCGAGCGACTGCACGAGCACATCGGCGAGTACCAGGAGTCATTGTTCCGCCAGCGTGTCCTACCATCGGCGTCCTACCTGGCGTACCACTTCAAGCGTTCGTCGAACCGCGAGAAGGCCAGGGTCTACGAGGAGCTGCAGGCCAAGCAGAGCACGAAGATCTTCAACGCCGAAGAGGCCGTCGACTATTCAGGGGATCAGCCCGGCGAGCAGATCCCGGATACGCCACTGTCCAAGCAAAGCACGGAGGAGGTGCCCGCCGTCCTTCGGGCGTTGTTGACGGCGGTGCGAAACGTCAAACTCTATCCGATCGAGAGCAAGACCGTTGCGAACGCCAACGCCCAACTGCTCGAGGCCATCACTGGCATCCTCAGGGCGAACGACAATCTCAAGCTCGTCCTCCAGGACGACAGGCTCGTGGTGAACAGCATCCCCTTGGAGGTCGGGCCGCAAAAGGCTTTGCTCGACAAATTCTTGGAGTTCCTCCGCAGCGTCGAGCTCGGGACCATCGCCTTCCGCAAGGGCCTGACGGAGCGCGAGCTCGAAGGGTTCCTCCAGGCCTTCGCGCAGATCAAGCCGGCGCAAACGTTGGAGCGGCAATTCTGGAGACGGTTCGCCTTCGATCAGAACCTCAACCAGATCCATCTGACGCAGGTCAAATACATCGAGCGGGCCACCCGTCCGATCCCCCAGGTCCAGGCGGCTGGAAAGGCGCTGGGTGTGGAGCAGATCCGTCTCGTCCGGGATATCATTCACCATCTGCTCAGCGCGGCCAAGAACATCAAGATCTACCCGCGCCAGAGCCGTACCGTCACGAGCTCTATCGACCGCCTGAATGAAGGATTGACCCAGTTCCTGAGCGAGCAGCGATCCCTGACGGTCGGGCGGACGAAGGACTCCCTTATCGTGAACGGCGAGAAGATCGATGTCTCCGAGTTCAAGGGCGTGGCGGACGGCTTCCTCGAGTTCATGTCGACCGTCGGGCTCAAAAGCCTGACCCTGCTGGCGAAGGTGCCTCTTCGGGAAATCGAGGCGTTTTTCGTGGCCCTCAAGGAGCAGCCCGGCGAAAACGGCACGGCCGAGTTTTGGAAGCAGACGGCCAAGAACCAGCGCTTCTCCAAGATTCTGTTCGACGAATACGATTACGGCGTCGAATCCACGGATGCGGCCAAACCGGAGGCGGGAGGAGTGGAGGAGGCCCCCGAGGAGCCGGAGGAGCACGAGGGCTCGTTCGACGAACAGTTGCAGCAGATGCCGGGCCAGGTAAGCGAGCTGTTGCTCCGAGGCGACGCGACACGCCTGAAGGAAATTGTCGGGCGGACCTTCGAAGGATTTCACAACCTGGATGCCCCGAGCCGCGGGAAAGTCGTTGACGTCTGCCGGACAGTGTTCGACACCCTGCCCTTCGGCTTCAAGCCTGTCTGGTCCAATCTGGTCGCCGACCCGCTCATCGTCATTTGCGGCGAGGAAAGGGACCCGCAGGTCTTCGTCGTGCTCCCGACCATGCTCCGCAAGATGGCCGAGGACATGATCCCTTTCGCCGAATATCTCCTGGCGGCCAGGATCTTCTCCCGGCTGGTCAGCCTCTACCGGGATTTTCAGAGGGACCACGACCCCCGCGCGCGGACCCTCGGGGAGGTGCTCGAACGGAGGCCGGACGGCAAGACCCAGAAGCTCCTGGTTCAGGACCTGAAGTCGGCCGACCCCGCCCGCCAGCAGGCCGTCGTGCAGGTGCTCGGCAGCCTGGGCCAGGCCGGGATGTTTCTGCTCATTGAGATCATCAAGACGGAAGACGACCTGCGCATTCGCCAACTCGCGGCCCGTCTCCTGGCGGATTTGGGCCAAAAGGCGGGAGGGGTCATCAAACGGGAGCTGGCTCTCGAGGTCACCGCCCAGGGGCGGTGCCGCATGCTGGAAGTTATCGACACGGTCACGCAATCCCTCGACGCGGAGCTCGCCTTCGCGCTCGGAGACAAGAACCACCAGGTCCGCCAGGCCGCCTTCAACCTGGCCGAGCGGCTCCACGATGATCGGACGGTCAGGCTGCTGTTCAATTGCGCCGCCAGTGAGGACACGGAGCTCGCGGCCGGCGCGATCCGGTGCCTTGGTAAGCTCAGACCGGCGGGCGCTTCAGCGAGGTTGATCTCGATCCTCCAGACGACGCGGCAAACCGATTCCGCGCTCGCCTGCTGCCAGGCGCTGGGGCAGATCGGCGACGCGGCCGGCATCGAGGCCCTGGCCCGCATTGTGGCCGCCAAGGGCTGGTTCTACCTGGGACGGCGTTATAACGCCAAAGTGCGCGGCGCGGCCGCCTTTGCGCTGCGGGCCCTCCC
>JBFISJ010000077.1:0-11486 GCA_041608595.1 Nitrospiraceae bacterium
AAACAGTTCGCTTTCGATCAAGGTTTCCGGAATGGCCGCGCAGTTGACGGCGACAAAGGGGCGGTCCCGGCGGGCGCTCTGCAGGTGGATCGCCCGGGCCACCAGCTCTTTTCCGGTTCCATTCTCGCCGGAGATGAGAATTCGCCCCGCCGTCGGACCGGCGGTCGCAATGAGCTGCCGCAGCTTGTGCATCTCGGGCGACGTGCCCACCAACTCGAATCGCCGCTCCACCTGGGTCCGCAGATTGATGTTTTCCTGCTCGAGGCGGTGCTGGTCGAGCGCGTGGCGGACCCGGAGCGTGACGCTTTCCAGTGAGAGCGGCTTTTCAATATAGTCGTAGGCGCCCAGCTTGATGGCCTTGACCGCGGTTTCGATGGAGCCGTGGCCGGACATCACCATCACCGTCAATGACGACATCTGCTCCCGCGCGCGGCGCAGGGTTTCCAATCCGTCCATCTCCGGCATCCAGATGTCGAGCAGCATGAGATCAGGGGGCTCGTTGGCCAACATTTTCAGAGCTTCCGCCCCGCTCGTGGCAACCGTCACCTGGTAGTGCTCGTCCTCGAGAATTTTGCTCAGCGAGCTCAGAATCGCTTCTTCGTCGTCAACGATCAAGATGGATTCAGCCATGGCAACGCCAAAACAATCGGTTTGAGGTACGCGGCAAACGGTCAGCGGTTAAGAGGGGGCAACCCGCAGCATGTGCCTCTCCGCCGGGATCAGGCCGCCTTCCGTTAATCTCTGACCAATGACCCTTTGCTGTTCTAAACTGGCAACTCAAAGGTGAACATCGCACCTTTGGGATGGTTTTGCCCGCCCTGAATCTGCCCGTCGTGATCGGTGATGATCCGGCGCACGATGGCAAGGCCAAGGCCCGTCCCGCTTCGCTTGCGTGAGAAGTACGGCATGAAGAGTTTATCCTGATCTTCCGGATTGATGCCAACCCCCTCGTCGGCCACACTGACGACGGCCCGACGGCGCTTGGTGTCGTAGCGCGTCGCAATCCACAGACGGCCCTTCTGGTTCATCGCCTGGATCGCGTTGTCGAACAGGTTGACGAACACCCGATTCATCTGCTCGTGGTCCAAATTCAGCGGGGGCAGCGTGTCGTCCAGATCCACGATGAACTCGATTTCCCTGTGGGCACTCCGATAGAGGGCCACGACTTTTTGAATGACGTCATGGATGGAGCCGCGTTTCATTTGTGGGGCCGGCATCCGCGCAAATTTCGAGAACTCGTCCACCATCCGTTTCAAACTGTTCACCTCGTTGACGATGACTCCGGTGGACTCGTCGAACACCGCTTCGAAGTCCGGGGCTTTCTCGCTGAACTTCTTACGGAGCCGCTGCGCGGAAAGCTGAATCGGCGTCAGCGGGTTCTTGATCTCGTGCGCAATCCGCTGCGCGACCTCCTGCCAGGCTGCGGCTTTCTGGGCCTTGATGAGCTCGGTCAAGTCCTCGAACACGAGGACGAATCCAAGGTCCTTGCCGGATTCATCGCGCATCCGGGAGCAGTTGAGCCCCACCGTGAGCAGCTTCCCGTCGGCCTCCACCGGCCCTTCAAGGGAGAGGCTGTCCCGCCCATCCACCAGCATGCGGTCATAGGCGCTTTGAAAGACATCGAGCTTGCGCTCCTTGAAGGCGTCACCTGCCGGACGACCGCGGAGCCGATCACCGGACACCCCCAGGATGCGCTCCGCCGACGGGTTGAAAGTCGTGATGAGGCCGCTGCGGTCGATGGACAGCACCCCAGCCGCGATGGTGTCCACCACGACCTCCGTGTACGCGCGCCGACGATCCAACTCGAGGTTCGACTGCAGCAGCGAGGCGTTCGCGTGTTCCGCAATAAGCTTACTGGCCCTCAGGTCGGAAGTCATTCGATTGAACGAGTCCACCAGCGTGCCGATCTCATCGGCGGCCTTGACCTTGATCTTGACGTTCAAGTCGCCCTGCGCAACCGCTTCGGTCGCTTCCGCCAGCCGGTGAATCGGCACGGTGATGCCCCGTGCCACGTAGAATCCGAACCAGGTCGCACCGAAGAGGATGAGCACCGTGATCACGGCCACGAACAAGTAGGCCCCGGCCTTGATCGGATTCTTCATGGCCTTGACTTCCTTGTACTCGGCGAATTGGTGGGCAATGGCCTCCATCTTGACCAGCAGCGACTCCGGCACATAGGCATCCACCACGACGACCCCATCGATGCCGCCACGGCGTACGTTGGAGAGAATGGGGACGCCCGCACGGATGAGCCGTCCGGTCTCCGCCTCCTGGACCGAGGTCAGCTCCTGCTGGCCCTTGAGCACCTGCAGCACCAACTGCCCGATGGGCTGGTCGAGGACGGCCGCGGGGACCTCCGGGCCAACCGCCTTGGTCAGGGTCTCCATTTTTGCGGAGTAGACCTCGACCCCCGCCACATTGTGCTCCTCCCGCTTGCGCACCATCGCCGCCGCCAGCAGGTCCCGTTGCTCGGGAACGAGCATGTCTTCTCGAAAGATCTCGCGGGCGATCGCGCGCGCGCTGTTCATGGCGACCGCGATGTGGTTCGCATGGTGCATCCGAGCCACTTCGTAGGAGTCCTTCAGCACTTGATCGATCTGGTTGTTGAACCAGACGTCCACGGCCTTATTGACCAATCCGCTGGCCACGACGGCCAGCAAAACCGTGGGAATCAACGAGAAGCCGATGAACGAGGCGATCAGCTTGGTCCGGAATCCCGCGCCCAGAAGGCGATGGCGGCGCTCGAAGTAGGTCTTGATCAGGTTGCGCGACAGGAGCAGGGTGAGGACGACCAGACCGATCAGGTCGAGGTTTAGAAGCAGAAGGACGAACGCATAGCTCGGACTCGGCAGCAGCGTATCGGTGTCGGCCGGGCCGGGAAGCGTGTACTGCGCATAGTAGAAGGTGAGGGCGAGACAGGGGATGAGGAGGAGCAGCACGATCCAGACGGGGCGGAGGTGTGATCGGCCCCAGCCCATCCACCCCTCCTGACGGCGTCGGCGGAACGCGGCGCGGCCCTCCCGATTTCCCTGTCTGGCTCGACCCTCGTAACCGGCCGAGCGGCGAACGCCTGCCTGCGAATGCTCCTTATCAGATACACCGGCCATGGGGATTCCTGTTCAATTCCCTCGCTACGATGGGCCTAGCCATGCCCGCTCGAAGTCGCCGTACTCGCGGTGAAAGACCGTCGCAAACGCCCTTGAGAACGTGCCCGAGTACGCCACCTCCTCCAGCAGCGCACGCACCCGGTCAAGCCCATACTCGTGGATCAAGTGCGCGGTCGCTCTGTAACTATGCGCGTAGGCGACGCGCGCGTCAACCGGAGAAAGCGTCACGAACTCCGCTTGAAGGGGGATAGCCGGAGGCCTTGCCTCCCCGCGCACCTCGGATGGGCCCTCGCCAGGCGGTGTGCCCTGGCGCTCAATGTACAACGCGAGGCCCTCATTCAACCAGACGGGAGCCCGGCCGGCGCTCACATGGTCGACCAGAGCATGGGTGTATTCATGACGGAGCAGCGCCGCTGAGAGGCCGGCCTGCGGCTCCTCCGGGACGACCCGTAGGTGAATCACTCCATCGTACAACCCTCGAACCCAGGTCGGACTGTTCGTGCGCGTCCAGAATTCTGGGCCGTGGTAAACGATGACCCCGAAGGGCCCATCCGGAAAGGATCCGATAGCCCCACCCACGTCCCGGTACGTCCCCTCCAACCGGTCGGCCAGCTCATGGAGGGTGTCGGAGGACAGGATCGAGGGTTGCGAGTAGAGCACGAAATGAGCGCTGAACAGCCGGTCATAGGTCAGCTCCGCGCGATAGGCCCGGCGAGTCCGCTGTAGGCGACCTTTCGCCTCGACGTCCCGGGGGTCGAGCTCGGTCGCGACGTGATAGTGGTGGATCGCTCGCTCCAATTCGGCCCGACGGGCATAGAGATCGCCCAGAAGGACATGCGCCTGTTGAACCGAGCTGTCGAAATGGATCGCCCGCTCGAGCGCGGCGATGGCCTGGTCGGTCCGCCCGACCAGGTGAGAAGCCAGTCCCAAACCCACCAGCAGCGAGGGGTCGCGAGGGGCGGCGGCGCTGGCTCGCTCGAAGATGCGGACCGCGTCTTTGTAGTCACCCTGCTCGACCGCTTGCCAGCCGCGGTGCGCCTCGGCCTCTCCGGGCTGGTCACTGGCGGCCCAGGCGACTGCCCCGAACACCGCCAGCGCCACACAGGTGGTTGCGCAGGTGCTCCAGACGAATCTCTTCATGAGTCTACGCCCCCCATTCACCGTGCATCGTCAGGAAATGAGTCCGGGTCGAAGAGCAGAGCAAGCAAGGATGGGAACGCCTCCAGGATACCGGAAGGGCAACCTGGCGCCAAGCGGGAACGGATCTTAGCCCGAGTTATTCATGACGCTTCGGTGCGATTCCAGCAGAAGTGTTCATGAATGACCCGGGCTAGGGGGACGGTGTTGCGGGCTTTCCCGAGACGAGGGCGACGAATTTCATGCGCAGCGCGTAAAGCATGTCCCGGAGGACGGCCTGCTCGTCTTCGTTCAAATTGCCGCGGGTCTTCTCTTCGAGGAGGGAGAGGATATCGACGATTTCTTTGGCTTGTGCTGGGTTCACCGGCATGTCCGGCTGATTGGGATCAACCTTTTCGCCCATGAGCATGAGCGCAGAGGTCCCCAAGGAAAACACGAAGGAGGAAAACGTGATGGGAGGGCCGTGCTCCGCGTGGTGTATCGCGTCTTCGGCCGTCATGTCGGCGGGGCGTTGCCCTGCCCCGTTGGCGGCCTTGTGTTGACCGCCGACCGCATCCTCCTCGGGACCACGGCCGCGACGGTCTCGAATGACGAAACCCTGGCCTTCCTGATCGCTCATCATCGCCCCTGGGTACCAACGGCCGCGTGCAGCAACACCGTACCATACGGCCCCAAAGGGGTTCAAGCCGGGCCTGGATTGCAGCGTGAGGAGAAGCGGGTATAATGGCCGACCCAGGGCAAGGGTCAGGGGCAGCTGCGACGCGGCCGACCGTGACGCACGTATTTCCCCCGCCGCTCGTCCCCGGCCACGAACCCCGGATCGTTGTGATATGTCCGAGCAATTCGACGAACTCGTGAAGATCATGGCCAGGCTCCGGGCCCCGGACGGGTGTCCCTGGGATCGTAAGCAGACCCATGACACCCTGAAACCCTATTTGCTCGAGGAGACCTACGAGGTACTCGAAACGCTCGATGAGCGGAACATTCCGAAGTTGGGGGAGGAGCTGGGGGATCTGCTGCTCCAGATCCTCTTCCATGCTCAGATCGGAGCGGAGCAGGACACCTTCACGATCAGGACCGTCATGGAGCAGTTGGCGGAAAAACTGGTTCGCCGGCACCCGCACGTCTTCGCGCCAGCGGAAGATCGCGAGGGCATGACTCCGGAGCAGGTCTACTCACGGTGGGAGCAAATCAAGCGCGAGGAGCGCTCGCGATCCGGCGACGAGGGTTCCGCGCTCGAGGGGGTCCCCAAGGTCCTCCCCGCCCTGCTTCGTGCCTACCAGGTCCAGGCTCGCGCATCACGGGTCGGCTTCGACTGGCCGCACACGGCTCTGGGACTCGAGCAGGTGCTCGACAAAATCGAAGAAGAGATTCGGGAGTTGCGCGAGGCCCTCTCGACCGGCGGAAAGGACGGCATTGCAGGCGGTGGCCGGCCGGAGCCGCGTTGCCGGGATGCGGTCGAGGCGGAGCTGGGAGACGTGCTGTTCTCGCTGGTGAACCTGGCACGCTCACTCAAGGTGAACCCTGAGGATGCACTCCGCCAGGCGGTGAATCGATTCACCACTCGCTTTCACTACATCGAGCAGCAGGCCGCACGGGCGGGACGACGGCTGGACGAGATGACGCTCACGGAAATGGACGCGCTCTGGGAACAGGCGAAAACCCGCGGCGCGTCGACCGGACCGGCGAACCGAGGAAACCCGTCATGACGGACGAACGCGCGAACCAGGCCCACGGGGCCGAGCCACGAAACCCCGAGGAGGAGGCCGGATCAGGGTACCAGGAGGGCAAACGCGCCGGAGCACATCCCTTCGTCGTCGTCATCGGCGTCGTGCTGGGATTGTGGTTTCTCCTCTGGCTCTACGTCCCGGGCTCGAACACGCATCAGCCGCTGATGCCCCCACCGGACCCCAGCACGGCGGTCCGCCACACCGGTGATGAGCCGGTGATGTTCCATGTCAAAGCGGCACTCCCCGAGCTCAATGTGGTCACCGTCGTCGTGCCCGAACAGGCCACCGACAGCCAGGTCGTCGGGCTGATTCAGCGCTTCCGTGAGGCGCGCCAGGCCAAGACCCTATCGGAGCTGCTTCCCGCCACGACCCCCGGTCATGCCTTGGGAGACAACGCCATCGCCGAAATCTATATTTTCTCCAAGGCCAGATATGCCACCGCGGACGCGGTGTCGCTGCTGGCCAGGGGCGCCCGCACCCCGGGCGAGCTGTACCCACGCGCGATCCCCTTCGAAGTCGCGATGGAACACGTGCGCGGACATTACCACATCGACCTCACCAACCCGGACAATCCCGATCGAGCCAGCCTGGGGTTTGCCGACGAGTCCGGCGTGCACAGCCGGCATTACCGCGCATTGTTTTGATGCGGTGCCTCCTGAGGCCGTCGCACAGCGTACCGCCCCCCCTCACCCTGGCCCTCTCCCCCGCTGAGGGAGAGGGGGAGAGCGTGATGCGCTTATCGGAGGATTGTTCGAAACGGGGGGCTAGATGCCGACTTCTTTCTTGATTTCCTCGCGCAAGGCCTGCTGCGACTCCTTCATCCAGGCATCCAGCTTCGGAAAGAGGTGGGAGTGCGTATCCGCGAATGGCGGGATCATCACGTCCAGTCGCTCGGCGAGCAGGCCGGCCTCGTCGGCGATGTCGAGCTTGCGACCTGCAATCTGGCGTGTCAGGCGGCGGGTCGCCAGCAGTTGCTGGCCCGGCGTCCCGCCACTCAGGCCGAGCACCTTATCCTTCAAGTAGTCGAGCTCGTCGGCGATGGAGACCTTCACCCGCGCGGCCTGCGGCGTCGGCCATTTTGCGCGATGAATGACGAAATCATAGGAGAACGCCATTTCGCGGGGCTCTCGGTACGGGCCGCTCACACTCAACACGCTGAGCGGGTTGTCGGTTTCCTTGGTCATTGGCTCGTGGCCACCTTGCGCTCGATTTGCACGAGACTGACCGGCGCTTCCCCCTCGATGGGTCCCTGCCAGCCCTGAAGGCCTTCGCGAATATGATACAGGTTGGTGTACCCCCGTTGACTCAGAAAGTCACAGGCGAAGCGACTGCGCTCACCCGCGGCGCAATACACGATGACCTTTTCGGCGGTGGGCGGCACCTCGGCGTAGCGCGTGTCGAGCTCGTCGAGCGGCATCAGCTTCGCGCCCGGCACGCGTCTCGTCGCGTACTCCTTGGGGCTTCGCACGTCTAGAAAGACGATGCGATTGGACTCATGCCCCGATTCCTGCTCCAGGACGCGCTGCGCATCCGATGCGGCCAGGTCCTGATAGAGTCGCCCGTCCAGGATCATCTCGCGCGGGACCATCCCGCCCTCGGCCACCTTCGCCAGATGGAAGCGCATGGGCTGGACCGCCTCTTTGATTTCCTCAGGAATGCGCTTGACCCGCGAGGACGTGTAGTAATGGTCGCGCTTGAGCTGGTTGAGCTCGCGTCGGAGTCGGATCAGCCGGTGGATGGCGAACAGCCCCGCAACCGACGCCAGCACGGCAATCCCCCAGAGCACTCCTGTCATGAACCTCCTCCTCTGCTTCCCTGACCGCTGCCGAACTGGTCCTTACTATAAGATTCCCGCAAGGCTCTTCGCAAGCTCGGCCGGAAAAGACGGCGCAGGGGATCAGCCGTGGGCAACGAACGCATCGACAAGCTTCTTGGCGGTTTCCGTTCCGTCCCGGACGCAATCCGGAATCCCAATCCCGCGGTAAGCGGCGCCCGCCACGAATAGTCCCCGACGATCGGCCAGCGCCGCGTCGATGAGCCGAAGCTGTGCCTCATGCCCGACGTGATACTGGGGCATCCCCCTCCACCACCGATACACGGCCGTATACGTGGGCGCGACCTTGATCCCCGCCAACTGGGCGAGCTCATCACGGACCAGCGTCACAAGGGAGGGATCGTCACGCTCCAACAGCGCCTCACGGCCGACGCCTCCCAAATAGCAGCGCACCAGGACCCTGGAGGAGGGCGCTCGGTGCGCCCATTTCCGGCTCGTCCAAGTCGCCGCCAGAAGGTGGCGCTGCTCGACGCGCGGGACGACGAATCCGTAGCCCCGCACGGCCGGTCCGACGGCATCCGCGTCGTAGGCCAGGGAGATTGTTGCCGTCGAGGCGTATGGAATGCGCGACAGGGGTTCAGCAGCGGCCGGGCTGACGGACCGGATCAAGTCGGCCGTCACGTACGCCGGCGTGGCGAACACGACCGCGTCCGCCGGAAGCGTGGCACCCGACTGCAAGGTCACCTCATAGCCCTGCCCCGCCGGAGCCTGGCCGCGCGGCCGGAGACCCGTGGCTTGTTCGCCCTGCAGGAGCGTCGTGCCCTGGGACTTGATGCGACCGATCAGCGTATCGACGAGCTCGGACAGCCCCCCATCCAGGGTCACGAACATGGTGCGTGCCGGGGCGCCTGGCTGCTGCGGACCACCTGGCCTGCGGGCCGCCAGCATCCCTCGGATCAGACTGCCGTGCTGGCGCTCGATCTCGACGAAGCGTGGGAAGGTCGCGCGCACGCTCATCTGGGTCGCATCCCCCGCATAGATGCCCGCCATGAGCGGCTCCACCAAACGCTCAAACGCCTCTCGCCCCAGGCGGCGGGTGAAGAAGGAGGCCAGGGACTCATCCTCGTCGCCGCGCTTCGCCGGCAGCACGAGATCCACGCCCATCCGCGCCAGACCCGGCAAGGACACGAGGCCGCTTTTCATGAAGGGTCCCAGTTTCGACGGCACGATGACCACCATGCCCTCGGGAAGCTCCCGCAACCGCCCCCGGGAAAAGACGAAGGCCTTCTTGTCGGTAACGTTTGTGTTGATGACCTGATCCGCGAGGCCCAGCTTGCCGCAGAGCTCCAGCGCCCAGGGTTTTTGCGAAAGGAAGGAATCGGGTCCCGCCTCGATGATGAGGTCACCGACCCGCTGTGTCAGAATCTTGCCGCCCCAGTGACGATCCGACTCGATCAACGTGCAGACGAGGGGCAGGCTGGCCTCCGTGGCTCGTTCCTGGAGAGAGAACGCCGTCGTCAGGCCTGTAATACCTCCGCCGACGATCACGACCTGTCTAGGTGAGGCTGGCACGGAAATGACGAGTTAGGATGAGATGGATTTCTGGTGATCCTCGACGACCGACACGAGGGCATCCACCAGCGGCTGGCTTGCATTCAGCATCGGCATGCGCTCGAGCCGCATGCCTTTTGATTCCGCCAGCTTCTTGAACTCGATGTCGATATCATAGAGCACCTCCACGTGGTCGGACAAAAACCCGATCGGGGCGATCAAGACGGCCCGGTGGCCTTCCCCCTGGAGCGCGTCCAGTGTCTCCTCCACCGTCGGCCCGAGCCACTTTTCGCCGGACATCCCCTGACTCTGAAAGGCGAAGCGGACGGTCGCGGGGCTGAGCTGCTTGCAGACGGCGTCGACGGTGCCTCGGACTTCGGCCGGGTAGGGATCGTTCGCCTGCAGGATCCGCTCGGGCAGGCTGTGCGCCGTAAAGATGATCGGCACCGTGGCTCGGGCCTCGGCCGGGAACTTCTGCAGCCCGGCCAGGACGTTGTCCGCCATCGCTCGAACGAAGATTGGATTCCGATGCCAGCTTTTGACATAGGAGACCGGGAAATCTCCGCCCAGCTCCCCGCGCGCATCTTCAACCTTTTTGATGTAGGCGGCCACGCTCAGGGACGAGTATTGCGGCGCCATGCAGATCCCGATCAATCGTTCAGGCCGATCGTCGATGACCTCGGCGTAGGCATCCTTTATATAGGGCCGCCAATGCCGGCACCCCACGTAGACGCGATAACCCTCCCCGCCCGGCCCATTGAGCGCCTGCTCGAGCTGGCGGGCGACCTGTTTGGTGATGTCGAGCGCCGGCGTCTTGCCGCCGGTCTGCCGATACCGCCCGCGGATTTCCTCGACAAGCTCCGGCGGAGTCGGCCGACCGCCACGCACTTCCAGGAGGTAGGGCTCGACACTCTCCAGCTTGTCCGGTCCGCCGAGCATCATCAGCAAGATGGCCACAGGTCGTTGGGGTCCAGGCATAATCCTCGTGAAGAGTGAAAGGTGAAAAGTGAAACGACGGGGAAAGCACGCCTCCCGCCTCTCGTCTCCGTTGCTTTTTCCCTTGATTCCCGCGAAAGCGGGAATCCAGGCCTTGTCGTGGATCCGGGGCGTGCCGACATCGACAAGATGGAGCCTGCTTTCGCAGGCATGACGGACGAGCAGCTCCCGTGTCCCTTACCGTTGACTGAACTTGTGGACGTATTCCGCCGTGGCGGCGACGTGGTCGACCGGTGTCTGCGGCAGGATGCCGTGACCCAAATTGAAAATATGGCCTGGCCGGCCCCCGACGCGGCGCAGGATATCCTCCACCCGTCGCTCGATCTCCTTGAGCGGCGCGAACAGCACGACCGGATCCAGGTTCCCCTGCACGGCGACATCGTACCCGATACCTTCCCAGGCTTCATCGAGGTGCACCCGCCAATCCACGCCGATCACGTCACCGCCGGCCTTGCGCATGAGCGTCAGCAAGGCCGCCGTTCCCGTGCCGAAGTGGATGAGCGGAACGCGCTCCGCCTTCAACCCTTCGAAGATCCGCTGCACGTGCGGGAGGACGTATTCCGTGTAATCGGTCGGTGAGAGGCAGCCCACCCAACTGTCGAAGAGCTGCACCGCCTGGGCGCCGGCACGGATCTGCCGACGCAGGTAGGACGTGACGACGCGGGCCAGCTTGTCCATCAGCCTGTGCCAGGTCTCCGGCTCGCCGTACATCAACTGCTTCGTCTTGATGTAGTTGCGCGAGCCGCCCCCCTCGATCATGTAGCTCGCCAGCGTGAACGGGGCGCCGGCGAACCCGATCAGGGGCACGCGATCCGCGAGCGCCGCCCGCGCCTGCCTGATGGCCTCCTCCACGAACCGGAGCTCCTCGCCCTCCACCGCTTTCAAACGGTCCACCGCCGCTCGGTCCCGGACCGGATTGTGGATCACCGGTCCCTCCCCCTCGGCGAACTCCAGCTTGATGCCCAGGGGCTCGAGGGGGAGCAGGATGTCGGCAAAGATGATGGCGGCGTCGAGGGGAAAGCGGTCGATCGGCTGGAGGGTGACCTGGGCGGCCAGCTCGGGCGTCTTGCAGACTTCCAGAATGGAGTATTTCGCGCGAACCGCCTGGTATTCCTTCATGTACCGGCCCGCCTGGCGCATGAACCACACCGGCGTGCAGTCCACGGGCTCGCGCCGACAGGCTTTCAGAAA
>JBFISJ010000078.1:0-11461 GCA_041608595.1 Nitrospiraceae bacterium
AGAGAGATCCCTGCGGCAGAATCGCCCGCAAGGCCGCTAAAACATGGCGCCAGGCGGTCGGTGTCTTCGTCAGTAGCCAAAATCCTACACTTCCTCCACTTTCTTCCTCCATCTTCAGTCTAGGCCCGTGTCCCTACCAAGGCGGGGTAGGTCATCTCCAGGGTCACTGCTATGCTTGAGGTTCCGCCGGCAACATGGGCAGCGGGAACCCTCACCTGGGAGGAGGCCTCGATGAATCTACGCTCGGAATCGCGCCTACCGATCACGTGCTCGGTCACCTTCTCCGGCTACAAGCTCGAGCTCGAGGGCCAGGTCAGAAACCTGTCCATGAATGGGTGCTCGTTGGACAGCGACGAGCCGATCCAGCCCGGGACTCCGCTGTTCCTGAGCCTGTCCCTGCCCGACAGCGACGAGCCGCTCGAAATCGAGCTGGCGACCGTGCGTTGGTCGCAGGAGGGATCGTGCGGCCTCAAGACGATTATCATGGGGCTGGACAGTCGAGAGCGTCTGCAGACCTTCCTGGAACAGAACCTGGACGAAGCCTCGAACCAGGTCACGAGCGCCGCTGAAGAGCCAGCCTAACCCGGCTGCAAGCCCGACCCCCGGATAAGTCCGGCTCCGAGGGGAACGGGACCTGCCCTTGCCGAAGGCCCCCTGATTCACGCCTCGCCTGCGCTGACCCGCCCGCACCGACACTTCCGAGCATGGATTGCCCCCACAGCTGATTGGATGGTCTGCCAAGCTGTGGGTCCGACCACTTGGATCGTCGGTTGATCCGCGCCACCCGGGCATGCCCCGCCCATGGCCGTGAAGAGTCGCCGGCGTTCCTGCTACAATAGAGGCAGTGATCGGCCAGGGCTCTCCATGACATCCATTCTGTTCGTGTGCACGGGCAATATCTTCCGCAGCGTTGTCGCGGAATACGCGCTCAAAACCGCCTTGGGGGGCCACGAGCACTATTGCATCGGCTCCGCCGGTATCGTGGCTTCTCCGCAGCCCATGCACCCGTTCATTGACGCTCGGCTGCGCGAAAAGGGCGCGGACCCCTCGCAGCACGTCCAGCGTCAGCTCACCAAAGCGCTCCTGGACGGGACGGACGTGCTCGTGGCCATGGGGCTCGATCACCGCGAGTTCATCCGCCAACGGTTCGAGCGCGACGCCCAGCTCTTTAATGAGATCTGCCACGGCGCGGTGGAATCCGTCCTCGACATCCATGAGGCCGTGCCCGACTTTGCCCGCTACCCCGACGCCGCCCGGGCTTACGCGGCCCGGGCGATCGACCACATCTGGGAGTCCATGCCGCGATTGGTCATGAGCATCGAGTCGCGACTCGGCAGTCCAAGGGAACCTACGAAGGTCGACAGCCATGCGAGGTGATCCGCAGGCACTCTGGAAGGAGCTGGCGCAGGCACAGCGCGACCGCCCCACAGAGGATCGACCGAACGGCTTTCAAATGTTCAACCGCACGGCGGACGAGATGGCGCGGGTCCTCGCGGAGCGGCTTGCCGCGGCCGAGGCCCTCTGTGGTGACGACGGCGAATGGCGTGGGCCGCGGAACTCCGTCAAACGGCCGAGCTGCTCCGAATGCGGCGCGTCGAATCTCGAGCACTTTTTCTCCATGCGCGCGCTCGGATCGGTCTTGTGCCCCACTTGTTTTGGACGCAGGCACCAGCCCGCCACGTGACGGCCCGGCCCGTCTTCGTCTGAGCAGCGATTGCCAGCAGAGGCGTGTCGTGTTGCGAAAGGGTTCTCTGCATGACGGCGCAGACTGAGGACGACGACTCCCACGGCACGGATCTGGACGGCCTCCTCCGGCAGTACGAGGCCGGGCTCGCCGCCTCGCAGCCGGCGGGCGCGGACGACATTGAGGCCCTGGTCGAGGAGCGCCAGGCCCTGGCCAGAAAACTTGGGCTGGGGAGGCGTGTCCTCCGCGTGTATGACGAAGTGAAGTTCGTCTCTCCTGGCCGACGGCCTCAACTGAAACGGTTGGGGTGCGTGGTGCGCAGCCGAGAGGTGAAGGGTGCGGAACGGGCGACGGTCGTCCAACTCGATCTCCGGGGACGTGCCTACGCGTTGACGTTCAGGGAACCTCCGGCGAGCCACGAAGAAGTGCTCGCCTATCTCGACGTCCAGCCCCGCGATGGGCCCGTCGTCTTCACGGTGCTCCTCAAGTTCGACATCAACGAGCCCGGCGACGGCTGGATGCCCGGCGAGGTCGAGGCCTTTGTTCCCGGCACCTGGGTGAAGGATTTCATAGAGCTTTCAATCAACCTCGACTCAACCGCCGAACCCCACGCGAACAGTCCGACCGAGCCAGAGCGCGACTCGCTCAAGAAGAAATTCGGCCTCTAGCAGCCTCCTCGTTCCCCCTCCCCAAACCGTCCGAAGTTTTTCGCCGCACGCAATCCGCCATGATCAATCAAGATCCGGCGTCACGGCGGCCCGGAAAAGGATCCGCCATGCGCCGGCTCCTCGCACGTAGGATTTGGAAGCCCGGCCGTCTTGACACCCGTTTGGAGAGTGCCTACTGTTGATCCTCGGTTCACGCGCGCCCGGGCGCCGCGTTCAGCCCGAGAGGGAGGCCATATCATGTTGAGAGCGCTCTTGAGTCTTGTGTTCCTTCTGCTCACCGCAGACTTTGCGGGGGCGGAGGTGCGAACGGAACGGGTTCCGTACCAACACGGGGATCTGCAATTGGAGGGGTACCTGGCCTGGAACGATGCGGTGCCGGGGAAACGGCCCGCCATCCTGGTGGTTCATGAATGGTGGGGGTTGAACGACTACGTGCGCGGGCGCGCGGAGCAACTCGCGCGGTTGGGATTCGTGGCCTTCGCCCTCGACATGTACGGCAAGGGCAAGGTGACGGACCATCCGGATCAGGCCGGCACATGGATGAAGGCGGTCCAGGCCAACGTCAAGGACTGGCGCGCGCGAGCGAGCGCCGGCCTCCAGGTGCTGCGCGCTCATGATCGTGTCGACGCCCATCGCATTGGCGCGATCGGGTACTGCTTCGGCGGCGCGACCGTGTTGCAACTGGCCTACAGCGGGGCGCCGGTGAAGGGCGTGGTGAGCTTCCACGGAGCCCTGCCTCTCCCCAGCCTCACGCAGGCCCCGCCCTCGGCCCCGAAGATCCTCGTGGCCCACGGCAACGCCGACCCCTTCGTTCCCGACCAGCAGGTCACGCGCCTCCGGGCCAAGCTCGACGCCGCAGGGTTCGACTGGCATCTCATCGTCTATGCCGGCGCCCGCCACGGTTTCACCAATCCCGATGCCGGGCAATACGGGATGGACGCCCTCAAGTACGACCAACACGCGGACGAACGATCCTGGACACACATGCGGCTCTTCTTCGACGAGGTCCTAGCCGGTTCGCCCTGATCGCGAGACGGCCGTGGCATGGCGTGGCGACTTTTGAAGGCCATGGTCCTCCTACCCGGGACCGTGCTCGTGGTTGTTCCGGCGTTGGCGCTGTGGACGACATCGGGAACCTGGCTCAGCGGCTCCATGACTACACCCGCGCAGCCCCTGTATTGGATGGGGCTGCTCCCGGCGGTGCTTGGCCTCGGCCTGGCGGTCTGGACGGTGGCGCTCTTCGTGCGCGAAGGCCGGGGCACGCCGGCTCCCTGGGATCCCCCCCGCCACCTCGTGATCAAGGGGCCGTACCGACATGTCCGCAATCCCATGATCACCAGCGTGCTCGTGATGCTGGCTGCTGAAGCGCTGCTCCTTCAGTCCCCCGGCATCGCCGCTTGGGCGGTCGTGTTTTTTGCCGCCAACGCCCTCTATTTCCCCCTGCACGAGGAGAAACGACTCGCGCAGCGATTCGGCGACGCCTACCGGACCTACGCGCGCCACGTGCCCCGGTGGGTGCCGCGGCTTCAGCCCTGGTCTCCAAAAATCCATGACGACTGATCCAAGGGGTGTCTCGTCGCGGATGGCGGAAGGCATGAACTCCAGACAGACTCCTTACTCGCACAGGGCGGGACCGAGATGATCGACGGGCCCGCGGTTCTGATCGGCACGGTTGCGGGGGGAGTGTGGCTCCTGTATGTGCTCCTTGCGGCCCGTCCATCATTCGAGAAAACCGTTGGCCATTCTTCATCCCGACGGCCTGCGCGGAGGCAGGGCTGCATGGTAGCGACCGCGGGGCGGTTTGGGCGGGGGCGTTCATTGTGATGCTGTTCATCGCGGCCTTCACCCTCGTGCCCCTTTCGTTGGGAGCGATATTCCTTCTGCTGACGCAGGCCGTGCTCAACGCGTTGACGTCATAACGGCGGGCTTGCGGGCACAGGTTTCGAGGAGATCACCTTTGGTCTTCGGGTTTTACAAGAACCTCACGCCGGCGCAACAGCGAATCTATAGGCAGAGCGATCGTGTCACGTCCATTGCTCTTCCGGACACCAGTCCGCTGGCCGAGGATGCGAGCGGTCTGGCCAAGGCCTTGGCCGGCGAGGATCGTGCGGCGACCCAGGCCAAAGCCCAAGCGCTCGTGTCCGCCCTTGCGACTCGACTCAAGGTTCCGCCCGTTCGCGTGGAGGTGCTGGAGAAACGCCCGGACCACGAGTGGGGCGAGCTGCAGGGTCTGTACACACCGGCCGAGCGTCGCGCGCAGGCCCGGATCACAGTCTGGATGCGAACGGCCAAACGGCGACGGGTCGTGGCGTTCCGTACCTTTCTTCGAACGGTGCTGCACGAGGTCTGTCATCACCTGGACTACGAGCTGCTCCGCCTGCACGACTCCCTGCACACGGAAGGGTTCTACAAGCGTGAATCCAGCCTGTTTCACCAACTCATGCGACACCTCCCTGCCGGCGCGGAGCCCACGATGATCCGCGAGTAGGACACGGCGACCCGAAATGTTAGACTGAGTCATCGCGATGCTCGTCTGTTTCGTTGAACGGCCAGAGGGGATCGGCGATCGTGGACGGCGCGCCGACTGGGCCGGGTCTTCGCGGGAGTGGGTCAGGC
This sequence comes from Nitrospiraceae bacterium, assembly GCA_041608595.1. Taxonomy (GTDB): domain Bacteria; phylum Nitrospirota; class Nitrospiria; order Nitrospirales; family Nitrospiraceae; genus JBFGRM01. The sequence goes on from JBFISJ010000078.1 coordinate 4,969, forward strand.
TATTGATTTACATATGGAGGAGACGATGAAGGTGATTGCGCAGGTATGCCTCGTGTCGCCACTGTTGCTCGTGCTCGGCCTCAGCCCAGGCAAAGTCTCGCCTCCCCACGCGATGGCCCAGGAAGAGACGAGGATCGACATCACAATCCGTGACTCGACCTTTGTCCTCGACCGGCCGGTTGCGTCGCAGCCGGGAATCCCCACGGTGATCATCATCCGGAACCAGGACATTGTTCGGCATGGCTTCACGTCGACCATTCTCCAGGGCGTGCTGGTCCGGGCCCAGGGCGAGGGCATCTCGGCCTACGGGCGCAGTCTGGAGGGGTTTTACGTCGACCCCGGGAAGACCTTGATCCTCCGCCTGACGATCGACGAATCAGGTCGGCACAGGTTCCGCTGCGATCTGCATCCGACCATGCAGGGCGAGGTGCTCGTCATCGACATGGGCACGGCCTGAGCCACTCCTCGCACCAACGGCCTTCGAGCGCTGTGACCTACGTCACAGGCTGGAAGATTGTCTCGTGGTAGAAAGCCGCGCGCCATGGCGGTTGTCTACCTGATCGAGCACGATCCCCAATTCCGGGCCCTGTTACGGTCGACGTTGCTGGATGCCGGCCATCGCGTGATCGAGGCCGATCCCAACCTCGAGCCTGGCGAGCACGCGTGCCAAGAACCCGTTTCCGTCGTCGTGGTGGATCTCTTCGCCGGCGGTGACAAGGGCCTGCGTGCGGCCCTGAGCATCCGGCGCAAGTTCCCGAAGGCGCAGGTGATCGGCATTTCGCGGGTCTGGACGATCTGGAACTTCGACGCTCTGACCCCGCTGCGATCCGATGGTCTCGCTGACGCCGTGGCGCAGCCCTTTGGCGCGGAGTCGCTCTTGCGCGCCGTTCGCCGTGCGGAAACCAAATCGTAACAACTCAAGAATTACTAAGGAGAGCAGTTTGCAGGTGGACGAATCTTTGGCGCCCCTCCTGTTCAAGGAGGGGGCGGGGGAGGCAGAGGGCTGAACAAGCGTAGGCTTGACCCATCGCGCATCCATCTCCTCGCTCCTCGCGCGACCCCACCTCACCTCCCGCCTTCGCCAAAGCTTCCCCCTTCGCTGAAGCTTCGGGGGACAGGTCGGCGGACAGGCCCCCACAAAGGGAAGGGATCAGAGTCAGAGAGAGGCGCTGTCAGCATGACGGATCAGGTTCATGTAGAACCCGATCACTTCGCCGTAGTTCTCGACGGCGACCCGCTCATCGATGCCGTGAATGCGAACGCTGTCCTCCAACGTAAGACGCAAGGGCAGGAAACGATAGATCGAGCCACTCAGGTCCACGTAGTGGCGCGAGTCCGTCGCGCCCAGCGTGAGCGTTGGCGCTGCCGTCACGTCGGGGAACACTTCGACGATGGTACGGTGCAGGAGGGCGAAGGCCTGCGAGTGAACCGGCGACGTCGGCGAGGGCTCGCTGACCGTCGTGGCCAGCGGACGAACGGTCACGCGAGCATCCGCGATCGTGCGCTCGATCCTGTCGACCGCAGAGGCGACCCGTTCCGCCGGATGCACCCGCAGATTCACGACGGCACGCGCCCGGACGGGAAGAATATTGTCCTTCACGCTTCCCTCGAACATCGTCGGCGCCATCGTCGTGCGAATGAGCGCGCGCGTCGCCGGTTGCCCATCCAACCGGCCGGCGATCACGGGTTCGAACAACCACAGATTCGCGATGGCCAGCCGGGTCAGAAACGGCATCTCCGGGGCGAGGAATTCCAGCATCTCCCGAGCCGGGCCGCTGAGGTGGACCGGAAAGGGGCGGGTCTGCAGGGACTCGATCGCCGACGCCAGCACGCCCACCGCCGTTTGGGCGGGCGGCATGGATGAGTGCCCACCCTGCCCGCGCGCGACCAGTTCGACGCTGACGTAGCCCTTCTCCGCCACGCCGATGAAGGCCACGGGCTTGGTCATGCCGGGGACGGCGCCTTGCACGATGGCCATGCCCTCGTCCAGGACGAAGGCCGGACGGACCCCCCGCTCGCGCAGCAGCCCGGCGATCGCGCGCCCCCCGTCATCTCCCCCGATCTCCTCATCGTGTCCGAAGGCCAGCATGACCGTCCGCCGCGGCCCGAATTGCGCCTCGAGGAGCTGCTCAACGGCCTCGAGGGCACCGAGCGCCGCAACCTTCATGTCCATTGCGCCACGCCCCCACACATAGCCTTCGGAAATGACGCCTGCGAAAGGTGGATGGGTCCACGCGTCCCGGCCCTCCGGGCTCGCGGGGACGACGTCGAGATGGGCCAGGAGAAGGAGGGGGGCGAGCGAGGGGTCGCTCCCAGGCCAGGTATACAGGAGGCTCAGGTCGTTGACGATCTCACGCCCGAGGCGGCGGTGCACGAGAGGAAAGGTGTTGCTCAAATAGTCATGGAGCGCCACGAACGCGCCGCGGTCGATGCGGGAACGGTCCTCGTGGGAGATGGTACGGAAGCGGAGCGAGGCGGCGAGGCGACGCGCAGCCGGAAGCGCATCGATCCTCGGAGCCGCCAGCGAAGCCGCCGGCACCGGCGGCGGGCTCATGCGGACGGTGCGCACGAGCACCAGGAGCAGGAGCCCGAGGAGGACCAGCAGGAGGGCGAGGAGGCCTCGCCTCAATCGTCGGGGCATGGGCGCGCGTCGCCTCGTGCCAGCCAGCGGCCCTCAGTCCCCGCCGCCCTGGGTGGGTCCGGCGGGGACGATGGTACCGGGAAAGGGGGTGCCACCGCGAGCGTTATCTGCCTTTACCACCCCAGGTCTCCTGCAGCATCTTCTTCCATTCATCCCGGGAGACCGCGGGCATGGTCGTGATCTGAATGTGCCCCATCGACGCGTTGCGCACGGCCGCTTTCATGGCCGTTTGGTTGTCGGGGAATTCCCAGACCGCCACCACGTCGTATTCGCCGAGACAGTAATAAGCCTGATGCAGTTTTCCGCCGAGGGCTTGCACATTCTTCTTCACCAGATCGGCCCGCTCGATCCCTTTGTCCTTCATGGTCGTGAGCCCGTGCGGGGTGAATTTGACGAGACTGACGAACATCGGCATGACCTCACCTCCTCCTTGCGCGTTCATTGCCTGCCCTGGTTCGGGCCGCTTATCATAGGGCAAACGGGTGCCGCGAACAAGCCAGGAAGGGGCGTGGCCGACCGATGGCTCTTAGGGGGCGATTCCCTGCTGCCAGACCGGGCCAAACAGGGTATAATTCGGATTCGCCGCCCACATGGAGGTGGTTCGGACGAGGGTTCCAAAGGCGAGAGGTCGACCATGCGTCGCGCAGGTTTCATCGGCATCATCGCCACCCTGCTAAGCCTGACCGGCCTTCCCCCGTTGGGCGCCTTTCCCGTCGGCGAGGCCGCCTGGTCGAACGCTGAGTGGGAGGAGCGCTGCAAGCCGGTCAGGACGACCTACAACCTGGGACAACCGCTGAGCACCACCCAGCTCACGCTGAGCCCGACCGATGAGCGCTTCGTGGACTTCCTCTACTGGGTCTGGGCGAACAAGATCGCCGAGCACCAGGTCGAGCAGGTGGGAGGAACCGAGTGGGAAGGACCGGCGGACGGCGTGATCTTCCACTGGGCGCCGGGCTCCAGATGGGAAACGCATACCGTGGTCTCCTTCGAGCATGCCCTGCACCACCTCGCCGAGGAGCACAAGTGGACCGACCGCATGTTTCCCGAATTCTTCGAACCCTTCGGCGGTGTCCGCGGGGCCAGCATCAAGGAACGCCTGTCCATGACCACCGCTCCCACCTGGGCCATGCTCCTGATGCACATCGGTGGACCGGAAAGTCCCTACTATCGCTATGTGTTTCATCAAGAGAGCGGCGTCGATCCCCGGCGCCGAACGGTGGTCATGGTTGGCGGGCAGGGGGTGGTGTTCGAGTACAGCTTCGAGCGCTACCTCTCCGAGGTCAAAGAAGTGCTCACGGATTGCAAGGCCTTCCAGTTCTTCGTGCTGTACGATTTGCACGGAAAGGGTTTCGCCTCGACGCCCGGGTGGGCCGGGCAGCCCATCCCCGAGTCGGCTGGCAGGGCCTTCACGGCCGGCCCCGGGGAGGCCGCGAAGTGACGCCGCGCGTGACCGCCGGCGCCACGCCTCGTGCGGCGGCGGTCACAGCAGGCTCAGGAGGTTGCGAGTGAAGGGGCGCCAGCCCGTCGCCAAATCCGATCTTCTGCAACGCATCCACCTTTCGTCCAAGCGCTACCTCGAGGGATGGATCGGCGTACCCGCGCACGTGCACCACGCCGCGTACCGCATGGCGAATCCCCCACTGGAGCGGCCCCAGAGTCGCAAGGAATTCCAGCATCTGCTGCAGTGTCTGGAGATCCCCGATGACAACATCCGGCTGTTCGAGAAATTCGGCTACGGGGTCCGAACGTCCACGGAGGGAGACCGTCTCATCGTCGCCTGGGAAGCCCATACGGAATACTACAGTTACCAGGTGTGGCATGTGCCGCAGGACACGACCAAGCCCCTCGAGTTCGGGACGATCGCGTTTCCCGGCTACGTTTTCCCCCTGTGCCCGCTGGGAATCCGCGTCAACGCCCTGGACTTGTTGATTCTGGCACAGCCGGACCTGCCCTATGGGGAGCTGCGGGACAGGCTGCCGGGCCGAAACCTGTACGGCAGCCGGGTGTTCGGCGAGGAGATCTCGGTCGTCACCACGTTCACGCCCGACAAGGACCACCGCGAGCGGTACCTCCTCGTGTCTCCGTCACGGGACGCCCTGCTCAATCAGCTCACAAGGCTGGTCGAGGCAGTGGTGGCGATCGAGAATTACTACCACCTCATCCACCTCCCCTTCCAGGCCTTTTCCAGAGCGGTCGATCAAGTGCATGAGTTCGAGCAACGGCATCTGTACCAGCGCGCCGTGATGACCGAGCAGATCGCCACGTCCACGCCGCAGACGCTCCAAAAGTGGCTGACGGTGCTGACGCAGGACTTCCTCCAGGTGAGCCGCCTGGCCGAATCCATGCGCTACAAGCTCTCGGGCTCGGTCCCTTACGACAGCATCGTGCGTGCGAACCTCGACGCCCTCCAGGAGCAACCCGTGCCGCAGCTTCGCCCGCTGTCCGACTACGTCCTGTGGCGGATCACCGGTGTCTCGGATGGATACCAGCAGTTGCTTCGACGCATCGACGCGCTGGAAAACGATTTTTCCGCCACGATCTCGGTGATCCGGACGCGCATCGATTTGCTCCTCCAGGAGCAAAACCTGGCGCTCCAGGACCAGAACCTCACCTTGCTCGCGAGCGTCGACAAGACGACCCGCAGCCAGGCCATGCTCCAGCAGACGGTCGAGGCCTTGTCCGTCATCGTGATCACGTATTATCTCGCTGGCCTGGGCAACTATGTCTTCAAGGCGCTCGAGCAGGCGGGATGGATCGACGATGCGGTCTACGCCACGGGGCTCTTCGTCCCCATCGCGCTCGGCATCTCCCTCGGCCTACTCGTGGTGGGCCGGCGCATCATCCGCAAGGTCTCTGGCCATACGAAATAACCCGCGCGATCCGGCCAATTTACGGCCTGGCTCCCCGCTTCCCGTAAGACTCATTCCGAGACAGCCGCCTAATTCCTCTGGCCTATTGCATAGTTACCCTCTTGGGGCCTTGACAGGCGGCGACGGGACAGCCTACCCTAGCGCTCCTTTGGGCGCCTCATTCTTATTGGTGAACCATGCTGATCGGAGTTCCTAAAGAGACGATTCCCGGAGCCCGGCGCGTCGCGCTGACTCCCCACGTGCTGGGGCTGCTGAAGCAGGCCGGCGCGTCGATCATGATCGAGCCAGGCTGTGGACAGGCCGCCGGATTTCTTGACACCGCCTATACGGAGAAAGGCGCGCAGGTGGCCTCGTCGCGCGAGGACCTGTTCGGCAAGGCCGACATGGTGTTGCAGATCCACGCGCTGGGCACGAACTCCGTGTTTCGAGAGACCGACCTGCCGCTGTTTCGTAAGAACCAGATTCTCATTGGCCTCATGGATCCCCTGGTGATTCCCAATGCCGTGCGCGAGGCGAACGAGCGCGGGATCACCGGCTTCGCGCTCGAGCTGCTCCCCCGGATCACGCGTGCGCAGCAAATGGACGTGCTCTCCTCCATGGCGACGGTCGCGGGCTACAAGGCCGTGCTGCTCGCCGGTGAGCGCCTGCCCAAGTTCTTCCCGCTGCTCATGACCGCCGCAGGCACCGTCTCCCCGGCGCGCGTCCTGGTGGTGGGCGCGGGCGTCGCAGGACTCCAGGCGATCGCGACCGCACGCCGGCTCGGCGCCGTGGTCGAGGCCTATGACGTCCGTCCGGCGGTGGCGGAACAGGTGCAGAGCCTCGGGGCGAAATTCGTGCAACTTCCTCTCGACACGCACGACGCGGAGGACAAGAGCGGATACGCCCGGGCGCTGACCGATGAGATGCAGCGCAAGCAGCGGGAGCTCCTCGGCAAGGTCGTGGCCAGCAGCGACGTCCTGATCACCACGGCGCAGGTGCCCGG
>JBFISJ010000079.1:0-11373 GCA_041608595.1 Nitrospiraceae bacterium
ATACGACGCCCCTCCGGGCCACGCCGCCACACGCCCATGAGCCAGACGAGGTCGAAGCCCATCGCCTGAAGTCGATTCAATTCGTGATCGGGCACTTGGCCCAGCGTGACCGTCCGACCGGCTCGCCGCGACAGGTCCTCGAGCCAGACCCAGGTATTAATCTCATAGAGATGAGGGTGGGGGCGGAGGGGCGGGAGACTCGTCATCCGGTCCGGCCTTTCTCAACGCAACGCCCTGGCGTGCCGAGAGCGCGCGTCCCGCGTTTCTACCAGAGAGGCGTGGTGTCAGTCTACTTCGCCAGCCGAATCACAGGGCTTCTGGTGAGAACCCGCGAAGCCGCAAAGGCACCGTACTTCCTAAGAAGTATTGTTGACAGGGCTTTCTGGTCGGCAGAATAATGAGGCACTTTTTTTGCGGCAAGGTGCCGCCGCCAAGGCGTGATAGCCCAGCGTGGCCTGCTCAGCGCACGGGTTTGAGCCTCACACGGAGCGTCGGGTGGCGAAGGGCAGCCGACGCAGCGGAGAAGACACAAAGTGCGACGCCCGAACTCCGCGATTTGCGGCGCTAGGCTGGACCATCACGCTGCTCACGGAACAATTCACAACTTCCCCTTTTATTCGACGCAAACGGCTACAAGCTTTCAATATTGGGGACGTTTTCTTGATGAACCGATACGAGGTGGAATGAGATAACCTGCACAGTCCACCCCAGAGACGTTGCGGTTCACTTAATGGTTAGATGTAACAATAGAACAAGGACAAGATCGAGTTGATAAGAAAGCTGATTAATAGACTTTTCGCTCTCAAAAGAGCGATACATACGTCATTGAGAAAAGCTGCAGGGAAGTCAGATTACAAGAGATGGGGAAATGATAAGGAATTATCCCAAAGTTGGGATTTGAGAACCAAGCAAATAGCACATCTAATTGAATCCGGAGCATCCGTTATTGAATTTGGTGCCGGGATGCTCGCGTTAAAGGCCCACTTGCCGGAGAATTGCTCCTACACTCCCTCTGACCTGATTGATAGAGGGGAAGGAACAATTGTCTGCGATCTAAACAGCGATACGCTTCCAGAGTTTCAGTCCTACGATGTGGCTGTGTTCAGTGGCGTTCTTGAATATGTTAATGAAGTGCCAAAGTTAATATCGCATCTGTCTGATCGTGTTAATGTGATTCTCGCATCTTATGCAGTAACCGATACAAACAAGAGAGATCGGCGAGCGCAAGGTTGGGTTAATGATTACAGCTCAGAAGAATTAATTCAAATATTCCAGGATGCCGGTTTTCATTGTGAATATACTGAACAGTGGGAATCTCAAATGATTTTCAAGTGCACAAAAAGATAAACGCACTTGACCATATGCATCACCTGACGCTATTCCGCTGCGCTCCATAGCCGTCAGGTGAGCATCATCGTTAGGCACAAGAAGCGCAAGAGCTTCTTCTCTCGCCATCGGTGGAGGCGATTTCTGGAAGGATAGTGAAACACCTAAACCGATTGACGTTTAACGCCGTGACAATCTTCGGCCGTTATTAAGAGTGCGCGAGGATAGTGCGGTGATGCTGAAAGAGTTGATGGAGAAGTATGTCTAAAAGGATGTCAAACTGGACATGATCGTCGAGCGCATGCGGGGGAAGCCAGGAACATCTGAAAAGGTGAAGTCATTTCTCGTTTCGCGGGGAACGGTATAGAATCCGCATCACCGGTAGCGCCTAATTGATAAGTAAGGACCTCAAGAGGATGAGAAAAGCGAAGATCGTTTGCACCATCGGTCCCGCGAGTGATTCGGCCCCGCTGCTGGAGCGATTGATCGAGGCGGGGATGGACGCCGCCCGCATCAATCTCTCCCACGGATCGCACGAGTCCCATTCCCGCGCCATCGCAGCCATCAGGGAGGCCGCGCATCGCCGCCGGGCCGCGGTCGCGATCATCCTGGATCTGCAGGGTCCCAGAATCAGGGTCGGTGAGCTGCCCGGTGACGGGATCGACGTGGAGAACGACCAACCGCTGTGCCTGGAAGCCGGTCCGCTCTCTGGCGCATCGTCGAGCGTGGTCGGGATTCCCGTGACCTATCCGAACCTCGCGCGGGATGTGAAACCCGGCGCCAGGATCCTCATCGACGACGGCGCCATTGAGCTGGTCGTGAAGGAGGTGTCGGGAGGGAGCGTGCTGTGCACGGTCGTCACCGGTGGGCACATCTCCTCGCACAAGGGCATCAATCTTCCTGGCGCCAGTATCAGCGCGCAGGCGCTGACCGGCAAGGACCGGGAGGACATCAAGTTTGGGATCGCGCAAGGCGTGGACTACCTGGCGCTCTCGTTCGTGCGGGGGCCCGAGGACGTCGTCGAGGCGAAACAGCTCGTCGCGCAGCTCGGCGGCGATGTCCCCGTGATCGCGAAGATCGAGCGGCACGAGGCGATCTCCAGGCTGGAGGGTCTGGTCAAGGAGGCCGACGGCATCATGATCGCCCGGGGTGACCTGGGCGTGGAGATGGGCCCGGAGGCGGTCCCGATTCTCCAGAAGAAGATCATCCAGGAAGCAAACCGTCGGCGCCGGCTGGTGATCACGGCCACCCAGATGCTGGAGTCCATGACCCAGAGCCGGCGCCCCACCAGGGCGGAAGCATCGGATGTGGCCAACGCGATCTTCGACGGCACCGATGCCGTCATGCTGTCCGCCGAGACCGCGGTCGGGAAATTTCCCTGGGAATCCGTCCGCGTCATGGATCAAATCATTCGAGCCGCCGAGGAAACGACCGAGCCGGGCGTCCGCCGCCGCGCGAAAACGCGGCGCGGTCCCGTCTCGTCCCAGGAAGCCACCTGTGCGGCCGCGGCATCCGCCGCGGCGGCGACCGACTCCAGCTCCATCATCACGTTCACCGAATCCGGGGCCACCGCCCAGTTCATCGCAGAGCAACGGCCGGTCGCCCCCATCATCGCGTTCACGCCCTTTGAAGCGGTCCGGCAGCGCATGGCGCTCTACTGGGGCGTCATCCCCCACACCATGCCGCCCGTGGAGCAAACGGACGATCGGATCCGGGAAGCCGAGCGTCGGTTGAAGGCGGAGGGCCTTGCTGTCCCGGGCCAGCGGGTGGTGTTCCTCTCCGGCACCCAGGTCGGCCAGCGGGGCGGCACCAATTTCATCAAGCTCCACGATGTGACGTAGTCGGTCGGGAAGAATGCGGGCTTGGCGTCAGGGACGCCAGAAGATTTGGGACGCTTCGAGCGGGATCGCGGCGTCGGAGTGGAACGGCACGATGCGGGGCGTGTAGTGCGTCACCGGCCGTGTCGCCGGGGCCGTGCCGCAATACAGATGGGCGTTGACCAAACCCGATAGCGCGGCTTTTCGCTGCATGCGGATCCGCCTGGAAGTCGCCTCCCCTCCGTCAGCGTAAAGCTCGACGGACACCCAGCTCGGATCCAGATCGCCCAGATAGACCTCCACCTCGACCTGCCACGCATCACCGAGCCGGGCAGTCTCCTGCCGTCCGAACCGGAGCCCGTGCCAGTTGTCCGCCAGCTTCTGCTTCCAGTCGATCACCTCGCGGGCGAGCTTCGCGTTGTGCGCGGCGCGCCGACGATAGGCTTCCGCCGCCGGCACATAGGCGCGGTCCACGTATTCGCGGACCATACGGTTGCTGCTGAACTCCGGCGTGAGCCGTGACATGCTTGCCCGGATTCGCCCAACCCAGCCTGTGGGAACGCCCTGGCGGTCACGCGCATAAAACTCGGGCACGATCTCCCGCTCCAGGACGTCCTGAAGTTGATCGGCCTCGACCTGGTCCCATCCCGCCTCGTCATGGTCCTCCCCGTCTCCGATCGCCCAGCCGACCTCCGGCGCGTAGGCCTCGGCCCACCACCCATCGCGCTCGGACAGGTTCAGGCCGCCGTTCACGAGGACCTTCATGCCGCTGGTGCCGCAGGCCTCCCACGGCCGGCGCGGCGTGTTGATCCAGACGTCCACACCGGCCACGAGCTCCTGCGCGACCCCCATTTCATAGTCCTCCAGGAACACCACGCGCTCGCAGCATTGTGGCGTCTGCGCGAACTGCGCCATCGCCTGGACCAGGCGTTTCCCCTCGTCATCTTTCGGATGGGCCTTGCCGGCCACGATGAGCTGGACGGGGCGTTTCGGGTCGGAGAGCAGTTGGACCAGGCGCTCGCGGCTGTATAGCAGGAGCGTCGGGCGCTTGTAGGAGGTGAAGCGCCGCGCGAAACCCAGGGTCAACGCGTTCGGATCCAGGACATGCTGGGCCTGCTGAACCATCTCCTCAGCCTCCCCATGCTCCTGGAACTGGCGGACGAGGCGGCGGCGCACGTAGTGCACGAGGGAGTTCCGCTGCGCCACCCGGAACTCCCACAGTTCCTTGTCGCTGATTTGCGTGAAGAGCGGGCAGACCTCCTCCATCGTGCCCACCCAGCGTCCCTTCCCGCAGAGCTTGGTCCACAACGCATCGGCGTGTTGAGAGTCCCAGGAGGGCACGTGGACGCCGTTGGTGATGGAGTGGACGGGCACTTCTGCCGGCGGCCAGTTCGGGAATAGATCCTGAAAAATGCGCCGGCTGACCCGGCTGTGGAGTCGACTGACGCCGTTGACGAACCCGCAGCCCCGGAGTGCCAGGTAGGCCATGTTGAAGGGCTCGTATTGATTGGCGGGATTTTTCCGCCCCAAGCCGAGCAGCTCCTCCTCCGGCACCTTGACCATCTGCGACAGATAGCGGGCGTAGGGCCGGATCAGTGCCGTGTCGAAACGGTCGAAGGCCGCCTCCACGGGCGTATGCGTCGTGAAGACATTGCCGGCCCTGGTCGCGCTGAGGGCCGCGGGGAAGCTCGCGCCTGTCGTGGCCATGAAGCGGCGTGCGCGCGCCACGACCGCGAAGGCTGCGTGGCCTTCGTTGAGGTGGCAGACGTCGATGTCCAGCCCCAGGGTCTCCAGGAGCCGCCAGCCTCCCACGCCGAGAACGATCTCCTGCATCAAACGCTGCTCCTGCGCCGCGGGATACAGGTTAGCCGTGATGCCACGGTCGCGTGGGTTGTTCAGCGGATCGTTGCTGTCCAGGAGATACAGTCTGACCTTGCCGACTTGGGCCTGCCAGGCGCGGAGCAGGAGGGAGCGACCCGGCAGCTCCAGCCTGATTCGCAACCAGCCGCCATCATCCTGCTGCACGGGAACCAAGGGGAGGCTGACCGGATCATTGTACGGGTAGGCCTCGACCTGCCAGGCATCGCGACCGAGCGATTGGCGGAAGTAGCCCTGCTGGTACAGCAGGCCCACCCCCACAAGGTTGACCCCGAGATCACTGGAGGCTTTCAGATGGTCGCCGGCGAGGATACCCAATCCGCCGGAATAGATGGGCAGTGCTTCGCCAAGCCCGAACTCCATGCTCAAGTAGGCGATGCCCCGGATGCGGGCATGCGCGTCGTCGTGCCCGTACCACCCCGGGTCATCGAGGTAGCGCTGGCGCTGCACGAGCCAGTTGCGCAGGTCTTCCTTGAGTCGGGTGTCTCGCGCCGCTTCTTCCAACCGGCTCAGTGGAACACTCTGCAGAATGAGATAGGGGTTCCCCGACCGTTCCCAGGCTTCCGGATCCAACTGCTGCCAGAGCCGATCGCAGAAGTGGCTCCAGGTCCATCGGAGATCCAGTGCCAAGTCCGTGAGCCCCTCCAGGCCCTCGGGTAGGGCACGAGAGAATCCATAGGAGGACATGCCGTGATGCCCGTGGTTGGACTTCCGACCTTCGCTCATGCGTCGGCTTTCGTCATCGTGTACCAGATCAAGATTACGACCCTGCTACAGGCCGAGGCACCGCACGGTCTCCCTTGCGATCCAGGTTTCCTCGTCGACGCGCATGACGTAAACCGGCAGGGAAGCTTGCAGCTCGGTGATGGGCACGGCCTCGCCGTCGGACACCTGGGTCACCTCGGCATTGCGGCGCGGATCGATTCGCAGGCCGCACCACTCCATGCCCTCGCAGATCCGGGCCCGGATGGCGGGCGCATGCTCTCCGATGCCCCCGCTGAATACGACCGCGTCCGCGCCGCCGAGCACCGCCAGATACGCGCCGAGGTATTTCTTCGCCCGGTAGCAGAACAGATTCACCGCCCGTTCGGCATCGGGATGGCACCTGCCCTCCGCGGCCGCCAGCACCTCGCGCATGTCCCGTGAGAGCCCGGAGACGCCGAGCAGGCCGGACCCGTGGTTGAGCAGGTGTTCGACCGCATCCACGGACAGGCCTTCCTTGCGCGCCAGATAGCCGACCACGGCCGGGTCGAGATCGCCGGACCGCGTGCCCATGACCAGGCCTTCCAATGGAGTGAATCCCATGGACGTGTCGACCGACTGTCCCTCCTTGATCGCCGTCATGGAACAGCCGTTGCCGAGGTGTGCGGTGACCACCCGCAGCCGTTCAAGGGGTTTGCGCAACTGCTCGGCAAGCCCGGCGGCCACCGACGCATGGGCAATCCCGTGGAACCCGTACCGAACGAGATGATGGCGATCCGCCAGGTCCCGGGGGAGGGCATAGTGGGACGCCCAGTCCGGCATCGTGCGATGAAATGACGTGTCGAAGACGGCGACCATCGGCACGGTCGGGCCGAGCGCCTTCTGTGCTCCGCGAATGCCGTCGACGCAGGACGGGTTGTGCAGCGGCGCCAAATCGCTCAGCGCGTCGAGGCGGATGACAACCTCATCGGAGATGCGAATGGACTCCCGAAACGCGTCGCCGCCATGCACGACGCGATGCCCGACGGCGTCGAGGTGCAGCCTGTCTGTCTGCGCATCCGGTGCATGCAGATGCTGCAGCATCCACCGCACGGCCTCGGCGTGGCCGCGAATCTGCTGCTGTTTTTCCAGCCGCTCCCCCTTCGACCTGCGGAGGGTCAACATGGCGTGCCCGCCGATCTCCTCCACCGCGCCGGCGCACAACACCGTGCGGGCGGGCGCACGATCCTTTGCGTGGGCGGAGCCGATCTCGAGCACCTTGAATTTGAGCGAGGAGCTGCCGCAGTTCACCGCCAGAACCAGCATGTCACTCCGCCTGCCCCGCTTGACCACGGGAATCGGCGCAGAGGGCACCACCCGCGCCGTCGGGGCGCACCGCCCGCACATTGAGTGTACGCCAAAGGCGTGGACGCTCCGACAGAAACCTCAAATAACTTGCATAAGCGGGGCGCACGTTACACAATTATTCCGACACAGAGGGGCGCCGGTCGTGGCCATTCTGCGGAGCGGGGCCGCGACGCCGGGCTGTTCAATCGATCGCGTTCTGTTACTCTTTGATCTTCCGAGTTTCCGCCTGGCCCGTCTCCCTCACCGTCAATCCAGCCGTATCTCTGTCACTCAAGGGGGCTGCGCAGTTCGTGCGACGCTTCACAAGATCACGGTCCATCCGGCAAGTCAAGATTCTCGCGCCCGCCTTACGCGGTGACCGTGCCGCACGAGCGTCGGTGATTGGAGAAAGGCCGACATGCTCGGCAGGTTGACATGCATGCTCGCAGCCGGTCTGGGCTTCGTGGGGGGCTTCCTACTCGCTACGGCGGTCGCCCAAGACGGGTCTCACAATCCGCGCGGCCTTCTGGGCCCTTTCTTGCCGCCACCCCGACGCCAAGCACCCCGCGCGGCCAAACGCCCGTCCGGCCGTCGATCCGCGGCAATGGACGGTCAGCGTCCCTCGCGCAAGCCCGCCAAGGGGAAGTCGAAGTCCTCGCGACGCAAGAAGAATCCATAACTCGCTGAACAAGTCATAGGTTTGTATGGCACAGGAGGTTTTCATCATGAGGTGTCTCAGAACGTGCTCGATCATCGTGACGTTGTCGTGCGTCCTGCTTGCCGGCTGCATTTCGTCCACCAAGCACAAGGCGGTGGTTGGTGACCTCGATCGGGTCCAGGCCCAGTTGGCCGAGGCTCAGCAGAAGGCCCAAGCGGATCGCCAACAAGCAGCCGAAGAGCTGGCTGCGCTCGAACGCGAACGGACCAAGGCCTACAACCAGATGGTCGAGGCGCAATCCGAATTCGGCAAGATGCGTGTGGATCTCGACAAGGCCAGGAAGGCGCTCGAACGAGAGCAGGCCACCCGCGGTCAGCTCGCGGAACAACTGGTCAAAGCCCAGTCGGAAAGCCGCCAGGCCGAGACGCTGAGCGGCGAGCTCCGGCGCGAGCGAGACCGGCTCAAGAATCAGACTGAAGACCTCGAACGCAAGCTGGAAACGGCCCAGCAGTCGCTGGCGACCACCGAGCAGACGCTGACGGATGCGAATGCACGCAACCAGGCGCTCGTTCAGGAGAAGGAAGCGCTGGCGACGACCCTCTCCGAGGCGACCCAGCGGGCCCGGGAATTGGAGACCCGACTCGATGCCGAGCGGGCGCAGGTCGCCGCGCTTCAGGACGACAAGCAGCGCCTGCTCGGTGGCACAACGACGGCCCAGGAGGAGATCGCCCGCCTCCAAAGGCGAGCGGGTGAGCTCGAACAGGAAGCGATGCTCGCGAAGGACCTCGCCCGGCAAGTCTCCGAGCGAGACCAGGAGATCGGCGAGCTTCGCCGCGCGGTTGCGGATCGGGAGGCGCTGGCCTCGGCCGTGGCTTCGCAGCAACAACAGTTGGACCAGACCAAGCAACGCGTCGCCAAACTGACGGACGACCTCTCGGTCCTGAACGACAAATACGCGACGGCGGCCCAGGAGCGCGACCAGTTCAAGGCTGAGTCCATTCGCCTCGAGGATCGGCTGGCCAACGCCTCGACGTCTTCCGCCTCCTTGCAGCAGCAACAGGCCGATCTGGAAGCACGTGTTCAGCAGCAGGCCAAACAGTTGGTCGCCTTCGAAGCGGGGCGCGCACGTTACGAGCAAGAGCTCGCCGAGAAGTCCAACGTCATCCGCGAGCTGAAAGACGACAAGCGGGAGCTGACCGCCCTGCTCGAGCAAGCCCGGGCATCCCAAAGCGAGCAGGCCTCTCGCCTCGCCGAGTCGCAACTCCAGCTCGGCAAGGCCATGGGCGCCGAGGAGGTGACGCGGGCCCGCTTGGAAGAGGAACGCGTGGCGAAGCAGGCGGAGATCGCCCGGCTCACGCAGGCCCAGGCCAACCTCGCCGCCTCGCTCGAGGCGCAGCAGCAGGAGATGGCGCAACTGCAAAAGGATCGTCTCACCCAGGAAGCGGAAATGGAAACGCTGGCCCAGGCCCGCCAGGAGCTCGAGCAATCCCTGGAGAGCCTGCGGGGGGAAAAGGCTCGGTTGCAAAGCGAGAAGGCCGCGAAGGACGAAGAGATCCGCCGGCTCACGAAGACCACGGCCGAGCTCACGGACTCGCTCCAAGCTGAAATCAAAAAGGGTACCATCAAGATCGAGCAGGTGCGGGATCGGTTGACCATCAATATGCTCGATCGGATCCTTTTCGACTCGGGTCGGGCGGAGGTCAAACCGGAAGGGCTCAAGGTCTTGAAGCAGGTAAGCGATGTGCTCAAGCACATCACCGACAAGCAGATCCGTATCGAGGGCCACACCGACGACGTCCCGATCGGTCCCCGTCTCAAAGACCGCTTTCCGACCAATTGGGAGCTGTCGACCGCACGGGCTACCAGCGTCGTCCGCTACCTGGTCGAGGAGGGGGGCGTGGCCCCTGCGAATCTGACCGCGGCCGGCCACGCGGACACGCAGCCCGTCGCGAGCAACGCCGCCGAGGCAGGACGCGCGCAGAACCGGCGCATAGAAATCGTCCTCTACCCGAAGGACTTTCAGTCTCTCCTGCCCCAGGCGGGCACCTGAAGGAAAAGTGGGCCAGGGGCGGCGCGGACCCGGCCCGATTGTGCTATGATACCGCGCCATGAAGTATGGCGTGATCGGATTTGTCAGCGGCCTGGTGCTTGGCGTGGCGAGCATGATCCTGGTGCCTCGCTTCGCCGATCCCTATCTGCCGCAGTCGCTGAAACCCGCCCTGTCGGTGGAAGGGAGGGTCGTGGCGAAACAGCGCGAGGCGGATCGCCTGCTGTTGACGGTCAGGACCAAGGAAGGTAGCACCCTGGTCACGTTCACGAAAAAGATTCCCGAGATCGACCTGCTGGTGGAGAACACCGACATGGTCGTGCTTTCCATGAAGCAGTACCGGCCCTTTGTCGAAAACCCGGAAATCTTGCGGGTGGCCAAGGAGGATGGCGCCGAGGTCCCCGCTGTTGTTGTCCCGCTGGAGCCACTCGGCGCGGTCGAGGACGCTAAAAGGGGCATGTAAGATGGTTACCAAGAAGAAGCCAGCCAAGAAACCCGCAGCACGGAAAAAACCCGCGCAGCCGAAGGTGAAGCCAGTCCGCGTTGCGTATGCGGCGCCGGATGCCCAGCACGTCGCGCTGGCCGGAGACTTCAACAACTGGGATCCGCAGGCTCAGCCGATGCAGCGGGGCTCCGATGGGACCTGGTCCGTCTCCCTTTTGTTGCGGCCGGGCACGTATCAGTACAAGTTCGTGGTAGACGGCGAATGGCGCGAGGACCACGCCAATCCCCATCGCAGCTGGGATGCGCAAGGGGCCTGCAACTCCGTGCTGGAGGTGGCGTGATGGGGCGGGGTCAACAGGAGGCCGTCCGGCACGACGTCTCGCGATTGGTCGATGACGACGTGTATCTCTTCAATGAGGGGTCGCATTTCCGGCTGTACGACAAGCTGGGCGCGCATCCCATGACCGTCGGCGGAACGGCCGGCACCTACTTCGCCGTCTGGGCGCCTGACGCCGACCGCGTCTTCGTCATGGGCAGTTTCAACGAGTGGGAGCACGAACGGCATCCGCTCCAGGTCCGTGGACAATCGGGCATTTGGGAAGGGTTCATTCCGGCGGTCACCAAGGGTGCGCTGTACAAGTTCCGCATTCACTCCCGATTTAACGGGTACCGCGTTGAGAAGGCCGACCCCTTCTCGCTGTTCAACGAGATTCCCCCCAAAAAGGCCTCCATCGTCTGGGATCTGGACTACGTGTGGGGCGACAGCGAGTGGATGAAGACACGGGAGGGTCGGAACAGTTTGGAGTCTCCAATCAGCATCTACGAGATGCACCTCGGGTCATGGATGCGTGTCCCCGAGCGGGGCAACCAGTCGTTGAGCTATCGTGACCTGGCCCCCAAACTGGCGGACTACCTGCAACGGATGAACTTCACGCATGTGGAGTTCATGCCCATCATGGATCACCCGTTCTTCGGCTCCTGGGGGTATCAAATCACGGGATTCTTCGCGCCTTCCGGGTGCTACGGTACGCCGCAGGACCTCATGTACCTCATCGATTACCTCCACCAGCGGGGGATCGGGGTCATCCTCGACTGGGTCCCATCCCATTTTCCGATGGACGAGCACGGCCTGGCCGTCTTCGACGGGACGCACCTCTACGAGCATGCCGATCCGC